>JAHHUF010000007.1 GCA_020024115.1 Anaerofilum sp.
CGAAAATGTACAAAAACTGCCGCACATCGCTGTAACAATTCTCAACCCTTTCATTTTTCTCCCTCTCTTTCCTGCAAAATTGTTTGCACTGTTTGTGCCAAAATTTCCCCAGCGGTTTCAGGTGCATACTTTGGCGGCAATCCTCTTGCCCACTCTGTACGAATCCCCAAATGTTCTGCCTGTTCAAAATCAACCCCACCGGGACTGCTCGCTAAATCAATCAGCAAACAGTCAACATTCATCTCTGTCAGAACTTCTGCATCAAACAACAAAAACGGCACTGTGTTGATGGCAATGTCTGTTTCTAATACTTTTTCTTTCAAGTTTTTTAAAGACAAAGTGTCACATCCCCATGCAGCCGCTTCTGCTCGTTGTGCAGGATTTCTGGCAGCAATGCTGACTTTTGCGCCCAAGGTCATGCAATCTCTTGCCAATAGTTTGGCAATTCTTCCAAAGCCTGTAATTAAAATTCTGCTGTTCCAAATTGTTTTTGTTCTCAGATTCATTAAAATTTGCAGGCATCCTTCTGCGGTGGGGATTGCATTTAAAAGGGTTAATTCTTCACATTTTGCATAATCCTGCACTTCAATTTGTCTTTGCTCAAAGGAATCAACGGCAGATTTGCTTGGCATTCCTGCAAGAACCATTCCATTTGGCTTGACACATTTTATCAATTGGTTTAATTCTTCTTGTGATGGCTGAAAAGGCATCGGCAAAAGCAACACATCTGCACAGATTTCGGACTGTGGACGAACCACCCGATATCCTGCTTGTTCCAATGCTGCGGCTGCGGCTTTTTGCCTTCCATCCTGTCTGCTGACTGCAATTGTTATTGCCACATTTTCTCCCTCCCCTGCTCTTTGATTTATAATATGTAAAAGCAAAGATTTGTGTGTCATATTTTTGAGCATAAAAAATCGGAATCTGAAAAGTACAGATTCCGATTTTTTAAAAGACTTTTCGGGAAAATACAGGACGAAGTTCGCCATCTTCACGGATATAACTGACATCCAGTTCACCTTTATCGCTGGAACTCAATTGTTTTGTTAAAATTTCTTGTGCAAACTGTATTTTATAATCCAATTGATTTTCGGTACCCAATTTGACCTGTATTCGGTGTTGGTACCAAAGTTGCAGTTCCATTTCATCATTCACATCAATTTTTGTTATATCTTCTGTCAAATTCCATTTTTCAATCAGCTGCAATATCAATTCCAAACTTTGACTTCGTGCCTCTGCATTCTTTTTCGCTTCCAGTTCAGCCTGTTCTTTTGCCTCTTTCAGGGCTTTGATTCGTCCTTCTTCGCTTAATGTTGTCTGTCCCAAAATTGCAGCCTCATCGACTGGTTGAGGGTTAGGCTCAAAGCGCACTGTAAAGCCTGTTTCTGCTGTGACTTTCCCAAGGTTTAAGCAAACTTGCTCTTGTGGCTGCTGCTCTGCAATTTCCAACACTTTTTTATTGCTGCTCAAAATTGCATATCCTTGTTCCAGTTCCAAATAATACTTTGGCTGTGCAATCTCTGCTTTGACCAAAATTGTGTTTGGCAGCTTATAGCTCACCTTCACATTTTCCAAATAGGGGCAGTGCTGCTCTATTTTTTGAGCCAAGTTTTTCAAATCAATATACAACAAATTATCCCCGGTTTTCACCTGAAGCAGTTGTACAATATCGCCCACTGTATAGGTTGTTTGTGAAATCGGCTGAGAAAAAGGCACCTCTTTTGCACCTTGGCGCATAATTTCCAGAGGATTGCTTTGCTCAGGTTCTTCGGATGGCTGTGGTGTTTCAGCTGGCTGCGACTCATTGTTTTCTGATGCCGGTGCGGGGTCTGCCTCTCTCTGCATTGTAAATGCAGTCAATTGAATATCTTCGGCATTTGGCTCTGTTGGCGCAGCATCAGATGAAGGCTCTGTTGTATTGTCTTGTATTGTGCTATTTGGTTCTGTATTGGGAATTGAATCACCAGAACTAGCGGAATCTTCAGGTGGACTGCTATCTTCTGATGATGTATTTGAATCTGTTTCTTTTTCCAACTGGGGCAAAACATAATGGAATTTTTCCTCACCAATTTCAATTCGGACTCCATTTAGTTGAAACAGCAGCTTACAGCAAAACACAACACCTGCCACAATCAATGCCATCGCACTTAACAGCATTAAAATTCTTCTTCGCTGCCTTCGACGGCGCATTTGTCCCCGAATTTTTTTCTGCCGCAGTCGCTGTGCTGCTGGTGATAACGGCATTTGAACGGCAGATTTTGATTTTGTTCTTTTGTTGGATGGTCTGGGAGAAGGTTTTTGGCTCTTTGGGAATTGCTTTATTATTTATTATATTGTTTTAATTGGTTCCAAATCAAGTCCAAACTGTCAGGCTTAGCCAGTGTATGCGCTTTTTGTCCCATTTCTCGCAGCAATTGCGGTGCTGCTGTCAAAAGCTGTACAGTGTCAATCAATGTTTGCGCTGTCAAATCCTTTTCCTCAATTACCGTAGCTGCACCAATATTTTCCAATTCCATTGCATTGTAATATTGATGGTTTTCTGCAACATTGGGGCTTGGAATCAGGATAGAGGCTTTGCCTGCTGCCTCCAGTTCTGCAAGGGTCAATGCTCCTGCACGACAGATAACCAAATCCGCAGCCGCCAGCAATTGTGGCATATTTTGAATATACTCTCTCACATCCATCTGCTTTGCACCATCAAAGCCTTTTTCTTTTGCAAGTGTCTGAAACAGCTCAACTCCTCTGCTTCCTGTTGCATGAATGTGATAAAAATTCTTTTCTTTTGTATGCCATGCTGCCAAATCGGCAACCACTTCGTTAATTCTTCTTGCACCCAAACTGCCGCCAAAACTCAAAATCACCACTTGGTCTTGCACACCCAGTTTTTTTCGTTCTTGTTCATGATTCTGCAAGAACACTTCTGGGCGAACAGGATTTCCCACCACAATCGTTTTTTCTGGAGCGTTAAGTTTTTCCACTGCTTTTTCACTTGCTGCAAACACAATATTCACTTCTTTTGCCAGCAGCTTATTGGTAACTCCCGGAAACGCATTTTGTTCATGAATTGCGGTTGGAATCCCCTTTTTCGCAGCAGTGCGAACAATCGGACCGCTGACATATCCACCTGCACCAATGACCAAATCAGGTTTCAATTCCTTGATGATGGATGCTGCTTTTGGCATTGACCACGCCAAATGCCAGACAGCAGCAACATTTCGGGCAATATTTTTTGGGGTAAGACTTCGTTGAATCCCATTTACTTCAATATGATGAAATGGATATCCCGCTTTGGTTACTAAGCGATACTCCATTCCCTTTTTTCTTCCTGCAAAATGAATTTCTGCCTTTGGATTTTCCTGTTTAATTTTTTGTGCAATTGCCAGAGCAGGGTTGATATGTCCGGCTGTACCGCCGGCTGCAATCAAAACCTTCATCTCAGTCACTCCTTCACGCTTTGCAGCGAAATTATATTTGATGGACTTTGTGTAGTTTTCTGTTTTTCTTCCTTTACATTACACATTCGGCTGATGGCAAGCAAAATTCCCACCTGCCCCAAAAGCATCATCAAACTGGTTCCTCCGTAGGAGAAAAACGGAAGGCTGATTCCGGTATTTGGCAGCAATCCAGTCACAACACCAATATTGAAAAACACCTGCACTGCAATCTGTCCTGTAATACCTGCTGCCAGCAGCCCTGCAAAACGGTCTGGACAGGTTGCAGCAATGGTAAATCCACGAATCACCAAAACAGCAAACAGCAGCAAAATCAGCAATGCACCAATAAAGCCCAATTCTTCACAGATAATGGAAAAAATAAAATCGTTGTAGGGCTCCGGAACCCATAAATGCTTTTGACGGGAGTTTCCAATTCCCAGCCCTTGCAAGCCGCCGGAACCAATGGCATACAACCCCTGCACAGTCTGCATTCCGTCACCGATTGCATCCGAAAAAGGGTCTTTCCATAACAGCAAACGAGATTGAGCGTGTTTGGGAATCAAATGAATGAGTTTATCCAAGGACAGCATAAACACTGTAACTGCCCCACCAATTCCGCCAAGCCCCAAGATATACCAGAACATATTGGTGCCTGCCATAAACATGACAATCAAAGTAATGGAAAGCATAATTACAGTTGCAGAAAGGTGCGGTTCTTTAAAAATCAACAGTGCCATCGGCAGCAAAGCAACAAAAAAGATAAGCACCCCATACACAAAATTCTCCCAATAATTTCGGCTACGAATTTTGCGTTCATACTTCACACCCAACCATGCACAGGTGACTGCAATTGAAAACTTTGCTATCTCACTGGGCTGAAAAGAGCTGCTTCCCAGATAAATCCAACGATGAAATCCTTCCAAGCCTGGTGGTGGTGTAAACAGAAATACAGCCCCCAACAAAATAATAGTAAGTGCATAAAGTGGCCATGTAAAAATTTGCAGCCATTCTATATTAAAGCGACTTGCTGCATACATTGCAGCCAAACCAACAACCGCCAGCATAAACTGATTTTTGATGTAATAAAAACTATCGTTATATTGATAGTATCCTGCTGCATAGCTTGCACTGAACAGCATTACCAAACCAAACACAACAATAATCAGCACAGTCACCAACAAGATATAGTCCATGTTGGGGCAGTTATGTAAATAGAACAAACTTCCTGTTTTTTCTTGCTGCTCTGGTTTTTTTTTCACTTTTCGATTTGCCAATCTAAAAATCCCTTTCGTTTTTGGTTTTGTTTTAAAAGACAAAATCTTTGCTCTATCCTAAAACTACCACAAAGCAAAAGCCAAAATAGCCTTTAATAACTTATATATGCAAAAATCAAGGCAATCACAACACACACAATTTCTGCACCACTAAACCATGCTGTAATTTTGATTTCGCTCCAACCTGACAACTCAAAATGATGATGAATGGGGGTCATTTTAAAGAGTTTTTTCCCTTTGCTTAATTTAAACCATACAATTTGAACCATTACGCTCAAGGCTTCTAGCAGATAAACCAGCCCCAAAATCAGTAGCAATTCAGGGTGACCAATGGCATAGGCAATTGCTGCCACTGCACCCCCCAAAAACAAGCTGCCTGTATCACCCATAAAAATCTTTGCAGGATAAAAATTCCAGCACAAAAAGCCTGCACATCCCCCTGCCAAAGCAGCGGCATACAAGCCCATATAGTACCAGCCCAGCAGAGCAGCAATAACCAAAAATCCCAACATTGCCAAAAATGTCACAGAACTTGCAAGACCATCCACACCATCTGTCAAATTGACTGCATTGACTATGCCCAAAATCAACAAATAACTCAATGGATAGAATGCAACCCCCAAATCAAACAAACCAATTCCGGGAAGCTGCACCCATGTTGTCAGCATTGCATTTTGTTGCAACACAATCAAAAAGACCAACACAACCACCAGTTGCAGCAGCAGCTTGATTCTGACCGAAAGCCCTTTGTTGCGTTGTTTTTTTACTTTGATAAAATCATCCACAAATCCAATCACACCATTTGCCAACGCAAAGAGAATTGCGACCGAAAGTCCTTTTCCTGTTTGCTGCCATATACCATCTGACATTTCAGGTATTTTTTTTACCAAAAGGCTATATGTAACAACCAGTGCAATCATACTTCCAAAAATCAGCATCAAGCCCCCCATCGTTGGGGTACCATTCTTGGAGGAATGCCATGCCGGCCCATTATTTTTGATTGTTTGCACATAGTTCAACTTCCGCAATACCGGCACAAGAAAAAACCCCAGCAAAGTTGTCAGCAGCATGGCAGACAATGCTGCCGTTAATAAGGCAAATTGAGGTGTCAATGTTGCTTCAGCCCCTTTTCTGTATCTGTGTTTTGATAGTATTCTTTCAAAATATCTTCCAATTGCATCCCACGGCTTGCTTTCACCAGCAGAACATCTTGCGGGCGCAAATTCTTTTTGAGCTGCTCAACTGCCTGTTGCTTTGTTTCGCAGTAAATCACCTGCTGAATTCTACATTCCTTTGCTTTTTGTGCCGTTATCTTGCTCAAACTGCCATAGCACAGCAGCAACTCAACATTTGAATCTGCTGCAATGGTCGCTGTTTCCTGATGTGCCTGTTGGCTGACACTTCCCAGTTCCAGCATATCCCCCACCAGCGCACAGCGGCGCTTTGCATCCATTTCACACATTGCATGAAACGCTGCCCGCATACTGTCGGGGCTTGCATTGTAGCAATCTTCAATAATCGTTACATCCTTAAAATGCACAACCTTTTGCCTCATTCCAACTGTCTGGTAGCGTTCCAGCGCAGCAGCAGCCCGTGCAGGGCTTAAGCCCAATGAAACTGCCGCAGCGTATGCAGAAAGCGCATTGTAAACATTATGCTTTCCCACTGTTGGAATCACAACTTCGATATTACCTCGTTTTTTATCCACAAGAAGAAAACTGGTTTTATCTTGTGTGGTTTTGATTTGTTTTGCACAAATTTCAGCCATTTCTGACTCAATTCCAACCCAAACAGGAACAATATGCTTTGGCAGTGCAGCATGGGACAAATACTCATCATCTGCATTCAAAATCAATGGGCTGTTTTCTTCCATTCCTTCACACAATTCCAGTTTTGCCTTCAAAATATTTTCACGGCTGCCCAAATGCTCCAAATGGGATACTCCAATGCAGGTGATGATTCCCACAGATGGCTTTGCAGCATTGCTCAAACGGCTGATTTCTCCCAGATTGCTCATTCCCATTTCAACAACGGCATACTTTGTGTTATCGCTCAAGCGAAAAATTGTGTTTGGCATTCCAATCTCATTGTTTTGGTTGCCCTCTGTTTTTAATGTTTCGCCAAATGCAGAAAAAACAGCGTAGCAAAACTCTTTTGTGGTTGTTTTGCCCACACTTCCTGTAACTCCAACTACAATTGGTGAAAACTGTGTCCGATAGTTGTTTGCCATTGTTACCATTGCAGTTAAACTTGATGAAACAACGACCAATTTTTCTTGTGGCACACCTTGGATTGGATGTTCTGCCACGATATAGGCGGCATCTTTTTCAACCGCTTGCACAGCAAAATCGTGCCCGTCAACCCGTCCTCCTTTGAAGCAAACAAAAACACAGTTTGGAAGGATTTTTCTGCTGTCAGTCACTACGGTTGTAATTTGTTTATCCTGCATTGGGTCAATTTCTTTTAGCCCATCAAGCAAAATACGAGCAGAAATTTTCTGCATTTCAACACCTCCAATTGATTTTTTCAAGATAAAGACAGCCTAGGGGCTGTTTGAAAAGTCGAAAATTTGTCTTTTTGTATTGAGAATGACATCCATTGTGAAAAATCCATCAATTTCTCTATTTTCAAACGAGTCCTAATTTTATTATATTGATTTTTTTCTGGTGCAATTCCCTATTTTTTCAGAATCCTGTTTTATTCTGCTGGGGGTTCCGGTTGTGGTTCAGCGATTGTCACTGTAATCACCTTCCCCATTGGAACCTCTGTTCCTGCCGGAATATCCTGCGCCACAGCAGTTCCCTCCTGCGCACCGGACAGCCGAATATTGATATAGCTGCTTTGTGCTACCTGTTTTGCCTGCTGTCGAGAAAGCCCAGAAAAATCCGGAATTGTTACCATTGAATCCTCGGTTGTTTCAGTGTATAAATAAACACAGCTTCCACGGGGAATGGCTCCATTCTCCGGGAATTGATGCAGCACGGTCTGCCCATTTCCGATAACACGATGCTGAAATCCAAGCCGTCCCATTTCTGCTCTTGCAACAGCAAGATGATTTAGGTTGTTGCTGATGGTTGTATTGGTAACTTCAATTTCTTCCTGTGCAAGTTCTTCGGGTGTATATTCCGGCTGAATCCCCAACATGGGAAGAATTTCCTGCAAGATATTTCCTGCCACCGGAATAGCAATATAGGTGGTTAAATCCGTCCAAGTAATGGGGGTATCAATCACCACTAACACTGCAATTTGTGGATTATTGATGGGTGCAACCCCCAAAAAGCTGGAAACAAACCCTGAGTCATCCCCTTTCAGGTTATCACTGGTTCCTGATTTTCCACCCACACGATAGCCATATACATTTGCAAAACGAGCTGCGGAATAATAGTTTTCGCTGGCATCACCTTTTACAACCCGTTCCAGATAGCCCCGCATCTCCTGCGAAACTTCTTCACTGATTACCTGACGCTTTATATTTGTGTCAACTTCTTGTACAATATTTCCGTTTTTATCCTGTACCCGTTGAACCACATGAGGCGTCACCAATTCTCCGCCATTGACAGCTGCGGAAAAACTGCTAATCATCTGAATAGGAGTCAAGGCCATACCTTGACCAAAGCTGCTACTTGCCAAGTCAACCAAAGACATATTATCTGCTTTATGATAAATGCTTCTTGCTTCGTTTGGCAAATCAATCCCTGTTAAACCTGTTAAACCATAGGCATTAAAATAGGCAGAAAAGCGGTCAATTCCCAATGCCTGACCCACTTGAATAGTTCCTACATTGCAGCTATTCTTCAAAATATCTGAAATATTAACAATACCGTGGCTTGCATGATTTAAACAAACATAATTTTGCCCCAAAACACTAATATTGCCTTTGCACAGATATGTGGTATTGTTAGATGCTACACCAGCATCCAATCCTGCTGATGTTGTAATTACTTTAAAAACACTGCCGGGGTCATACACTTCGCTGATTGCCTTATTTCTCCACAAAATGCTGCGTACATCTCCCAATGCCTGTGTGCGCTGCTGTTCGTCCGGAATCGCCATAATTGCATTGTATTGTTCTGTATTCAAAATTGTGCTTGGTTCATTTGGGTCAAAGTCGGGTTTGGTTGCCATTGCCAAAACCGCCCCTGTATTGACATCCATCACAATTGCAGTTGCTCTGTTTTGGGGATTATGTTCCAAAACAGCACCATTCAAATTTCGTTCCACAACTGCTTGAATATCCGAATCAATGGTCAATACCACATTATTTCCGTCTTCTGCCGGATATACAACAGCATTATCCGTTGCCATTTCTCCATCTAAACGGGTTTTGGCAGAAATTCTTCTTCCCCGCCGTCCTGCAAGCTGCTTGTCATAAGAAACCTCTACCCCTGTGATGGTTCCATGCCCTTCGCTGTTGACAAATCCCAAAACACTGGACATGAAATTGCCATAGGGATATTCTCGTTTGGTAGTGCTGGAGCAGGTGATTCCCAGCCCGATTTTATATTTATTTTTAATTTCCAGTATTTTGTCTGCAACCGGCTTGTCCACACCTTTTGCAAGAACTTTATAAAAAGATTCATAATCCCCCAATTTTGCAAACAATTCTTCTTCACTCACCTGCAATAAAGGGGCAATTTCTGCTGCAAGCTGCCTTGCCAAAAGTTTTTGTTCTTGGTTTTCATCTGCAAAAGCAATCATATTGGGGGCTGCCTCCACATTCCATACAATTGAAGTTTTTGCAAGCACTTTGCCTTTTGAATCCAAAATGCTTCCCCGTGTAGGCTCCAAGATTGTATCTTTAATTTGCTGTGCGTTGGCAGCTGTTTTCAATTCATTTCCTTGCACAATTTGCAGTTGATACAGCTTTCCGACCAATGCTCCAAACCCTGCTCCCAAAATCAGGATTCCCAACAAAACCGCCCGCAGCTTGACATTATATCTGCGTGGCAGGTGATATTGTTTGGATGGCTTTTTTGGTTTGTTTTGTTTCATTCACTTTCCTCTCTATACCAAAAAACAAAGCTGCCCTCCATTCCCAGTTCGGAATGTTTCGGCAGCCCCGTTTTATTTTTTTATCGAATTGCCGTCATAAACTTTGCAAAGACATCAGTTTGCAAAATCGCTGTTTAGCCAAACACATTCATCATTTTTGCATTCAATCCGTTCAAAACCTGCTGTGCATTGCTTTGCGGTAATTCAATGCGGCTTTCTGTTTCCAGTGTAACATAGGTCAATTGATTGCGCTCCAGCTTCATCAATCCCAGTGCCTGTGCTTGTGCCTCCAGATTATTCAAACTGCTTCGTTCATCCATTACACTGGAGAGATAATTATATGTACTTTTTGCTGATTCCAAATCACGCTTACGCGATTGAATATCACCTGTTAATTCAGTCACTTGTGCCTGACTGTAAAGCAAACTGCAAGTCATGGCAAGCACCACTGCACCCACCGAAATCTTGCTCATCCACCTCATTTTGTCAGCATATTTATTTACTGGCTTTTTGCCTTGTACTACCCGAACACTGGGTTTGGTTCGTGTTTCAAAGCGTTCAAAATCATACTGCCTTGCTGTTTGTCCCGCCATCTTCTGTGGACTCCTTTCCCTTGTCAACCTAAAAACAACACTGCACAATTGATTTTGTACAGCATTGCTAAAAAGCCCTATCACAGCTCTATATCACTGGTTAAACCTTTTCAATAATTCTCAACTTTGCCGAACGGCTTCGGCGATTGTTTTCCAATTCAAACTCTCCTGCTTCAATTGGTTTTCGTGTAATCAATTTTGCTTTTTCAACTCCACCACATACACACACTGGCAATTCCGGTGGACAAGTGCAAGCTGTTGCCCATTGACGAAAGCGCTGCTTTACAACTCGGTCTTCCAAAGAGTGGAATGTGATAATACAAAACCGTCCTTTGGGTGCAAGCAAATCAAAAATTTCGTCCAACCCTTCACTCAACGCATCAAGCTCTCCATTCACCGCAATTCGGATTGCCTGAAAACTTCTTCGTGCAGGGTTTTTGTCTTTTCTGCGAACAGCCGGAGGCATTGCAGATGCAATCGCCTCTGCCAGTTGTCCGGTTGTTTCAAATGGAGTCTGTTCACGCTGTGAAACAATTTTTCCAGCAACTCCCCATGCGTATGGCTCCTCGCCATACTCCCGTAAAATTTTTGCCAGCTCCTCTCGTGATGCGGTATTCACCAAATCCGCCGCAGTGGGGCCGCTTTGGCTCATTCGCATATCCAGTGGTGCATCTGCCCGATAACTGAACCCTCGCTCTGCTGCATCTAACTGGTGAGACGAAACGCCCAAATCCAACAGTGCACCGTTGATGCTCGTGACACCTTGTGCTGCCAATGCTGCCCGTGCATTGCGAAAATTGCTTTGAATCACTGTTGCAGGCAACCCTTCCAGACGCTCACGAGCGGTCTGAATTGCATCAGGGTCTTGGTCAAGGGAATATAATCTTCCATCTGTCAGCCGTTTTGCAATTTCTTTGGAATGTCCTGCTCCTCCAGCAGTTCCATCTAAATAAATTCCGCTTGGTTGAATAGCAAGCCCCTGAATACACTCCTCCAGCAGCACCGAAATATGACTGAACTCCATGTTTTGGCAAACCATCCTCTCAAGCAAATTAAACAAACTTCTTTTGTGGAGATTGTTGAACGCAATTAAATTCCCAGCTGTTCCATTGCCTGTCCAATCACCTGTGAACTCATTGCATCACATTCTTTTTTCCATGCAGCAGCATCCCAAATCTCCACATAAGGGTCTGCCCCCAAAATGCTCACTTCCTTTTTCAAGTTAGCGTGTTCTCTCAATGTTTGCGGAATCAAAATCCGCCCTTGTTTGTCTGGTGAAACCTCCACAGCAGACGCCAGCAAAAAGCGGCGTGCCATTCTGCCGGCAGCTAGTCCTTTTTCGTTGATGGCAGCAAACACCATCTCCCATTGAGAATTTGAAAAAACAATCAAACATTCTTCCAGCCAGCGGGTAATAATAAATGTTTCACCCAATTGTTCACGAAACTTTGCAGGAAAATTCAAGCGGCCTTTTTCATCAATGATATAATTATACTCACCAATGAGCATTGTACCGCCTCCTCAGCAGCAAAGCTGTTCTCCACTTTTGCCCACTTTTCCCCACCGATGCTATTTATAATTATACTCTATGTTTTGAGAAATGCAAGAGAAACACTGCGTAAAAGGGTGAAAATTTCTCTTGTTCTATCTCTATAAAATGCTATTTTTTTTGATATTTTTACATTTTATGATAATTATATGGAAATTTTTTCCAACAAAAAAACCTTCCAATTGCAAAGCGCAATCAGTAAGGTTTTTGAGTTAAGTATTTGGTGCTTGTTTCAAATTTGCCCGCAAGGTTTTCATATCGGTTGTGGCTTTACTCAACTCTTGCTCCAAGCCTTTTAATTTGTTGTCGCAAAACTCTGTAATGCTGCTGCGCATTTGTCTTGCTTCACTTTGTGCAGCTGATAGCATCTCTGTTGCTTTTGCCTGTGCTGCTTTTGTAATCTGCTGTTCGCCCACCAAAATCCGTGCACGCTCCTCCGCTTTGCGAACAATCATTTCGGCTTTCTTTTCTGCTTGTGCAATAATTTCCACACGGTCTTTCACAATTGCGGTTGCCTGCTTCAATTCTTCGGGCAGCGCTTTTCGGATTTCATCCAAAATTTCCTGCACTGCTTCAATGTCCACAATTCTCTGACTATCCATAAAGGGGACTTTTCGTCCTTCTTCCATTGCTTCTTCAATCATGTTCAGTAAATCATTAACATTTTCACTCATACTGTATCGTTCCTTTCAATGCAAAATCGTTCTGCCACATCCTGTAAAATTTGTTTTGGAACAAACTTTGAAATATCTCCACCATATCCTGCCACTTGACGCACTGCCGAAGATGAAAGATACATATACTCACTGCTGGTCGTCATAAAGACTGTTTCAAGTTCCGGATTCAATTCCTTATTGATAAGTGCCATTTGAAACTCATATTCAAAATCAGTCACCGCACGCAAACCTTTTACCAAAGCACAGGCATTTTTTTGTTTTGCATAATCTGCCAAAAGCCCATCACAACAATCCACCTCTACATTAGGCATAGTTTGAATACATCTGCGAATCAGTTCCACTCTTTTTTCGGCGGAAAAGGTTGGGATTTTGTTTGGGTTGACAGTGACTGCCACAATCACCAAATCAAACAACTGAGATGCACGGCGAACAATATCCAAATGTCCCAATGTCACTGGGTCAAAACTCCCTGGACAGATGGCAATTCTCATTCTGTGTCCTCCTCATCTTGTTTGCAATATTTTGTAACTTTCACTGTGCCATATTTATATTCTTTTTTCAAAACAAGACCAGCGATATGCTCTGGCAAAGAGGCATCCCGTTCGCTTTCACACAAAACAATTCCGTTGAGTTGCATGACCGCTGACACCTTTGGCAAAATTTGTTCCAATGTATTCTGCCGATAAGGTGGGTCTAAAAACACAATATCAAATTTTTCTTTGGTTGCACTCAACAATGCTTCTGCCTGCATACAAACAATCTTGCTTTGCCCAAACACACCTGCTGCCCTGCAATTTTTCTGGACAATCTCCGCAGCCTGTCTGTCTTGGTCACAAAACACACATCTTGCAGCCCCTCTGGACAGTGCTTCAATGCCTAGCTGTCCGCTGCCTGCAAACAAATCCAACACTGTTGCACCAGGCAGCTGAAATTGAATTGAACTAAACATTCCCTCTTTTACTCGGTCAATGGTTGGGCGGGTAATTTCTTCCCCTGCTAATGTTTCCAGCTTTGTGCCTCTTGCCGAACCTGCAATCACACGCATCCCGCTCGCCTCTTTTCTGTATTTAAACTTTCAGCAATACTATCTATTTAGGAGCTATCTGAAAAGTCGAAATTTTTCTTTTTCTGCAATAAGGAGTATCCATTGTCTATTCCTTGCAAAAATTTTTCAATTGTTCCCTTTTAAAACACACCCTGATTTTACAATTTTTTCTACATAGAGTTGTAAAGTATTGCTTTTTCACTTGCTTTATTATGAAAGTTTCCGTTCTCTTTGTCAAGTTTTTTCCGTTCTTTGTCCGGATTTATTTTATTTCATTTTCATGCACATGAAATTCCTGCCAAACCGCTTTTGCCGCTTTCTGATTCACACCTTTCACCTCACACAACTGCTCAAAAGTCGCCTGCCGAACCCCTCCCACAGAGCGAAAATGGTTCAGCAATGCTTTTGCAGTGGCAGGGCCTACCCCCGAAATTTTTGTCAAAGTGGAGGAATAGGCTTTTTTCTTTTGGCTTTGTCGCTGGTATTGAATGGAAAAACGGTGTACTTCGTCTTGAATGGAGGTGATAAAGGCAAAAACGCCTTTGTGCATAGAGATTGCAATTTCTCCCCCATCGCTGGTGACAATTGCTCTTGTGCGGTGCTTGTCGTCTTTCACCATTCCAAACAGCGGAACATCATTTAACTTTGTGTATTTCAATGCCTGTTTCACAACGCTTACCTGCCCTTTGCCGCCATCCAACAAAATCAGGTCTGGCTTTTGTCCAAACTGTCCAGAAGCACCTTTTTCGTACTCTGCTGCACGGCGGCTCAATACCTCTGCCATGCTGGCATAATCATCGGTTCCATCCACAGATTGAATTTTGAATTTTCGGTATCCGCTTTTTTTCGGCTTTCCATCTTCAAATACAATCATACCTGCTACGCTGGTGCCATCTCCCCAGTTGGAAATATCATAGCTTTCAATGATATGGGGGACTTCTTTCAGTCCCAGCATATGTGCAGTTTCATCCAGCAACCTACCTGCTTTATCAATGCCGTTTCGGCTGTTTTCCCGTGCCAAACGCTCCACTGCGTTGACATACGCCATCTGCACCAAACGGGCATTATCTCCCCGCTCCGGGGTATAAATTCTGACCTTGCTTCCCCGTGCCTCAGTAAGTGCCTGTGCCAAAACTTCTTGGTCAGGAAGTGGGGCATCAATGGCAATCGTTTTGGGAGGAATTTCTCCCCCGGAAAGATAATACCGTGGCAAAAATTCTTCTCGCAAGGTGTCAATGTTTAATGTATCCTTAAACAAAAACTCTTTTTTATCCGACAGCTTTCCTTGTCGAAACCTCAAAATTGCTGCGCACACTCCACTTGCTGCTCCTGCAAAAGCAATGACATCCTGTTCTTTTTCGTCATCTGTCACTACACGCTGCCCAGGCATTACTTTTTCAATGGCGGCGATTTGGTCACGCAGCAAAGCAGCTTTTTCAAAATCCAGCCGTTCAGCAGCATCTTCCATCTTTTGGCGAAGGCTTTTTAAAATTTCATTTTTACCCAGCCGAATCATTTTTAACGCACCATTGACTGCTTCTTCGTATTCTTCCAGCTTGATTTTTCCGCTGCAAACCGCCATACACCTTCCAATATGTGCATTTAAACAAGGGCGTCCTTTGCGAAAATCTGTTGGAAACTTTCGGCTGCACTCCGGAAGTTTAAATGCCAAGTTTGCTGTTTCCACCATTTCACGCACAGCAAACCCAGAGGTATATGGCCCCAGATATTCTGCACCATCATCTTCTTTTTGCAAAACAGCAGTAATTCTGCGCCATGGGTATGGGCTGATTCGGATATAACTGTATCCTTTATCATCTTTGAGTAAGATATTATATTTTGGCAGGTGGGTTTTGATTTGGCTTGCTTCCAAAACCAATGCCTCAAACTCGCTGGTTGTGACAATGACATCAAATTCAAACGCATGACGAATCATCTGGGTTACTTTTGCATCATGGGGAACACCCTCACGAAAATACTGGCTGACTCTGGTACGCAGCCGTTTGGCTTTTCCGATATAAATGATTTCGTTTTGTTTGTCCCGAATGATATACACCCCTGGGAGCAGCGGCAATGCACACGCTTTCTTATACAATTCTTTTTTTGTCATTTTTGCCCTCCTCACCATTTTGCAGCATTTGAAGTTTAAGATTGTTTGATTATTGTAAGCATAATCAAAGTGCTTATTCTGTTTTTCAAAAATTTTCTGGTTCCAACAAAAAACGCCCGGTCTTTTCTGACCGGGCTGTTTATTGAATTGCTTACTCGGTAAAACCGGAGTTTACCAATTTAATCAGACCTTCAACAGCAGATTGCTCATCTGCACCATCTGCAATGATGCGAATGGTTGTTCCGCCTACAATTCCCAAGCTCAAAACGCCCAGCAAACTTTTTGCATTTACACGGCGTTCTTCTTTTTCCACCCAAATGGAGGATTTGAATTCATTTGCCTTCTGAATAAAGAAGGTTGCAGGACGAGCATGCAAGCCCACCTGATTTTCCACAGTAACTTCTTTCACGAACATAGTTGAACACTCCTGTTTCCTACGTTGGATTTTTTAGATTTGATTCTATTTTAAACCATTCAGTCTATTCCGTCAACAGTTGATGGACAGCTTTTTTACATTTTCGTCATAATGGAAAAACCATCCTATTTACAATGCAATAGTTTGGCATTTTTGCTAATTGTTTTTCATAAAAGATTGGTTTATCTATACCATCAACCAAATTTTATCAAAACTTGCTCCATTTTCTTTACAAAACCACCAAAATTATTTTTTCTTTTTTGAAGTTTCCAAGTTTTCTTTTGGATATTTTTCCCACAAATCAGGTCTGCGGGTTTGCGTTCGCTGCTGCGCCTGCTGCTGTCGCCATGCCTGAATGTTGGCATGATGCCCAGACAGCAAAATCTGCGGCACAGCTTTGCCATTCCACACTTCCGGGCGGGTGTATTGGGGATACTCCAGCAAGCCATTCCAATGGCTTTCTTCTTGGTATCCTTCAGGGTCACTCAAAACGCCCTCTTGCAGCCGCAAAACACTATCTGCAACCACCAATGCTGCCAGTTCTCCACCTGTCAGCACATAATCACCAATACTGATTTCTTCATCTGCCAATTCTTCAATCACGCGTTCATCAATGCCTTCATAATGCCCGCAAACCAGCAGCAGATTATCTTTTTGGGCAAGCTCTTTTGCCTTTTGCTGGCTGTATGGCTGCCCGGCGGCTGTCATAAAAATAATATGAGGGCGTGGCCTGCCCTGCTCTTGATTTTGGCGAATAATCTCCATACAACAGTCGTAAATTGGCTGTGCATTCATCACCATACCACAGCCGCCGCCATAGGGGTAATCATCCACCTGTTTTTGTTTATTCAAGGTATAATCCCGAATTTGATGGCAATGCAGTTCAAACAGTTCTTTTTTTCTGGCACGACCGATGATGCTTTCGCTCATCACAGTGTCACACATCTGGGGAAACAAGGTTGCAATGTCGATTCTCATTCGTCACCGCTCCTTTGTTCCTCAAACATTCCCGGAATGGGGCGCACCAAAACATATTCCTGTTCTGGGCAAAGTTCCACTAAAAATTCTTTAACAGCAGGGAACAAAAATTCTTCGCCCTGTTGGTTGCGAATGGTGTATACATCATTCGCGGCAGGGTGGTCAATCTTTATCACCTTGCCATAAACCTCTTGGGTGTCAGCATTTCGCACTTCACAGCCCAAAATATCCTGCACAAAATATCTGCCTTCTTCCAGCTGCATATCAGCACGGGCAGCCCAAACAGTTTTGCCCACCAATTTTCGGGCAGAATCCATGTCTGAAACACCCTCAAATTGTACCAAACACATATTTTTATGCACACGGGCAGATTCCACCTTTTGGGGCTGGCTGCCATTTGCAAGATACAAACAGGACAATTCACACAAAAACTCAGGTCCATCGCACCAAGGATAGATTTTCACTTCTCCCATGACGCCATGTGTTGTAACAATTTCTCCGATTTCCAAAAAAGGTTTCAGCATTGGTTTTTCCTCCGGCATTGAATAATAGCGTTGGCAGTTCTCTGCAATACGAAAAAAGAGCCCCGGCGGGACTCTTCTTGTCAGTCGATTTCCACCATGACCTTCACACCTTGATGCACACCTGCGGCACGCATTACAACGCGGATGGCCTTAGCAATCCGACCCTGTTTACCGATTACACGGCCCATGTCCCCCTCTGCAACAGACAGGTGATATACCACCATGCCTTCTTCATTGGGTTCATCAGCCGTCACCCGGACAGCTTCCTTGTCATCAACAAGGCCTTTTGCCACGGCAACAAGCAGTTCTTCCATGGTTCAGAATGCCTCCATTCCTTACAGAATCTCGGACTTCTTCAGCAGAGCACGAACAGTATCGGTGGGCTGAGCGCCGGTAGCAATCCACTTCTTTGCTTTCTCACCATCAATTTTTACAACTGCGGGCTCTTTGGTTGGGTCATAGTAACCAATCTCCTCGATGAAACGACCATCGCGGGGGCAGCGGCTATCAGCCACCACAACACGATAGAAAGGAGCCTTCTTAGCGCCCATACGACGCAATCTAATTTTAACAGCCATTCCTGTCACCTCCTATAATAGTTGTGTGTATAGTTGTATTCTAACCAGCATCGCTGGGAGATACCATTATTTTCTTCTGCCCAATCCAAATCTGCGGGCAAATCCTTTTGGGCCACCTTTTTTTAGCTGTTTCAGCAGTTTGCTCATTTGCTCAAACTGTTTCAGCAGACGGTTGACATCCTCTACTTTTGTTCCGCTTCCAGCAGCAATACGCCGTTTGCGTTTTGGGTCAATGAGAGAAGGTTTTGCACGCTCGGCAGGGGTCATACTTTGAATGATTGCCTCAATGCGAACAAAAATTTTTTCATCAATATCATCTGGGTTCACTTGGTTTCCACCGGGCAGCATTGCCAGCAGACCAGCTGCACCGCCCATTTTTTTCATCTGGCTTAACTGTTCCAGCATATCATTCAAATCGAATTTATTTTCCAGCATACGCTTGGCAGTTTCTTCTGCCTTTTTCAGGTCTTGGGTTTCCTGTGCTTTTTCAATCAAGGTCAGCATATCACCCATGCCCAGAATACGGCTTGCCATGCGTTCGGGATGGAACATTTCAAGGTCTTCTATTTTTTCGCCAACGCCCGCAAACTTGATGGGCTTTCCTGTCACATGACGCGCAGACAACGCTGCACCGCCACGGGTATCGCCATCCAGTTTTGTGAGGATAATGCCGTCAATCTCTACTGCCTCATTAAAGGTTTTGGCCACATTTACAGCATCCTGACCTGCCATCGAGTCGATGACAAGCAAAACCTCATCCACTTCAACAGCTTCTTTGACTCTGCCCAGTTCTGCCATCAACTCACTGTCAATATGCAAACGACCGGCTGTATCCAGAATTACAATATCATTGCCGTGGTCTTTGGCATAGGAAACAGCCTTTTGTGCGATGATTTCAGGCTTTTCCTGCCCCAGTTCAAACACTGGCACACCTGCTTTTTCACCAACAATTTTCAGCTGGTCAATGGCAGCAGGGCGATAGATGTCACAAGCAACCAACAAGGGGTGGTGTCCTTCTTTTTTGAAGTACCGTCCCAGCTTTGCAGAATGGGTTGTTTTACCGGAACCCTGCAAACCACACATCATAATGACAGTTGGCGGTTTTGATTTGATGTGAACACGGGCAGCCTCGCCACCCATCAGAGCGGTGAGTTCATCGTTTACAATTTTGATAACCTGTTGCGCAGGTGTCAGGCTTTCCATGACTTCCTGCCCCATTGCCTTTTCGGTTACATCAGCAATAAACTCTTTTGCGACTTTGTAGTTAACATCCGCCTCCAACAATGCGATGCGAACTTCACGCATTGCAGTTTTGATGTCGGCCTCTGTCAGTTTACCTTTGCCACGCAATTTTTTAAAGACTTGCGTGAGCTTGTCGCTTAAAGACTCAAACGCCATTGCCTTTGCCCCCTTTTATTCGGAAATGGATGATAAAATTTTCAGCATATTTTGACAATCCTGTTCAATCTCTTGAGAAACTGAATCACCTGACTGATTGCATCGCTGAATTTTTTTTGCAAGCTGTTCCAGTATAGGAATGCTTTGCTGCACTGCACCATACCGTTTGACAACTCCCACTTTTTCTTCCAGCTCCAGCAAGATGCTTTCAGCACGCTTGATTGCATCCCGAACCCCTTGCCGTGTAATTCCGAAATTTTCGGAAATTTCTGCCAGTGAAAGGTCATCGTTGTAATATTGCTCCATAATATCCCGTTGTTTTGGGCTGAGAACATCGCCATAAAAATCCAAAAGATAGGAAATCTCAAGATTTTTCGGCATTGCTTTCCCTCCCAAACTTGTTGTAAAGTGTTTTACTTTACACTCAACGCTGTTTAGTCTACCATATCCCTATACAAAAGTCAATGACTTTTTGAAAGTTTTACAGAATTTCGGATTATTTCAAGCTCTTTTCTTTCCATTCGCAGCCAAAACAGTATTATATCTTATTCAATAAAAAACACCCAAACATAAATCCTGTTCAGGTGTTGAAAAAATTATTTGAATGAAAACGGGCTGAAATCAAAGGTTGCAAAATAGTCTGCAGGGGTTTCTGCACGACGAATCAACTGATGACTTCCATCTTCTTTCAGCAAAACTTCTGCACTGCGCAATTTTCCGTTATAGTTATACCCCATTGCAAACCCATGTGCCCCTGTGTCATGGATGGCAACAATATCACCAATCTCTGTTTTGGGAAGCATACGGTCAACAGCAAATTTATCATTGTTTTCGCACAAACCACCAGTCACATCATATTTGTGGTCACAGGGTTTGTCTTCTTTGCCCAAAACGGTGATATGATGGTATGAGCCATACATAGCGGGACGCATCAAATTTGCTGCACAGGCATCCAGTCCCAAATATTCTTTATAAATGTGCTTTTGGTGCAGCACAGTTGCAATCAAATGTCCGTATGGTGCCAGCATGAAGCGTCCCAATTCGGTATAGATTGCCAAATCGTCCATACCAGCAGGAAGCAAAATTTCTTCGTATGCCTTGCGTACACCTTCGCCCACCGCCAAAATGTCGGTTGCCTCTTGGTCGGGACGATAGGGAACACCCACACCACCCGAAAGATTAACAAAAGCAATGTGTGCCCCTGTTTCCTGATGCAGCTCTACTGCCAGTTCAAACAAAATGCGAGCCAATTGGGGATAATACTCATTTGCAACGGTATTGCTTGCCAAAAATGCGTGGATTCCAAAATGCTTTGCACCTTTTGCCATCAGTTCTTTATAGGCTTGTTTCATCTGCTCTTTGGTCATGCCATATTTTGCCTCACCGGGGGTGTCCATAATAGCATTGTTAATTGCAAATTCTCCTCCGGGATTATACCGACAGCAAATTGTTTCAGGAATACCAGCCACTTTATCCAAAAACTCAACATGGGTATAGTCGTCCAAATTGATGATTGCTCCCAATTCTGCTGCTTTTTTCATATCCTGTACAGGGGTTACATTGGAAGAAAACATGATTTCTTTGCCCACAAAACCACAGGCTTGGCTCATCATCAACTCGGTATCGCTAGAGCAATCAACACCACAGCCTTCTTGCTGCAAAATTTTCAAAATATATGGATTCGGGGTTGCTTTCACTGCAAAATATTCTTTAAAGCCTTTGTTCCATTCAAAGGCTTTCAGCAACTTGCGTGCATTTTCACGGATGCCTTTTTCGTCATAAATATGAAACGGGGTAGGCACATCTTCAATGATGGCTTGTGCCTGCTGCAATGTCAAAAAGGGTTTCTTTTCCATTATTTCCTCCTTTTTGCACTCTTTCGTGCAGAATTGATATACTTTTCTTTATTATATTGGATTTTGCGGACAAAATGCAATGATTCTGTCTTTGTTTTTTTCAGTTTGTGTATTTGTCCGATTTTTGGCAAAAATTGAAACCATCTTTTTATATCTTGTGTAAAATTTCATTTTTATGGTATACTTTCAAAATTGATATATTTTAAAACAAAGTGAGGTTTTTATGGAACTTAATATTTCTCTTGCATCTGCCTGTGACCTGCAAGCAGTTTCCAAGTTATACGATGATGTAACTGCATATTTAGAAAGTCACATCAACTATTGTGGCTGGCGGCGTGGAGCATATCCCACACAGGAAGATGCACAACAGGCATTGGAGCAATCCTGTTTGTATGTTGCAAAATCGGAAAATGAAGTTGTGGGCAGCTTTATTTTGAACCAAAAGTTTGAGCCTGCATACGAGGCCGCAAACTGGAGTTTGCCCTCAGATTACAGCAATTTGTTTGTTATTCATACTTTCACAGCACACCCAGCCCATTCAGGCAAGGGGATTGGCAGAAAAATGTTGGAATACATTGCAGAATTGGCTCGTTCGCAGGGCATGAGCAGTATTCGTCTTGACACCTATGAAAAAAATCTGCCTGCCATTGCGGTATATGAAAGCTGTGGATTTCGGTTTGTTGGAAAGGTAGATTTGGGCAAAGGTGAGTGGGGCTTAGATTTGTTTAACTGCTACGAAAAAATCCTTTAAAAAAATGCTGACATTCTCTGTTTTGAGGGTGTCAGCATTTTTCATAATGATTCTACATAATTTTTATGGTTTGGGGCATGATAGCAGTGAGGTGATAATATGGGAATCAGCAATTTTATTGAGCCTCCTATTCCAACGGGAGGACTTTACTCTGATGCGGCTACAATGCCACTTTTCGCTCTTGATAAAACCATGTTCAGTGGTGACCAAGAATTTTTCGACCGTTTGCCAGAAGACAAACAGCAGAAAATTTTGCATGGCTGCCATTCACAAGAGGAATTTCACCAACGGGTACAAAAAGCAATGAAAATGCAATAATAAAAAGCAAGTGTTTTCTTTGAAAATTTTCAAAGAAAACACTTGCTTTTATTTTCTAGATTGGATGACTTTTCTGAATATAATCTACATGGTCTCCATCAACACCCATTTGCTTTTGTTTTCTTGTTTCAAAAAACTTGGGAGCAATTTGAGGAAACATTGCATAGATAAGCACATCTTCTGGCTGTATGGTATAACAAGTTGCCTGCTGTTTGAGCTGTTCCAACTCTGGAGAAAGAGTGTCCGCAAAACGGCACTCAATGCGGCTTTCCCCTGCCAGAATTTGTTCTGCAAACTCTGGGTTAATGGGGGCAGGGCTTTTGCCGTATTCCCCTCGAATCATGGCTTTAAACTCTTTGGTCACCATTTGATACCGTTTTCCCAGAATCACATTTAACACTGCCTGTGTTCCAACAATTTGGCTAGTGGGTGTCACCAATGGCGGATACCCTGCCTCCTGCCGAACCCGTGGAATTTCCTGCAACACTTCATCCAGCTTGTCCTCTTTGTTGGCATCTTTCAACTGTTTCAGCAAATTGGACAACATTCCACCCGGAACTTGATAAAGCAAAGTGTTGGCATCCACCCCCAGCATTTTGGGGCTGATTTGACCATTTTGCAGATATTTTTCACGCAGTTTTGCAAAATATTGTCGTACAGGTTCAATTTTTTTCAAATCCAAGCCTGTATCATATTCTGTGTTCCGTAAAGCTGCAACCATGCTTTCAGTTGATGAGTGCGAAGTTCCCATTGCCAAGGGACTGATTGCAGTATCAATCATATCCGCACCTGCTTCAATTCCTTTGAGCAAGCTCATAGATGCCAAACCAGAGGTATAATGGCTGTGCAGGTTGATGGGAAGTTTGACCGTTTGTTTCAGCTTTTGCACCAAGTCAAACGCCGCTTTGGGGGTGAGAAGCCCTGCCATATCCTTAATGCAAATGGAATCCGCTCCCATTTCTTCTAATTGCTTTGCATATTGTGCAAAATATTCATTGCTATGTACTGGGCTGAGTGTATAGCTGATTGCTGCCTGTACATGGGCTTTTTCCTGTTTTGCCGCATCAATGGCTGTTTGCAGATTGCGTGCATCATTCATTGCATCAAAAATACGCAGAATATCAATGCCGTTTGCTACGGACTTTTGCACAAAATACCGCACCACATCATCTGCATAGGGACGATAGCCCAGCATATTTTGCCCACGAAAGAGCATTTGCAGCTTTGTGTCTGGCATTTCTTTACGCAGAATCCGAAGACGCTCCCAAGGGTCTTCGTCTAAAAAGCGAATACAAGCATCAAAGGTTGCACCACCCCAACACTCAACTGCATAATATCCCACCTCATTCATTGCAGGCAGAATCGGACGCATTTCGTCCATTGTCATTCTTGTGGCAAGCAGTGATTGATGTGCATCCCGCAATGCCACTTCGATAATTTTTACAGCAGTTGCCATCTTGCTTCCCTCTTTTCTAATCCATCACAACCAAAATATCATCTGCATTCACTGTGTTTCCTTTTGTACAGGAGATTGCAGTAACGACACCATCTTGTGGGGCAACAATTTCATTTTCCATTTTCATTGCCTCCAAAATCACCAAAACCTGCCCTGCTTTGACCGCTGCTCCAACTGTGGTTTTGATGTCCAAAATATTTCCCGGCATAGGAGCTTTCACATTTATTTTTCCCTGTGTCGGTTGTGGAGCAGGGGCTGTGTATGCTGACGGTGGTGTTGATGTTATTGTTTGTGCAGGCTGTGGTGCATCAAGGGCAACTTCTTCCACTGTCACATCATACGCTGTACCATTTACTGTAATATTAAATCGTTTCATCTTGATTCACTCCCACAAAATCATATTTTATCCACAATTACAACGCCATGTTTCCATGCTTTTTGGAAAGCCGTTTTCCGCGTTTGGATTGCAGCATCTCCAAAGCTGCTGCAACGGTTATACGCAAAGTGGCTGTATCTGCCTGCATCTGTGCCAATCCCTGCTCCATTGCTGCTTGTGCAGAACAGCACTCCTCTGCATACTGCTTTGCTTTTTCCTCTGCTGCTTGAATTGGCTGTTTGTTTAATTCCTGCTCAAACAAAATGCTCACCATTGCTTTTGGTTCCAATGGTGCAACGGTACAGCCTTGCAAAGCAATTGTAAGGTCTGCACTGCACAAAGCAGTATAAACAGGGCCAATAACATTTCCTGCAAGAATTGCTATTTTTGCAGTGGTTGCATCTGCATAGGTGCAAGCCAAACGCGCAGCCTCTCGAATTCCACCTGCCAAATCCTCACTGCTGCTTTTTTCAAAACCCATGCTGTGTACCAATGTAATCACAGGAATGTTGTATGTATCACACAAACGCACAAACCGTGCAATTTTTGCCACACTTTCATGCTCCAAACAGCGGTCAGAAGTCGCCACCACTCCCACTGTTCTCCCCTCAATGGTTCCGAAAGCAGTGTAGGAATTGCGTTCACCGTAATTGGGGAACAACTCCATATCTCTGTCATGGTCAATCAAAGATGCACCTGTCCGAATTCTGCAATAGTCTTCCATATCCAGCGGAATTTGCGGCATTGCGTAATCCAGTTGGCTGCCACTGTCCAAATTGTTGGAAGGCAGCAGCATAATCACATCTTTTGCTGCTAAAATTGCTTGCTCCTCTGTTTCGTAGACAACTGCGGCAATTCCTGCTTTTTCCGCAAATGCCGCACTGCCTGCTCCTTCCAGCTTATCTCCATTGGCATTGCTTGTAAAAGGTGGTGTCAAAAACAATTGCCCCTGATTTGCCATAAGGCAGAGGTCTGCACTGGCTGCCTGAATGGCGGCTGTGCCTCCGCACACACCAACTACAACTGCAATTTGCGGAATCACCCCAGAGATTTCTCCGATGGTTTGGGTTAAATGGCTGGTTGCCTGCAATGCTTCCAACCCCTTTTCTAAAACTGCACCAACAGAATGATAAAAAGTTACAACCGGATTTCCTGTTTTTGCTGCCAGTTGCAATAGTTCTGCCATTTTTAAGGCATCTTTGGGGTTCATCGCCTCTCCGTTTTGGCAAATTGCATAGCAGCGGTTGCCTTTCACCATTCCACAAGCTGCTGCAACTGCCGTTTGCACAAACAACGGAGTATAGTTGCTTTCATCAAAAAACAACTCAAAAATTTCTGTTTGCTTCAAAGCCATTTTCCAAACCTCCTTGTCCTAAATTAAACAAATCTCAGCGACGAAATCCGCCTTTATTTTTGGTTTGTTTTGCAGGTTTTCTGCGCTGGTTTGCTGCTTTTGTCGCTTTTCGTTCTTCAGCCGCTTTTTGCTGACTAACTGTTTGGGCTTTTGCTTTTCCCTTTATAGCAGCAGCACGCAACGCATTGATTTCGCTTTTTGTTAGCTCACGGTATTGTCCGGGCTGCAACATTCCCAGTTTCACTGCACCCATTGCATTGCGGCGTAGACGGATAACATCCAGCCCCACAGCCTCACACATACGGCGAATCTGGCGATTTTTTCCTTCACGGATGGTCATTTCCATCACAGTACGCTCCGGCTCATCGGATACAACCTGAATCACAGCGGGCTGTGTCACACTGCCATCATCCAGCTTGACACCCTTTGTCAGCTCTAAAATTTGTTCTTCGGTTGCGTGTGGGCGAACTGTAACACGGTACAGCTTGCTGACACCATGAGAGGGATGGGTCAGCAGGTTTGCAAAACTGCCGTCATTGGTGAACAGTAACATTCCCTCACTGTCTTTGTCCAAACGACCAATGGGAAATACTCGCACATCCAAATCCGAAAGCAAATCCATAACAGTTTTTCTGCCCAGTTCATCGCTGGTGGTGGTGATAAATCCACGAGGTTTGTTGAGCATGATATAAACATGCTCTTGTGTTTTCGGAATATAAATTCGCTGACCGTCTACACTCAGCAAATCTTTCATGGTATCCATTTTATCGCCAACGCTTACAGGTCTGCCATTCAGTTTGACACGCCCCTCACGAATAATCTGCTCTGCTGCACGGCGGCTGCAAACACCCTGCTCTGACAATACCTTTTGAATTCTTACATCTCTCATTCATCGTTCTCCTCTTTCGGTTCTTTTTTCAACAGCCCTGTTATTTTATCCATCATTTCAGGCATCAATCCCAATGCACGGTCAATGTTGTTTGAAGTGTCACTCAGCTGCATCAAACGCACATTGCCATCTTTTTGCACCACAAGGAATGCAACAGGGGAAATGGTAACACCTGCGCCGCTTCCGCCACCAAACAAGTCCTTTGTCGCTTTGTTTGGCAGGTCACTACCACCCGATGCAAACCCAAAAGTCACTTTTGATACAGGCAGCACAGTTACACCGTCTGCCAAATTGATGGGATTGCCAATAATTGTATTGGAATCCACCATTTGACGAATTTTCTCCATTGTTGTATCCATTAAACCTTTAATTGGATGCTCTGCCATTGTTTTATCCTCCTTGTATGTGTTTTACAATATTTTGTTATTTTTTAATTCTTTCAAAGCCCAAAATCCTGCAATCAAAAGCACCAAAGGGCTTGCAGTAATTTTTGCCTGAAGTTTTTCTTTGCCTTGATATTCTCCTGCAAAATCAGGAATCAAATCCAATTTGCGCAGCCGAAACTGCATCAAATTTGACAGTGATGCACAGATTCCACCAATCCAGCCATTCCATCTTCCAAAAGAAATCGCAGTTTTTGCGGCATCCTTTCCCTGAATGGGCCATCGAACCCACACCGAAACCCAAATGCCTTTCATTGCGATTTTCACAGCACCTTTTGCTGTTTTCAACAATGACACCACTTTTTCAATGGTAGATGGTTCTATCTCTGATTTTTTTACAGGTGGAATTTTCTCTTTTTTCAAGTCTATTGTAACCGATTGAATTGGTTTTGGATTTTCTTTTGCTGGTTGTTGTTTTGGTGGTTCGATTACAGTTTCATGAATTGATTCTTTCTTCTCAAAAACAGCCTCTTTTTGCGGTTTGGGTGGTGGTTCAGGCTGTGTGTTCAGCGGTTGACCTTTATGCACATCTGACATTGGTTGTGCTGTTTCGTGTTGATGCTGTTCCGGCTGGCTCGGTTGGTGATATTCCAGTTCCGGTTTATGAAAAAACCGTTCTGCCCATTTCGGAATAGGGTAGACTTGAAACTGAATCCCCAATAATCTTAATTTTACGATATATTCCTTGTTTTCATATTCAATATAAACGGAAACAGGAATCAAAATCAGCAGCAAAACCAAACCCAGAAAAATCCCCAGCAACACCAGCACTGCTTTGAGCAAAAACAACAGAACACTGCCGATTGCTCCTAAAATTGCCATCATATTTCATCCTCCGGCGGAAGTTCATCTTCTTCAAACAAAGAAACTTGCTCTGTTTTTTCCTGTGTGGATATTTCTCCCTGATGTTCATGCAAAGGTGGCAAATCCTCCAAACCGGAAAGCCCAAATGTATGCAAAAATACATCTGTTGTCCGAAAACTCAGCGGTCTTCCCGGCAAATCCAACCGCCCCGCTTCTTCCACCAAGCCTTTTTGAACTAGCTTTTGAATGGTGGATGAAGAATCCACTCCTCGCACCTGCTCTACAAAAGCACGGGAAACCGGCTGATTGTATGCAATAATCGCCAACACTTCCAAAGCTGCCGGTGATAACGGAGTATTTCGTTTGGTTGCCATAACCGCCTGAATCATTGGCAAAAACTCATTCCTTGCTGCCATCTGCCAGCGGTCTTCCAATTGCAGCAAACAAATTCCTCTTGCCTGTCGGTTGTACTCTGCTTTTAGTGTTACCAATGTTTGCTGAATTTCAAACACATCTGTTTCCAACACCTGCGCAATTTGTTGGGCTGTGATTGGTTCTGCACAAGCAAACAGCACTGCCTCCACAGCTCCACGATACCTTTTTTTCTCCATCACTGCCTTACTCCTTTTTTCTGCGATTGTTCAAAGCCAGAGTTTCATCTTGCTCAATGGTCATTCTTCCGGCACGAATCAACTCCAACACAGCCAAAAAGGTTGCCACCGTTTGGCTTCTACCATCGCTTTTTTGAAACAAATCTTGCAGCTTTGTTAATTTTCCTGCCACCAGATTTCGCAACACAAAAACCACTCTTGACCCAACCGACACAAAAGGTGCAGTTACAATGGGGTCAAACTGTTTTTGTGTGGGTGGTTTTCGGGATATGTTTTTTCCCATTGCATTGCGCAACGCATCTCGCAATAAGTAAGCCGGGTGATGCAAAGTATAGGTCATATCCTGCTCAATTTCCATTGGTTTTCGCAAAGCACACCCAATATCCTGCTCTCGCTGTGCCAGTTGTGCGGCAACTTGTTTGCACAAATTGTATTCAATCAGTTCTCCTGTCAGTTCCTGCTTCATGCGTTCTGCTTCTTCGCTTTTGGGCAGCAACAGATAGCTTTTCATCTGCACCAAACGAGCAGCCATTTCAATAAACTCGCTGGCAAGTTCCATACGGTTTTGTTGCACTGTGCGAATAATCTGAGTGTATTGGTCAATCAATGTTGTAATTTCAATTTCATATAAATCCATCTTGTTTTTGCTGACCAAGTGCAGCAAAAGGTCAAGAGGGCCTTCAAATTCTTCCAAATGAAAGGTTAACGCTTGCTCCAACAGTTTTCTCCCTTTTCCATCAGTGGTTATCGAAACATATTTATTATTGGCTCCACAAACCCTGTTGCTGCCCACAATACATTTTGTGCTATCTTGTTTAAATAATACAATGGAACATCCAAAGCTCCAAACATTACAAGAATCAACATACCAAACATAATATATCGTTCATATTTCATAACCTGAAAATAATATTTTGTAGGTAAAAAAGTCAAAAAGATTCGGCTTCCATCAAATGGAGGGATGGGCAGCATATTAAAGACTGCCAACGAAAGATTTAAAGAAATAAAAATCCAAAGAAAAGAAGTTACAACGCTCCATATCACATTATTTGAAATCAGATACCAAGAAAATTTATACAAAATCATTCCAATATATCCTAGCAAAAGATTGCACACCGGCCCTGCTGCTGCCGAAATTGCCATATCCCGTTTTGGATTGCGGAATCTTCTCACATTGGTTGGTACAGGCTTTGCCCATCCAACCCCGGCAAGCACCATGCAAAAAGCACCCCACAAATCAAAGTGAGCCACTGGGTTGAGCGTCATCCTGCCATAGTCCTTTGCAGTGGAATCCCCCAATTTATAGGAAACAAATGCGTGTGCTGCTTCGTGGGCGGGGATAATCAGCAGCATTGCAATTGCACGCATTACATAAACACCAAACATTTCAACATCCTTTCTTTGCACACATCCGAGCAATATCTGTTTACATTATACCTTTTTTCCTTATTATAAACAAGCTATCCGCTAATTCTCATAAAATTTTTAACATCTTTATCTTGTTTCGACATTTCCCTACAAAAATATGCTCCAGAAAAAACTTTTTTTCAAAAACTATTGCATTTTGATTCTATATTTGGTATTATATTTAAGCAACTTTGAATAGAGGAGGTGCAGCAAGTGGCAAAGTGTGATTGTTGTGGCAAAGGCGTGACCTTTGGCATCCAGGTTTCTCATTCTCATCGTCGTTCCAACCGTAGCTGGAAGCCCAATGTCAAGCGCGTTAAGGCTATTGTAGACGGTTCCCCCAAATATATCTACGCCTGCACCCGTTGCCTGCGCTCTGGTAAGGTTAACCGCGCTCTGTAATTTTTGCGTGGACCAGAAAACACGAACGAAAGCCGATTCTGAAAAGAGTCGGCTTATGTTTTTATCATTGTAGCCATTTCAGACTTTTTCTGGAATGGCTTTTTCTTTTAGGAATAAACAACTTGCTTTTTCAAAAATTTTTAGCTTGTATCTCAAAAACGAAAAAATTGATAAATTTTGAGTATTTTCAGCACAGCAGATGCTATTTATTGAAAAAGAAAAAATTTTTACTTTCTACATACCACTGCTATATTTGATTATAGAAAAAGATTTTTTAACAGTTCAAGCATCCTTTCCACCAGAATAATATAAAAAATATGGTTGCAACCTTCAGTTGACACATTGCATAGTGCAGATTGATAGTGTGCAACTTGCAAATATGGTACACTAAAAGTGCAAAATAACAACCTTAAAGGAGCAATTACTATGATTTTTGCAGACAAACTCATTTCATTGCGTAAAAAAAGCGGATGGTCGCAAGAGGAACTGGCAGAACAAATGAATGTGACTCGTCAATCTGTCTCAAAATGAGAGGGTGCACAGTCTATTCCAGATTTAGAAAAAATCATCAAGCTTTCTCAACTATTTGGAGTCAGCACTGACTATTTATTAAAGGATGAATTGGAAGAAGTTGAATCCATTGATGTTGCAGCTGAAACATCACCAATAAAAAAAGTATCACTGGAAAATGCTTATAATTTTCTCAAACTTTCACAATCAACCGCAAAACCAATTGCCTATGGTGTTTCTTTGTGTATCCTATCCCCTATTTGCCTATTATTATTAGG
>JAHHUF010000070.1 GCA_020024115.1 Anaerofilum sp.
GTGGAGAAAAGACAGTGCAGATTGGAGATGCTTGAGCAAACCAGACCACTGGTGAATTTTGATTTCTTGTCAAAGCGGTGGGGGCTGGTTGCAGGCCCGGTGATTTTGCTGTGTATCATTGCCGGAGCAAACAATTTGGTTTGGGCAGTACGGTTCGATGGCTTGAATGTTTTGCAGCAGCAGCAAGTGCGGCAAGAACTGTATGAGCAGGGAATTTTTGAAGGGGCATGGATGGATAAAGAAGATTTAGAGCAAGCACACAACAATATGATGCAAAAAGGAGAATATGGCTGGTTGACCTTGAATTTTTATCGAGGAAGATTGGTGGTGGAAAAAAGCGACCGTATTCCGGCGCCCTTCATTGAACAAGAACAGGTGTCTGATATTGTTTCAATTGCAGACGGAATCATTACTGACATCAATGTTAGAAGTGGAGACATCCTTTGTCTTTTGGGACAGCAAATTGCAAAAGGTCAACTGCTCGTTTCGGGGCAATATGCCGACCGAGATGGCAGAATGTTTTCCACCCAAAGCAAAGGTGAAATTTTTGTTCAGACAAAGGTGGAATATCAAGCAGAACAGCCGTTGGAGCAGACAGTTTTAGTGCCTGAAAAAGCAGTGACAAGCAATCGTTTTTTGTTGGCATTTGGGCGGCGGTTTGCATTGGGAAAGATTCATTCACCTTCAAAAGATGATATTGTGAAAACCGTCAAAAAGCCACTTTTGATTTTAGGTTTTGCATTGCCTGCCACCATCGAACAGCAGCAGATTGTTCATACCAAACAACAAACGGTCACATTTACACAGCAGCAAGCATTGGAGTTGGCAAAACTTTCTTGCAGAAAGCAGTTGGAACAGGATTTTCCACAGGCTGTGATTGAAACAGAATCTATGCAATTTGGGGTTGAAAATGGAACTGTAAAGATAAAAATGGAATTTATTGCCAATGTACAGGCAGGAAAAGAGGTACTAGGAACAGAATAAACAAATAAAATTGAAAAAAATTATGGAAAATATCTATACCGAATTGGGTAAAATGTGGTATAATAGCGTCAGAATATTCCGAAACTTGTATAATGCCGCTTTGGTAGGCAGCAGCCAATGACGCTGCTGCTATGCTTTTCTTTACAAACAAAATAAAACAGTAATCAATTAAAATATCATTACAATTCACAACGAACACTACAAAATAATGGTTGTGGGATTATTTGCTGCGTTTTATAAAAATCGGATACAGCATCTTGTGAAAGAAATTATATGGCATTACAAAAGGAATAACAAATAAACAATAGGAGGTTATATGACAGAACAGAGCATTGAATTGGACAGCATTGATACAGCATTGCTGGTGTTTGGCAGTTGTGACCAAAATATTCGGATGCTGGAACAGGAGTTTGAAGTGACTGCTGTTTGTCGTGGTGCTGAAATTAAACTTTCAGGGGAACAGGAAAATGTAGAATGTGCAGCCAAAGCTGTGGACGCAATGCTGACTTTGATTGCAAACAAAACCCCACTGGAAGAACAAACAGTCCGCTATTGCATTTCTCTTGCACATTCAGGCGATGATGAGAAAGTGTCTGAGTTGACAGGGGATTTTGTTGCAATCACCGCAAAAGGTCGCCCTGTTCGCCCAAAAACATTGGGTCAAAAAGAGTATTTGAAACAAATTACAAAAAATTCAATTACATTTGGTGTTGGCCCTGCCGGAACAGGAAAAACCTATTTGGCAGTTGCAATGGCAGTGAAATCATTCAAAGCTCATGAGGTGAGCCGCATTATTCTCACACGCCCTGCGGTGGAGGCAGGCGAAAAACTGGGATTTTTGCCGGGAGATTTGCAAAACAAAGTTGACCCATATCTGAGACCCTTGTATGATGCTTTATTTGATATGCTTGGGGCAGAAACCTTTCAGCGTTTGCAGGAAAAGCAAACCATCGAGGTTGCACCTTTGGCATATATGCGAGGCAGAACCTTGGACGATGCCTTCATTATTTTGGACGAGGCACAAAATACAAGCCCCGAACAAATGAAAATGTTCCTCACTCGTATGGGAATCGGAAGCAAGGTTGTTGTAACAGGAGATGTCACCCAAATTGACCTGCCAGAAAAAGCAAGGTCTGGTTTGGTGGACGCTTTGAAAGTTTTGAAAAATGTAGAAGGAATCAGCCAGGTGTTTTTTAGCGAAAAAGATGTTGTTCGGCATCGTCTGGTACAGCAGATTATCAAGGCTTATGACCGTGCGGCTGCTTCCAAAGGGGAAAAAAGAGCAGGTATATAATGCAAAACGATATACCATGAAAAAGGCAAAGCATAATCTTTCAATGAGTTTTGGAGAGCAACTCATTCAAAAAACAAAATAAATGTTACAGGAAAATGAGAGAAATTTGTGACAAACATTTTGAACAGGTTGAGAGAATACAGAGAAGAAATTGAAATAATAATTTAATATGCCACAAAAATGCAGTAGTAGCCCCAAAAAGACCTCTCTTGGGCAGTCTGCAAGAAAGGTAGTGTAAAAGAAATGTCGAATAAAGTATATATTTCCAATCAGCAAAATACGGTGAACGTGCCCTCCGGATTGCGTATTTTAATTCGCCGCAGCTGCAATGCGGTGCTTGGATTTGAAAAATTTGAAAAACCTGCCGAAATCAGTGTCACTTTTGTGGACAATGCCACCATTGCAGCACTGAATGAGCAGTATCGAAATAAACCTCTGCCCACAGATGTGTTGAGTTTTCCTTTGGGCGAGAATGGTGTCTATGACATCAATGAAGACACAGGCTGCGCAATGTTGGGCGACATTGTCATTTCAATGGAAAAGGCAATGGAACAGGCAGAGTTGTATGGCCACCCACTGCAAAGAGAAATTGCATTCTTGACCGTTCATTCCATGCTGCACCTTTTGGGTTATGACCATGAGGCAGGTGGAATGGAAGCAGTGAAGATGAGAGAAAAAGAAGAAGCTGTTTTGATTCAGTTGGGCTTGCCCCGCACAGTATCTTATACAGCAGACCAGGTGTGATTTTATGCAGCATCCTCCTTTTTTTAGCAGTTTTCGGTATGCAGCGAACGGAATCATCACAGCTTTGGAACAAGAGCGAAACTTGCGGTTTCATCTTTGTACAGGGTTTTATGTGATTTTGTTTTCGCTGTTTTATGAATTTACAAAAGCAGAATATTGTGTGCTGGTTTTGGCGATTTGCGGAGTAATGGCAATGGAGCTGGTTAACTCTGCTTTGGAACGCACCGTTTCAAACCCTGAGCCTGCCCGCTGGCTGACAGCAGGTGTGGTGAAAGATATGGCAGCAGGGGCAGTGCTGGTGTTTAGCATGGGTGCAGCAGTGTGCGGTGTCATATTATTTTGGCAGCCGGCAACTTTGATAAAAATAGGAGAATGGTTTTTCAGTCGTCCGCTGATGCTGCTTTTGCTGGTGGCATCCTGTGTGGTTTCGTGGATGTTTATTTTTCATCCGAAATGGCTGTTTGGAAGGATAAAAGAAAAAATACAGAATAAGAAAGGCGGAAGTTTTTGACCAGTTCAATTTTTGTGGCTCTTGTTGGCCGCCCCAATGTGGGAAAATCCAGTTTGACCAATCGTTTGGTGGGGGAAAAAGTTGCAATTGTAACTTCTAAGCCCCAAACCACCCGCACCCGCATTACCGGCATTGTGACCCGTGAAGAAATTCAATATGTTTTGCTGGATACACCGGGAATCCATCGTGCCAGAACTAAGCTGGGGCAGCGAATGGGCAAAGCCGCAACCGATTCGGTGGCAGAGGTTGACGCAGCTTTGATGTTGTTTGAGCCTTATGGTGAGTTGAATGAGTCTGAACAACAGATGATTGCAGACCTGAAAGCAAAAAAAGTGCCTGCAATTGCTGTCATCAACAAAACCGATACCCTGAAAAAAGAATCCGATTTGGAAATACGCAAACAGCAGCTTGTAGAGTTTGGCATTTTCAAAACCATTACAGCGGTGTCTGTGAAAGAGGACAAGCACTGTGAAGAACTGTTTGAATTGCTCAAACCCTATGTAGTGGAAGGGCCGCACTATTTCCCCGAAGATGCCTATACGGATATGCCCGAAAAAGCATTGGTGGCAGAAGTTTTGCGGGAAAAAATGTTGCTTCATCTGCGTGACGAAATTCCTCACGGGGTGGCGGTTACGGTTGAGCGTTTTAAAGAGCGAGAGGATAAAAACCTCATTGATATTGATGTAAATATCTATTGCGAACGCAAAAGTCACAAAGGTATGATTATCGGCAAAGGCGGGCAAATGCTGAAAGTGATTGCAAGCGAAGCAAGAATGGAATGTGAGGAGTTTTTGGGCGCAAAAGTCAACCTGCAATGCTGGGTAAAAATCAAAGACGATTGGCGTGACAACGACTTTTTGCTGAACAATTTCGGTTTTCAAAAATAGGATAAATTTGGATTGTGAAAACTCGACAGATTTGGGCGGTATTTTTAAAAAATAGGCGATATAATGGACATACTAAGTAAGGGCAGAACAAAAAAATCTGCAAAACAGGAGGATGTGCCATGACGCCCGAACAAACTGATTTTTGGAAAGAATTTCAACACACAGGCAGCGTGGCGGATTACCTGCGTTTCAAACAGGCAGCCGCACAAGAGGAAACGGAAAATGCAGAGCACAACATCGGGACTGGTGCTTCGGGAAGTAAAATTTCGTGAATCTGACAGGATGCTCACCATTCTTACCCCACAGGGGGTAATCAGTGCCTCAGCAAAAGGCAGCCTGCGGCTAAAGAGCAAGCTCTTTAGTGCCTGCGGGCTGTTTTGCTATTCAGATTTCACCTTGTACGAGGGCAGAAACGGTGTGTATCAGGTGAACGAAGCACAGATTAAAAAAATATTTTTTGATATTCGCAACAGTGTTGAGGGACTTGCAGTGGCAATGTATCTGGCAGAGTTGGTGGCAACCTTGCAGCCAACAGGAGCAGAGGCAGAGGGAATTCTGCGGCTTTTGCTGAACACATTGTATTTGATTGCACAGGGTGGAAAAGACCTGTATCAAATTTGTGCAGTGGCAGAGTTGCGGGCATTGTCTTTGGCAGGGTATATGCCCAATATTGTTATGTGCAACGGCTGCGGCAAATACGAGGGTGGAGCCTTTTATCTGGATTTGCAAAGTGGCGAGCTGCTTTGTGCAGACTGTGCGGCAAAGCAGGGCAAACAGCCTAATCTTGACCCAGGGGCATTGGCGGCAATGCGTCACATTTTGTTGGCAGATGATAAAAAGATTTTCTCCTTTTCCATTGCCGAGCCAAGCATGAAGCGGCTGTACCACATCAGTCGAATGCAGATGCTTGCGGTGATGGAAAAGCCTCCCAAAACACTGGATTTTTTAAACACGGTTTTACCATAGAGGAGATAGGGATATGGAATCAAATAAATATTGCAAAGCACTGGAACTGGACAAAATTATTGCCCGTGCCGTAGAATATGTGCTTTGCTCAGAAGCAAAAGACCGCCTGTGGCAGCAGCCGGCGACACAAAATGCAGAGGAAGAACGGTGGGCATTGCAGCAAACCGACAGCATGACCACCCTGTTATTAAAAAACGGCAGCCCACGGTTTGCACCCGTCAGCGGTGTGGAAGGAATTGTGCAGCGTGCAGCAAAAGGCGGTATTCTGTCAATGGCAGAGTTGCTTTGCTGTGCAGGTGTGCTGCGGAATTTCCGTACATTGAACGAATGGTATCATTTGACTGAGCATGATATGTTGCCGATAGATGATTTGTTTTATGGCATGACCCCTCAGCCGGGGCTGGAAAAACAAATCACAGACTCTATTTTGTCCGAGGAAGAAATGGCAGACACCGCCAGCGATGAACTGTATCAGGTTCGCCGCAAGATTCGCCAAATGGAAAGCAGCATCCGTGACAAACTGGACGGCTTAATCAAAAACAGCCAGTCATCAAAATATTTGCAGGATGCCATTGTGTCTATCCGAAACGGGCGGTTTGTTGTGCCAGTCAAAGCAGAGTTTCGGGGCGAAGTGGGGGGCGTTATCCACGATGTTTCCTCGTCCGGTGCAACTTTGTTTGTAGAGCCGACCGCTGTTGTGGAAGCAAATGCAAAAATTTTGCAGCTGCGCAGTCAAGAGGCAGCCGAGATTGAGCGTATTCTGGAAGCGTTCACCAATCAGATTGCCTCGCAGGAGCAAACCATTTTGTTTGGCTATAATTGTATGTTGGATATTGATGTATTGCTGGCAAAAGCAAAGTTGGCATTGGCACAAAATGCAACCATGCCTTTGGTTACAGAGGAAGGCTGGTTTTGTCTGAATAAAGCACGGCATCCGTTGATTGCTGCGGACAAGGTCGTTCCTATTGATGTGGAACTGGGCAAAGAATATGATACAATGGTCATCACAGGCCCAAACACAGGCGGTAAAACCGTCACTTTAAAAACAGCAGGTTTGCTGTGTGCAATGGCACAGCATGGCTTGCTGATTCCTGCACAGGCAGGCAGCACCGTTTGTACATTCAGTGATTATTTGGTGGATATTGGCGATGAGCAAAGCATTGAGCAAAGTCTGTCTACATTTTCGGGGCATATTCGCAACATTGTGGGCATTTTGGAAAAAGCCAGCCCTAGCACATTGGTTTTGCTGGACGAATTGGGTGCAGGAACCGACCCGGCCGAGGGCGCAGCATTAGCGGTCAGCATCATTGAGCGTCTGCGCAAGGCAGGAGCAAGGGTGATGGGCACTACCCACTATGCCGAAATGAAAGTGTTTGCACTGGAAACAGCAGGGGTGCAAAACGCAAGCTGTGAGTTTGATTTGGAAAGCCTGCGCCCCACCTATCGTTTGAGCGTGGGCGTGCCGGGAAAATCCAACGCATTTTTAATCAGCGAAAAACTGGGCTTACCAATGGATGTAATCAAAGCGGCAAATGTACATTTGTCCAGTGATGACAAACGGCTGGACAGTGTTTTGGCACAGCTTGAGGACTTGAAAATTCAGCTAAAAGCCCGTCAGGATGAAATTGAGCAGCTAAAATATGATGCAGAGCATCAACTAGAATCTGCACGCAAAAAGCGTGATGCACTGATTCAGCAAGGCGAAACCGAGCTAGAAGCAGCCCGCCTAAAAGCACGCACCATGACCCAACAGGTGCAGGACAATGCCTATGCCCTGATGGACGAAATGCGAAAACTGCAAAAAGACGAAAAACTAGCGGCCTCCCAAAAGGCACAGCGTGCCAGAGAGATTGCTCGCAAAGAAACCGACCTGCTGTTTAACAAAACCGATGTGGTGCATACCGTTGTCAAAGAGTTCACCCCACTGAAAAGTGTGAAAGTGGGGCAAGAGGTTTTGATTGTGGAGCTTGACCAGATTGCAACTGTTTCCTCTATGCCCGACCGCAACGGGCTGGTTGAGGTGCGTGCGGGCATTTTGCGGACAAAGGTTCCGCTCAGCAAACTGGCAGCCCCCAACAAACAGAAAAAAGACAAGCCACAAACCAAAAAGCAGGCAGGACGCAGTGCAACGGTGCAGCGTTCTTCGTCCAGCCGAGATTCTCGCATGGAAATCAATCTGCTTGGAATGACAGTGGAAGAAGCATTGATGGAGGCAGACCAGTTTATTGACCATGCTGTTCTAAACCACATTTCTCCCATTTATCTCATTCATGGTAAAGGCACAGGGGCATTGCGTTCGGCAATTCAGGCACATTTGCGTGGGCATCGCAATGTGAAAAGTTTCCGCCTTGGCAGATATGGCGAGGGCGAAACGGGTGTCACTGTGGTTGAATTGAAATAAAATCTATCCCACTCGAAAAGTCTGTTCAAACCGAACAGGCTTTTTTTGTTGCGAAAATTTGCTTTTTCAATAGAAAAAACTGAATATCATATTGCGTTAGAAAAAAATTCGTAATATACTATAAAAAGTATTTTTCCAAAAATTAACAATAATGTAAGGGGATAAAGCTAATTTTGGAATCATAAAACACTATAAAAGGAGAGAATCAAATGAAAACCAAAAAGATGCTTGCTATTTTGGCAGCAACAGCATTTGTGGTTTCGTTGGTTGGATGCGGAAGTAAAAATAAAGCCAAGTAAGATTCCAGTGCAGACAATACTGTGCAAGAAAAACCAACTTTGGAAGTCACCACTGAATTGGCGTTGAATGTTGGCGAAAGCGGAGATTTAGAGGTAACAATCACCCCCGAAGAACTGGCGAAATATGCCACTTTCCAATCAAGCGATGAGGCTGTCACAACAGTTGATGAAAAGGGAACTGTTATCGGTGTTTCAGCTGGTGAATGTACTATCACCACAAAGATTGATTTGCCTGATGCAGATAAAGATACAGAAGAAAAAACAGATGATTCTGCCAAGAAAAAAGATTCTGATTCCAGTTCAGGCAGTTAGGGAGAAGAAACCACAGATGATGTGAGTACGGCTGAAACCAAAGTTGTTGTTTCTGATGTAAAACCAGAATCAGAGGAAAAAGACACTTTGGACGGAGAAAATATCACTGCTCCTGTTGAATCCGATAAAACAGTTGCAAATGGTACTGCTGTTAATGGTGCAAAGGGTGATAAAAAAGAGGAAAATAAGCCAGTACAAAAGCCTGCTGTTCCCCCTCCTGCACCTGAACAGCCAGTACCTCTGGCACCAGCTCCTGCACCCGATGTGCAACATTATCATGGAAATATGTTTGATTCTGGTGTGTGCCCTGTACCAGGTTGTGGATTTGTTTATGCACCAGCCTCTCAACATTATCACGGAAATGGTCAAGACGCTGGAACTTGTCCTGTTTGAGGATTTGTGTATGATGTAGGTGCTGGTGGTGGAAGTTTTGCACTGTCACCTATTATCGGAGAATAAGAAAAAGCCGAAAAATAAATCTCGGCTTTTTCTTATTCCTGCTTTTAATTTAATAAACAAAAATCAAGCAATATTAAATAGTGTCTACACAAGTTTAAGCCAAAACAGCACACCAAATAGCATTGCAACGAATATGCACTGCTGCCAGAAATGAAGCTGTATTTTTGGCATATCGTGTGGCAATTCCCCGCCAACGCTTCAGGTGTAAAAAGCATTCTTCACCAAATGCCGCAGTCGATACAGATAATGGTCGTA
>JAHHUF010000071.1 GCA_020024115.1 Anaerofilum sp.
TTTTATCTTTGCGAATTTTTCAAATATTCTCGCAAGGTGTGTCCTGTTTCCCGCTTATAAAACTTTGAAAAATAATGAATTGAACTAAAATTAAACATATCTGCCAATTCTGTGAAATTTTTATCCATTTGATGAGTATGATATTCTATCCTGCTCACAACACTTTTGCGGTAATACTGCATTACACTATATCCTGTCACTTCCCGAAACATCCGTTTCAGTTGTGTTTCACTCAAATTAAACCGACTGGTTACATCCATAAAAGTGATATTGTTATAAATGTTTTTATTCAGATATGTCACAATCTCACGCACAATTTTATCTTTTCTGTTCTTTTTTGTTAATCTTTTTTATAATAAAGTTATAATATTTTCAGAGGTTTTTATTCGAGGCGATGCCTTTTTGGTGTATCCCGGCAAAGATGGCTCTGCTGCGGCAAGACTGCGTTTAAAAGTGATGCGTGAGGCATTTCAAGACAAACACGCTTTAGACACATTGGAGCAACTGGCAGGGCGAGAAACCGTTGTGGCATTGATTCAAAAACATCTTGAAAAAATCTGCTTTCCCACTATCCTTCTCAACCAGAAAAACTGATTGCTTTACGACAAGAAATCAACCAGACAATTGCTCAATTGAATAGTTAAAAATAGGAGGACACTATGAAAAAAATTGCATTTATTGGATTTGGACTTCGGGCTCAAACAATGCTCAAAGCATTTCATGGAATTGGGGCAGAACTGCAAGTGTGTGCAGTAGCTGACCCCAACTGGAAAGAACTTTCCTCTTTGGTAAAAAATGACCCATTTTTTGAAAACACTCAATTTTATAACACAGCAGAGGAAATGCTGCAAAACCATACCCCTGACGGTGTGTTTATTGGAACACGCTGCAATTTGCACACAGAATATGCCCCTATGGTGCTGCAAAAACAGATTCCTCTCTTTTTGGAAAAGCCTGTTTGTATCAACGAGGAGCAGTATAACACTCTTTTGCAGGCATCAAAAAGTCAGCGGCACAATACAGTTGTTTCTTTCCCATTGCGTTTGACCTGCATTGTCCAACAGATGAAACAACTTGCAGAAAGTGGTGTTTTGGGTGAGATTGTCACTGTACAAGCAATCAATAATGTTCCTTACGGCAGTGTTTATTATCATAGCTGGTATCGAAACGACGCTTTGACAGGGGGATTATTTTTGCAAAAAACCACCCATGATATTGACTACATCACCTATATTCTCAACAAACGCCCTGTATCTGTTACCGCCAAAACTGCAAAAATGTACTTTAAAGGAGATAAAGAGAAAGGGTTACGCTGTGAGGACTGTTCGGAACTGCACACCTGCCCAGAAAGCAGTTTTGTTGTAAAACATATCAACAAGGAAGACCCCACGGGAGAATACTGCTGCTTTGCAAAAGATACAGGCAACGAAGATGTTGGTGCCGCTTTGTTTAGCTGTGAAGATGGAACCATTATTTCTTATCACCAGACTTTTTTGGTCAAAGGGGAAGCTGGGCGTCGTGGTGCAAGATTTATCGGAACAAAAGCCAGTGCAGAGTTTGATTTTTACACCGCACAATTGCACATTGATTACTATGACGGAAAGCACACCGCCACCCACCAATTCCACTACCCTGAAGGGCTTGCACACTTTGGTGGAGATGAAGCATTGGCACGAGAATTTATGGCTGTTCTGGATGGCAAGGCATCTGATACCGACTTAGAACAGGGTTTGGCAAGTGCTGCGGCTTGTCTTGCTGCAAAAAAATCTGCACAGACACAGCAAATGGTTTCAATTGAATATGGATTTTAATTGAATTTTTGGAAAACTATCTATATAAAAAATGGACAATTCGCTACTATCAGCAATTGTCCGTTTTTCTTTAAACGAATTCACGATTTGCTTTGATTCAAGAACAAAGTACAGACCAGACGGGTTTTGGGAAGGCAACTCCTAAACAAAATTCTATGAGGAAAAATGAGCGATATATAAATTTTACATAGTGGTAAAATCTTACTCTAAGAAACTGATGTACTTTCTCTCATTTCCTACTGCCGCTTTTGAGAAAAATAACAAACTAAAATTTTTCTTATCATCAAATGAAATCTTTCGTAATCAAGAAAGATGTATATGGATTATCGCTGATATAGGTTGTTAGACTGTGAAATAAATCAATTGCTTTTTCACAATCATCTTTATTCATGATGGTAAAATGGTAATCTTCACTACTTCCACCAAAGGCGATAATGTATAAATCCTCTAATTGCTGTGAAAGTTCTGCCAACCATTTAACAATATTGTTATCATCTGAAATTTTTTCTCTGTCAATAGGAACGGATAGTCCTCGTGCTGTCTTAATATTCTCAATGTACCAAAAAAGTCCTCTAATTCCGGTGCTCCGGCATCTGTGGAAATAAGATAAAATTGCGGCTTCACAAGCTGTTTGTCCTCATCAGCAACATTTCGATATGGGTCATTTTCATCAACATCACTGCCAGAAAAAACATATAAAATCGATTCTATTCTGTCGTCTTCATCAGAATCTTTTTCGATACAGTCTTTACAACGACGAAAGACTGCCTCCTTATGTCCGCAAAGTACCATGGCGCAAAAATTTTTCAATATATCAAACTTGGTCTGAATCAAGTTTCATTCGTGTTTCCTCCTGTTCAGCTAATTATGGACAAAGTATACTATAAAATTATGAATAATTTAATCTATCGCTTTTTCACAAGCATATTTACAGAATAGTTATGATGGCTGTCATGTCTATGTTTGTTTCTTATGCTTCTCTACCATATATGAGCATTTCCCTCTTGTTTCAAACAATTTTTCCCGTATTACAAACCCGTTTGTATAGGCTGTTCCCATCGGCTGGATGGATTGTCTGCACAAGGCTGACAAATTTTCTGCATTATTATGCAGCTTTGCCACCAAAGTGGTTTGTGTATTGCTATTTTCTAACTTTGCCAGACTTGAGGCGGCAGGCAAAGATGGTACAGACTGTTTAAGCAATTGCAGCCCCGCCTGAGATGCTCCCACAAAATGCAGATAGGGCGGCAAGGCAGGCAAACTTTGCGGTACTTTCAAAGCTGCATCCAACACCAACCGTCGCAACCGTGCGTGTGGATAGCGTTTGCACTTCATATTTATATAGAGTTGTTCTAAAGATGTGGCAGTTTTCAGCCCTGAAAGCAGCCGATTTTCCAATCCTTCAGCAACACCTCTGATTTGAAAAATTTCTTCTTTTTCCATCTGGCGCAATCGGCTCAAAATTGCAATATCCATTGCTGTTCTATCCAGCAAAAGCCCCTGCTGTTCCGCTTGCTGATATAATTTTTTGCAGCATTGAGGGGTATATTCTGCCCATCCATCGACTCCATGTTTAGCAGTTTGCAGCCGCAGCCAACTTGCACTGGCAAACCCACCTGACGGCGCTCCGCCATGTCCTGCTCCTTGCCGCCGAATTGCCACCGGTTTTATTTTGGATTTTTGTGTCAAAATTGCTTTGCAGTATTCAATCCCTAAAATATCATTGGGCTTTTCCAAAAACGGCAAGGCTTGGGGACAAATTTTTTCCATTGCACGCATTCTTGCCAACGCAAAGGAATCTCCTTTATTCAGTTCTTGTTTGAGAGCTTGGGCAAATGCTTCACTTTGCAGAACCTCTGCGGTTTGCATCAGTGGGGTGGCATCTCCGCTCTCACTTCCAAAAATAAGGCTGTCCACACTGCCCAAACTGTCCAGCAAAGACAGAGCCGCCGCCCCAAACTGCTCCGCAGAACTGGCTGCGTATGGGGCTGGCAGTTGAATCACCAAATCTGCCCCAGCCAGCAAAGCAGCCTTTACCCGTGTATGTGCTGGCAGGATAGAAAGACCGCCGCGCTGCACCACACTTGGGCTGACAACACACACCACTGCCTTTGCCCCCATTTGTTTGGCTTGCTGTATCTGCCATTCATGCCCTGTGTGCAGGGGGTCGTATTCAGCAATAATTCCAACCACATTCATTACAATCCTTCTCCTTTCTTGTAAAATTCTTTGCTTTTTTTGCTGTTTCCTACCATTTTTTTGTTGTTTTCCTTGCTGTTTCACAATCTATGGGTTGAAAATATTATTTTCTCATTATATAATTAGAACAGGAATTTTACAAGAGAAGGCAAACGGCTTTTCTTTTGCAAATTGCAGTTCATATATCCCAACAGATTCAAGATTCTGTGGGATATTTACAGGTTTGACGGTGAGAATAGAGTTTTATTCAACAGCAAACCTAAAATTAAATTTTTAACTTTTGGAGGAAATAGCATGAAGATTTTGGTTATCAATTGCGGTTCGTCTTCGCTGAAGTATCAGCTAATCGACATGGACGGCGAGAAAGTTCTGTGTAAAGGTCTGTGTGATCGTATTGGCATCGACGGCAGCAACATTACTCATAAGGCTAATGGCAGTGAGTGGACTGAAACTGTTCCTTTCCCCAACCACACTGAGGCTTTTGCAAAAGTAGTGGAAATGATGACCACAGGCGAAGGCGCTGTTGTTAAGGATAAAAGCGAAATTGATGCAATCGGTCACCGTGTTGTTCAGGGTGCAGAGTTCTTCACCAAGAGTGAAGTTGTTACCGATGCCATCATTGACAAAATCGAGGAGATTGCTCCTTTAGCTCCTGTGCATAACATGGCTCATGTTCAAGGTCTGCGCAGTGCAAAGGCTATATTTGGTGCTGAAACTCCCAATGTTGTTGTATTTGACACCACCTTCCACCAGACAATGCCCCAGAAAGCATTTATGTATGGTGTTCCTTATGAGATGTATGAGAAATACTCCATCCGCCGCTATGGTGCACATGGCACCAGCCACCGCTATGTAAGCATGGCTGCTGCTGAGTATCTGAACCGCAGCGACCTGAAAATGGTTACTTGCCATCTGGGCAATGGTTCTTCCATCTCTGCTGTTGAAAATGGCAAATGTATCGACACCAGCATGGGTCTGACTCCGTTGGCAGGTGTTCTAATGGGTACTCGCTGCGGCGACATCGACCCCAGTGTTGTCACCTACATGGAGCAGAAATTGGGCATCCATGGTCAGGATATGGCAGATTATCTGAACAAAAAATCCGGTTTGCTGGGTGTTTCCGGTGTTTCCAGTGACAAGCGTGACATTGAAGCTGCTATCGAAGCCGGCAACGAGCGTGCTTTGCTGGCAAGCGATATGCTGAACTATCAAATCAAAAAATATATTGGTGCTTACAGTGCTGCTATGGGCGGTTTGGACTGCATTGTTTTCACTGGTGGTATCGGCGAAAACGACAAAGCACTGCGTGCTGCTGTATGTGAAAACATGGAGTATTTGGGTGTTAAGGTTGATGCTGAAAAGAACAAACAGCGTGGTGCTGACATCATCGACATTTCTGCTGATGATTCCCGTGTAAAAGTTCTGATTGTATGCACCAACGAAGAGCTGATGATTGCTCGTGATACTCAATCTTTGGTTTCCGGCAAATAATTGATTGATTTTTTGCTTTTTATATTTCGCCGCAGGGTTCGACTTCGTTCCCTGCGGCAAATTATTTTATCAAGAAAAGGAGAAGAAAATGGAACATACCAAAAAAGAAGAAATATTTGAAACATATTCCATTCCCAAAGCAGTTGCAACACTTTCTGTTCCTACCATTTTAAGTTCATTGGTTATGGTAATTTACAGCCTTGCAGATACTTATTTTGTAGGTTTGTTAAATGACCCTATCCAAAGTTCTGCTGTCACCCTTGCCGCTCCTGTTCTGCTCGCCTTCAATGCTATCAACAATCTGTTTGGTATTGGTGGTTCCAGTATGATGAGCCGTGCACTGGGCAGAAAAGATTATGACACATTGCGCCGAAGTTCATCTTTCAGTTTTTATGGTGCATTGGTTCTGGCGGGTTTGTTTGGATTGCTTTGCACTGTGTTTCGCACTCCCTTGCTCACTATGATTGGTGCAGATGCAACCACCGCAGCTACCACAGGGCAATATTTGAACTGGACTGTCACCTATGGTTCCATTCCTGCAATTTTGAATGTTGTGATGGGATATATGATTCGTTCCGAAGGTGCTGCAATGCACGCAAGCATTGGTACTATGAGTGGATGCCTTTTGAATATTATCTTAGACCCCATTTTTGTATTGCCTTGGGGACTGAACATGGGGGCAGCCGGTGCTGCATTAGCAACCTTTATTTCCAACTGTGTTGCTCTTGCATACTTCCTTTTGTATGTATTTGTGAACAAAACAAATACTTATGTTTGCATTTCTCCCCGTGCATTTTCTTTGAGAAAAGATGTTATCGGTGGTGTTTTTTCGGTGGGTATTCCTGCATCCATCCAAAACCTGCTGAATGTAATTGGTATGACCATCTTGAACAACTTCGCTTCTCCCTTTGGCACACAAGCACTGGCTGCTATGGGCATTTGTTCTCGCATTAACATGGTTCCGCTGTTTATCTTTTTGGGATTATCTCAAGCCATCATGCCTCTTATCAGCTACAACTATGCCAGCGGAAATATAAGGCGTATGAAAGAAACAATCTACTTTACCCGCCGTATTGCAGTTATTGCTTGTTTAGCAATTGCTTTTTTCTTTTTCATATTTTCCGAACCTTTGGTACAGGCTTTCATCAACGACGCAGGTACCATTGCCTATGGTGCAAAATTCCTGCAAGCACTTTCTTTGTCTTTGCCTTTTATGTGTATTGACTTTATTGCTGTCAATGCGTTTCAAGCAGTTGGTATGGGAAAAGAATCCTTGCTGTTTGCAATTCTTCGTAAAATTGTTTTGGAAATTCCTGCCCTTGTGATTTTAAATGCAGTTTTTCCATTGTATGGTCTGCCCTATGCACAAGCAATTGCAGAATTTGTTTTGGCAATTGCTGGCTCAATCGTTCTGGCCCGCTTTATCAAAAAGCAGGAATTGCGCGTATCAAACTAATAAAAAAATCCCCATTTTGAAAACAAAGTTCAAAATGGGGATTTCCGTTTCAACAAATTTGCATCTGCAAATCGTTTCTATTTCCAGCCCTCACTTAGTGATGCCACTATTATTGGATACACATGAAATCCAAACGGTTTTCTCAACTCACCAATGCTGCATATACTTTTTCAAGTTCTTCCGAATTTTCACTGACCAAAAGCACTGGCTTGGTGTAGTCCAGACTCATCAAACCGAGGATACTTTTGGCATCTGCAATGCTTCCCTGCTGGTCGTGCACACCAATCTGATCTATGCACAAGGTTGCAGCAGCAACAATAGATTTTACTTCGTTGAAGCTGGAAATCTTTACCTGCTTAACCATATCGCATTTTCCTTTCATCCCATACAAATTCAGTTTTTGCCATTTGCAAAAACCAGAAAGCATGCCCAAGTTGTCTTGCACATACTTCCTATATCCTACATTATATCACAACCCTTGCTATTTGTCTCATTTATTTTCAATTTTCTATTCTTTCCACAAATCTTGAATTGAAAGATAATGATATTTAGCATATTCTACAATTAAATTTAGAATTTATTGTAATAACTAACAATTGATTTTTCTGTTTTTTTTTGCATTGCTATTTTTTGTTTTTATGTTTTTGTTTATTCTGTCAATATCAATTTTTTTGTATTTTTGGGTTTCGATTTTTTCTTTTGCTTTTTTATCACACTTCTTTCATTTGCATTTTTGTCAAATTTATGCTATACTATACAACTGATTCAGCTAATTTTGAATACTATATTAAAAATTGGAGTGTGGTTTTTTTGGAACTTCCCGGTCCCAGTACCTATGTTATTTTTGTGATTCTTCTTGCTTTTTCTGCCTTTTTCTCAGCATCTGAAACGGCACTTTCTTCAGCCAACAAAATTCGGCTGAAAACCCATGCAGAAGACGGCGATAAAAAAGCCGCCCGTGCTTTGGAATTGATTGAAAGCTATGACAAAACTCTATCTGCAATTTTGGTGGGCAATAATGTTGTAAACCTCTATTCGGCTTCCATTGCCACTGCTGCTGCCATTGCAATTTTTGGCGAAAGCGGTGCTGCCATTGCAACTGCCATCACCACAGTGCTTGTTTTGATTTTTGGTGAGATTTTACCAAAAAGCTTTGCAAAGGATCACAGTGAAACATTCTCGCTGGCGATTGCTGCACCCCTTTCTTTTATTCGCACAATATTAACACCGATTGTTTGGGTATTCATTCAAATTAAGCGTTTGCTTATTGGAAAAAATTCTGGAATGAACCTTCAGCCGTCTGTCACGGAGGATGAACTCAAAACTATCATTGACACTGTTGAAGAAGAAGGCGTTTTGAGTGAACAAGAGACCGACATCATTCAATCTGCAATTGATTTTGATAACACAACCGTACAGGAAATTTTGGTTCCTCGTGTTGACATGATTGCGGTTGGTATTGATACCCCTGTTGATGAAATTTTGTCCACCTGTTTGGACAATGGATATTCTCGAATCCCTGTATATAAAAATACCATTGATAATATCGTTGGTATCTTGCATGCAAAGGATTTGCTTGGCTGTTTTGCCAACAAAAAGGAAATTATTGTGCCTGATTTAATGCGTGATGTAATGTTTGTATACCGTACAAAGCGCATCAACAGCCTGTTGGCAGATTTCCGTCGCACCAAACAACATATGGCAATTGTCACCGATGATTATGGCGGAACTGTTGGTTTGGTCACTCTGGAAGATGTTTTGGAAGAATTGGTTGGTGAAATTTGGGATGAAACCGATTCCGCAACTGTTCCTGTTCGTCCCCTTGCAGAAAACAAATGGGAAGTTCAGGGCGATGTGAACATCGAAGATTTGTTTGAAGCAATTGATTTCAACGACCGCAACTTTGATTGTGATTATTCCTCGGTTGCTGGCTGGGCATTGGATGTATTG
>JAHHUF010000072.1 GCA_020024115.1 Anaerofilum sp.
AAGTTGATGAGCAGGTCAAATCTGCCCGTGTGAAACAGATGCAGCAAACAGCCGACCATGTCCGCAGTGAAATCTGCAAAAAGATGCTGGGACAAGAAGAAGAAGTGCTGTTGGAAAAAGCCATCAGTGGTTCTATCTTCACCGGTTACACAAAGTTGTATGTGCCTGTTGTTGTTTCTGCATTTGGACACAAAGCTGGAGATATTGTTCGGGTAAAACTGGGCGAATTTGATGGTCAGAGATGCCAATCAACCCTATTATCGTGATTTTATTGTCATTCTATCTGATTTTATCAAAAATTCCATCTTTTTTTCAGCACTGTGTCTACTTTGCCTCTGCATGTTTTTATGATATTATTTTAACAAGTATGTTTTTTAATAGAGAGGAGTACAACTGGTAATATGAGAGGAATTTATACTTCTGTAACCGACATTCGCCGTAAGGTATTCACTGAGGTGGCACGCATGGCATACGAAGGTGGCGATTATGCACAAAAAATCGCAAAGTTGCCCTACAAGATTGTGCCTGGTGAGATTGCCACTTTGCGTGAAAGTGTTTTTTTGGAGCGTGCAATTGTTGAGGAGCGTCTGCGTCTGGCAATTGGTTTGCCTTTGCGTCCTATGGATGAGGCTTTGCCTGTGGCAGACGGCATTGAGGCAAGTGCCATTGACAGAAAATATTATGACCCCCCACTGGTAAACATCATCAAATTTGCTTGTAATGCTTGCCCCACCAAAAAAGTGGAAGTAACCAATATGTGTCAAGGCTGTTTAGCACATCCCTGTAAAGAGGTTTGCCCCAAAGATGCAATCACTATGGTTCATGGCAAATCTGTAATTGACCAAGATAAATGTATCAAATGCGGTCGCTGTGTTGATGCTTGCCCTTATAACGCAATCAACAAAATGGAGCGTCCCTGTGCTGCCGCCTGTGGCATGAATGCAATCGGAAACGATGAGCTTGGTCGTGCAAAAATTGACTATGACAAGTGTGTATCCTGTGGAATGTGTTTGGTAAACTGCCCATTTGGTGCAATTGTTGACAAAGGTCAGATTTTCCAGTTGATTCACTCCATTAAAAACAACGAGCCGGTAATTGCCATTGTTGCCCCTGCATTTATCAACCAGTTTGGCCCTGATATGACTCCCGGCAAAATTCGTCCTGCCATGAAACAGCTTGGTTTCCAGGATGTTGTAGAAGTTGCAATTGGTGCTGACCTGTGTACTCTGGAAGAAGCTAAAGACTTCTTGGAGGAAGTTCCTGCACACAAGCCCTTTATGGCAACCTCTTGCTGCCCCAGCTGGAGCATGATGGCAAAGAAACTTTTCCCCGAATTAGCAGAAAACATCAGCATGGCGATGACTCCGATGGTTTTGACTGCTCGTATGGTCAAAAAACAGCACCCAGAAGCAAAAATTGCTTTCATTGGTCCATGTGCTGCGAAAAAACTGGAGGCAAGCCGTCGCACCATCCGCAGTGATGTAGACTTTGTGCTGACTTTTGAAGAATTGATGGGTCTGTTTGAAGCAAAAGAAGTTAGCTTTGTTGATTTGGAGGAAGAAGCACCACTGTGCGAAGCAAGTGGCGACGGCCGTGGCTTTGCTGTAAGTGGTGGCGTTGCTTCTGCTGTTGCAAACGCAATCAAGCAAATGGAGCCTGGCCGTGAAATCAAAATTGCATCTGCACAAGGTTTGGCAGATTGCAAAAAGCTGTTGATGATGGCAAAAGCAGGAAAATACAACGGTTATCTGCTGGAGGGTATGGGCTGTCCCGGCGGCTGTATTGCAGGTGCTGGCACCATCGCCGACCCCACCAAAACCGCAGCTATTTTGGCAAAATACAAAAAAGATGCCCAACTTCAGAATTCCACTGAAAGCCCTTATAAATCCACTTTGGGTTCTTTAGACTAAATAAACACAGAGATTCTCCTGCTTGCATTGTTCAGCAGGAAATTTTTTAAGAGGAATATCATGTTTCAGATAAAAATTCGCCCCTATCTTGATTACTCTCAAGAAGAAATTCTTTCTTTGTACACTTCTGTTGGTTGGAGCAACTACACCAAACGCCCCAATGTTCTAAAAAATGCTTTTGAACATTCTCTTTTCATTTTTGCAGCCTATAAAAACGAACAGTTAGCAGGGATTGTTCGTGTTGTTGGTGATGGCTATTCAATCATTTACATTCAAGATTTACTTGTTCACCCAAACCATCAAAGGCAAAAAATCGGCACTGAATTGGTACAAGCTGTATTGAAAAAATATAATACTGTGCCACAAATTGTCCTGTTGACTGACAACACCCCAAAAACAACACAATTTTATCAATCACTTGGTTTACATTCTTCGGATAAATTCGGCTGTATTTCTTTTGTCAAAATGCAATTCTAAGGAAATACCGCACAATTCGGGCAAAATATTCAAACAGTATTTTCACCATCTGAAACTATACAAACAATTACCCCAAAAGCAAAAGGCTCTCTGATGCACTTTACCGCGCCTTAGAGAGCCTTTTATCATTTGTGATATTTCCCATTACTATTGATAGAACAAGCACGATACAACTGTTCTGTCAGCATCATGCGCGCCATTTGATGTGGGAATGTCATTTTGCTCATACTTAATTTCAAAATAGCAGCTTGTTTCACTCTGGGCGACAACCCATGAGAAGACCCTATCACAAACACCAAATCCCCTGCCCCACTTTTTGCTGCATCTGCAATTTTTGCAGCCAATTCTTCACTGGAAAGCTGTTTTCCTTCAATACACATTGCCACAATTGCAGCACCTTTTCTGACATTTGAAAAAATCTTGTCGGCTTCCTTGTCCAACGCCTTTGCAATGGCTGCTTCACTTGCGTTTTTCTCGTGAATTGTTTCCTCAGCTAGTTCAATCACCTTAAAATCGCAATATGCACCCAAGCGTTTGGCATATTCCGCAGTTCCCTGTGCAAAATATGCTGCATTGAGTTTTCCGATACAAATCAAATCAATATGCTGCATTTCTTCAAAACTCCATCCAATCCGAAACTTCATTCCGCTTGGCAACTTTCACCAAAACATCATGGTCAATTTCAATTTCTGCTTTTTCCAAATAGTCTGCAACTGTCTGCTTTGCCACAAACGGGGTATTATTCTCGTGGGAAAGGTGACACAAACAAAACTTATTGCATCCCTCTTGTGTTAATTGAACAATTTTTTTTGCACACTCTTGGTTGGAAAGATGCCCTCTTGCGCTAACAATCCGAACCTTTAAATGCTGCGGATAAGAACCATGCCGCAGCATGATTGGGTCATAATTTGCCTCAAGTGCTACCAAATCAGCTTTTGCAATTCCATTATGTACCTCATCACTCAAATATCCCAAATCAGTGGCAATGCAAAATGTTTTTCCTTTTGGGGTTACAATTCGGTATCCATGACAATCAATTGCATCATGGCTTGTAGAAAACGCAGTCACCCCAAACCCACCAATTTCCTGCTGTGTTTTTCCAATTTCTTTCAGTTCTGCATTTGCTGCAATCTGGTTTTTCACCGTAATGACATCCAAAGTAGAAGGGCTGCTATAAATTGCACAAGGAGATTTTTTGGTAAAAACTTTCAATCCGCTAATATGGTCAGTGTGTTCATGTGTTACCAAAATCCCTCGCAAATTGTCCAGCGACAACCCCAAATCTTTGATTGCATTGGTTGTCATGCGGCAGCTTTTTCCCATATCTACCAGAAGATAGTTTCCATCTTCTTCAATCACTGCACTGTTGCCTGATGACCCGGAATATAAAGTTGTAAACTGTGCCATTGATTCCTCCATTCAACCCAAAAGGCAGGAGCCGTAAAAGCCCCTGCCCCATTTTTATAATGCCTGCCGCAAAGTTTGCTCTGGAACTGTAACACGCTGAATATCTGCGCCCAATCCCTTGAGCTTTTCCACCAAATCTTCATAGCCACGCTCAATATGAGCAATTTCTTCAATTTCGCTTGTGCCATCTGCGGACAAAGCTGCAACCACCAAAGCTGCACCTGCACGCAAATCGCTAGCACGGACAGGGGCCGCAGACAATTCCTGCACTCCTTCAATCACTGCCACACGGCCATCTACTTGGATATTTGCTCCCATTCGTAGCAATTCATCTGCATAACGGAAACGATTCTCCCAAATGCCCTCTGTCACAATGCTGGTGCCTTGGGCAATTGTCATCAAAACGCTCATCAAAGGCTGCATATCAGTGGGGAAACCAGGATGCGGCATTGTCTTAATGTTCAAAGGTTCGATTTTTCCGGTGCGGCAAACACGCACAGCATCATCGTACTCCTCAATCAATGCTCCAGCACGCTCCAATTTTGCAGTAATTGGCTCCAAATGCTTGGGAATTACATTTTTAATCAAAACATTTCCGCCCGTCATTGTTGCTGCAACCATGTAACTGCCCGCTTCAATCTGGTCGGGAATAATAGAATAGGTGCATCCGTGCATTTTTTCCACACCACGAATTTTGATGACATCAGTGCCTGCACCTCGCACATCTGCACCCATTGTGTTCAAAAAGTTTGCCACATCTACAATATGCGGCTCTTTTGCAACATTTTCCAAAATGGTCATACCATCTGCCATAACAGCCGCCAGCATCGCATTGATGGTTGCACCAACCGATACAGTATCAAAAAACACATGACAGCCTTGCAGCTGGTCAGATTCCACATGAATCATACCACCACGAACCGAATCGCCTGCGCCCAATGCAGTAAATGCCTTTAGATGCTGGTCAATGGGGCGAGGGCCCAAATTGCATCCACCCGGCATTGCAACAGATGCTGTGCCAAAGCGTCCCAATAATGCACCCAAGAAATAATAACTTGCTCGCATCTGGCGACTCATTTCGTTGGGCACTTCAGTGCTGATAATGTGAGTTGTGTCAATTTCCAAAGTATGCTTATTCAGCATACGCACCTGTGCACCCATTGCATGCAAAATATCAACTGATGCTACAACATCGCTGATGTTGGGCAGGTTTTCAATCACACAACGCCCCCCTGCCAGCAATGTAGCCGGCAAAATTGCAACAGCTGCATTTTTTGCTCCGCTAATGGTTACTTCTCCCATCAAGGGTTTTCCACCAGTGATTACAAATTTATCCAAGATACAATACTCCCCTTCGAGCAGGTAGTTTATGATATTCGGGTTATCCCGTAATTTTTTATTTTGGACACAAGGGCAGACCATTCCCTTCAATCGGTCCAGCGTCTATTATACAACGAAATTACATGAATGAAAAGTAACAATTTGATTATTTCCGAAATTCTTTTCATTTATTCGTTTTTAATCTTTATTTTTTGCTTTTAAAGAGGAAAATCGAGCCAATTTTCCACAAAATTCAGCTCGATTTTCCGATTCTGCTTCGTTTTCCAAAAATAAATTTATTTATTTGGGAAATAATTTTTCGCACTCACCAGCATACCGCCCTTATAAATTTCAAAATGGAGGTGATTTCCTGTTGAGTCTCCGGTGCTTCCTACATAGCCAATGACCTGTCCTTTGGTAACCGACTGACCTGCATATACTGCCAAAGAACTGCAATGAGCATACAGAGTTCGGTTGCCAGGGCCATGCTGAATGATGATACTGTTTCCATACCCGCGTCCAGCTGCGTTCATTCCGGATGCAGTTACCACACCCGAGTCGGCTGCCAAAATGGGGGTTCCATATCTTGCACGAATATCTGTGCCCTTATGTCCTGCACTCATCCAACGGCTTACACCGGTATATCCGGGCACAGGCCACAGCATATTTCCAGAACCAAACACAGCAGTGTCCGATGCAGAGCCTTCCGGCATTTTGGTACCACGACGAATAATTTCTGTTACAGGGTCTTTGATGCGAATACGAGAAATTTCGCTCACTTCAACCAGCACATCATTGATGCGTACCCGCTCATAGGTCGCACGGTCTAAACCATCCTGACCCTTCTGGTCTGTGACTGTTTTTCCGTATGCCAGCTCAGCATCATCTTTTTTGTCAGTTGAAAATGGAATTACCTCATCTTTTGTGACAGTTTCGATGGTTTTTATCTGTAAAAACGGCACTTCCTGATGCACAATCAAAGTGTCACCAATGGGCCAGTTATAGTCTGTTCGTGCTAATTTGGGGTTTAAATCTTTTAGCTGCGCACTGGTTAAACCAAATTTTGACGCAACCAAAGTTAAAGAGTCCCCAGACTGAATGGTATATTGCTGTTCTTCTTCTTTTAAACCAGACAGCATATTTTCCACCTGCTGTACACTTTGCACTGTTTCAGATGCGTACAGTCCCTCTATTGTCTGGATATTTTGCACAAACTCCACACGCAGGTTGGGATTATCAGGTTCTTCGTATTCTGCCTTTCTGGATGACAAATATTGTTGCAATTCTGTACCATTGTCTGCGATTGCAACCAATTGTCCATCCACTTCCAAACCAGTCGCTTCTTGAATCTGGTCAGCAGATGCCATCAAAATAGCATCAGCTGTGTGGTTCACATCCATCACTTCTTTGGAGGTTGCCAGTGTAAAGGTAGGCTCAATATCCCATTGCTGGTCTTTTGCAAGGACAATACGGCTTTTCACCTTATCCCTTGCTTCATCAAAAACCAACTCATCCTCTACATATCCAACAATCTGCCCATTACACTCTACTGCAAGGGTATATGTTTCGTTTAATTTTTCATTGACTGTTGCAGCAAACAACAAAATACCCACCACAGGCATCGCATAGCTTGCAGCTCTGCCCAATACCTGTAAATACTTCACAAACCCTGTGCCAAGATACACAGCACTGTGTTTTGCAGCTTTTGCAGCACCCTGATTCTGATATTGTGTTTTTAATGTTTGGGTCAGACCTTTTGCACCTTTGCCAATTGCAAGAATTGGCCCTGCAACATCTTCCAGCAATTCGCCCAACATTCTGCCACATTCTTTGACAACTTTTCCCGTTGCCCATTTTATGCCATGCCAGCAAAATTTTGAACCACTTTTAGTTGCACGATAAAATCGGACTGCGGCATATTCTGCACCAAAACCTACGCTATAAAGATATTGTCCAATTTGATAAAATGCGTATGTCTGCGAAAAACTTTTATGTTTTTTATGAGTCCAAATATTCAAATGCGCCAGACCAGTCTGCCACATTGTGCGGAATTCACTTTTCCAGTGATTCCATTTCCCCGAAAAGCGGGAAGGGTCATTGCCTTGCTCATGGTTTTCTTTGTCCTTCATGTCCAAAGGCATGCTCCCATCTCCTCTCGTGTTTTTAAATTTTCCGATGTTTAAATATGCACCTTTTTCAACGCATATCTTTTGATATTATACCATTTTTGCAATTTTTAGCAAGAGTTTACCAATGGTTTCCTGCTTTAGTCAAAAAAGCTTTACATTTTCAACACTTTTTAATTTGTGTCAGTTCCAACCGATTTTTGGCATCAATCAACCGTTTTTTGAGAAATTTTTTGATACAGCAATTGCATATCCAGCGGTGGAGGTGAAAAAAACCATGTTTCTTTTTGCTTTAAAAAGGCTGGAATTTTCATTCCAAAGCAGTGCAGTGCTTGGCGTTTCATGATAGAGTCCTCTTTTGTTCCATACAGCCAATCCCCTGCCAATGGATACCCCGAAGCTGCCATATGCACACGAATCTGATGGGTTCTACCTGTAACCAAATGCAATCGCAGCACACTGTATCCCTGTTTTGCAGCCAATACTTCATACTGTGTTATGCTTGGCTGTCCTTCTGATGAAATTTCCCGTTTTATCATCGACCCATCGCATCGGGCAATGGGCAGATTGATTTCCCCTTTGCCCAACGGCATCTCTCCCACTGCAATTGCAAGATAAACCTTTTGTACCTTATCTGCCAAAATAGGGGCAGCATAACAATTTTTTGCACACAACACCAAACCAGATGTATCTTTATCAATGCGGTTCACAGGGCGAAAGACTCCTGTTTGCCCCCTTGCTGCAAGGGTTCCAATCCATCCGTTGGCGAGGGTATCCCCAGCGTAATTAAAGGTTGGGTGCACCACCATGCCTGCCGATTTGTTCAGCAAAACAAAATGCTCTGTTTCTGTCACAATGTCCAGCAGCATTGGCTGTGGTGAAACATCTCCATCTTCCTGCGGCAGCAAAAACTCCACCCTCTGTCCTTGGTAAACAGGCTGATTTGTATTTGTCCGCACACCGTCCACCAAAATTCCGATGGGAGTGTATTTCACCTGCTTAATTAACCCCACTGACACTTCTTGTTCACGCAAAAAATCAGCCAGCTTCATTCCGCTTTGGTGTGGTTTCACTTGAAATTTCAATCGCATAGGTTGGGAACTCCTTTTCAGTGTTCGGAAATATCACAATGATTTTGTCAACTTTCCAAAAATAAACCATCTTTTTCAAACAAAGCTATTGTATCACATTTTGCTGTGCGATGCAGCAATTCCTTTGTAAGATGGCTACTTGTTTTTCTTCATGAACTATGGTATAATATTCAGCGAAAAATAAGTGAAACATACGGCGGCGGTATAGTTTGGCTATGCTGAGGAAAGTCCGGGCTTCACAAGGGAATGGTAACTGCTAACGGCAGCCGGGGGTGACCCTAGGGATAGTGCAACAG
>JAHHUF010000073.1 GCA_020024115.1 Anaerofilum sp.
TCTCAACTCATTTTTTGTTTTTGTTCAAATTTTTTGCTCCTTTTCCAGACACTTTGCTCAAAATCGTCCTTTTTCCTGTTTTTTCTGAGGAAAATTCTTTTTGTTTTTTGTGCATTTTGCTTTTTTATTTGCCGCAAGAATGCTATAATATTACAGATTCAGAAATATCAATAATATAAGAATAATGATATATCAATCCAAAGATTTAGGAGGAGATGTATGCAGCGATTGGAAGGTCTGATGCGCAAAGCATTACAGCAATATAACATGATTGAGGAAAACGACCACATTTGTATCGGGGTATCTGGTGGAAAGGACAGCGTTGCACTGACCATCGGTTTGGCAAATTTAAGAAACTATTTTGAGCATCCGTTCAAAATCACAGCTGTCACCCTTGACCCTTGTTTTGGTGGTGTGGAAAGTGACTATACCCGTTTGGAGGAACTGTTTGCAAAACATCAGGTTCCTTATGTCATTAAACGCAGTAACATTGGCAAGGTTGTATTTGATGACCGTGCAGAACAAAATCCCTGTGCTTTGTGTGCAAAAATGCGCCGTGGACTGTTGCACGACACCGCTTTGGAATTGGGCTGCAATAAAGTTGCATTGGGGCATCATCTGGACGATGCAATTGAAACATTTTATATGAACCTATTTCGAGAGGGAAGAATCGGCTGTTTTTCTCCTGTCACCTATCTTTCCCGCAAAAATATCACAATGATTCGTCCCATGCTGCTTGCCACAGAAAACGATGTGATAAAGGCAGTCCGTCGTGCAGACTTGCCCATTGTCAAAAGCCTTTGCCCAGCCGACGGCGTAACCGTTCGGCAGGACACCAAAGAATTTGTTTTTGAAAAAACCAAAGAAGACCCTGCATTTCGTCAAAAAATGTTAGGTGCATTGCAAAAAAGCGGCATCGATGGCTGGCAGCCTGTCAACCCGAACTGCCGCAAACCAAAAAAGGAGGAATCCTAATGTCGATGGAAAAGCACTGCTGGGCAGAAATCAATCTTTCAGCATTGCGACACAATTTTCATCTTGTACAGGCAGCAAACGGCGGAACCGTTTGTGCTGTGGTTAAAGCTGATGCCTATGGGCATGGAGACACTGTCGTTGCACAAACGCTGGAAAAAGAAGGTGCAAAAGCCTTTGCGGTTTCCTGTTTGGCGGAGGGCTTGCGGCTACGCCGTGCAGGAGTTTCACATCCCATTTTGATTTTGGGGCATACACAGCCATCACAGGCACAACTATTGATTCAGAACAATTTGTGCCAAACTGTATACTCTGCCGAATATGCTGCTGCTTTAAATGAAGCTGCCAACCAAATTGGGCAAACACTTCATTGTCATTTAAAAATTGATACAGGCATGGGGCGGCTGGGCTTTTGTGTGCGTTCTGAACAGGATATTCCCCGTTTTATGCAGGAGGTTGTTCCCTGCCTTTGCTTGTCAAATCTCTGTTTTGAGGGTGCATTTATTCATTTTGCAGTTGCAGACTCAATCGAACCTGAAGACATTGCCTACACAAACAAACAACATTCTCTCTTTTTGCAGGCAATTGGTGCACTAAAACAGCAGGGATTTTCTTTCAAAATTTTCCATTGCTGCAATTCAGCCGCCAGCTTTCTTCATCCTGATTGGCGTATGGACTGGATTCGTCCTGGCATCATTTTATACGGTCATCAGCCTTCGGAACAGGCACAGCTTGAGGGTTTGATGCCTGCTTTGTCCTTCCGCACAGTTGTGACACAGGTAAAACAGCTTTTTGCTGGGCAGAGCGTCAGCTATGGCAGAATTTTCACCGCAAAGCAAACCATGACAGTTGCCACTCTTGCCGCCGGCTATGCCGATGGCTACCCTCGCCAACTGTCTGAATGTGGTGTCGTTTCCATTCATGGGGTTGCCTGCCCTGTTATCGGTCGGGTTTGTATGGACCAAATGCTGGTGGATGTTTCTGCCGTTCCGCAGGTGGTGCGTGGGGACGAAGCAATTTTGTTTGGTGCGGGTGGGATTCAAACAGTAGAGCAGGCAGCCGCGCTGTGTCAAACCATCCCCTATGAGCTGCTGTGCCGTATCAGCCGCCGTGTCCCCCGCTTGTATGTAGATGGCGATTCTCCCGCATTTTTCACAAACTATTTAGAATAAAAAAGGAGGTTCATCTTGAATAAGAATGACAAACAATTTGTATCTTCTTTTGATAAAGATGCAAAAGAATTTCTTGTTTTAACCGAAACAGATGGGTCTTGTTCTCGCAGCAGGGGCTACACCATGTGGCAAAGATATCAGCCTATCATGGCAGCTATTGACCTGCAAACCAACACCTTAACTCAAGGGGAAATGTCTTTGGTTTGGCTTATCAGCGAAACAGACCTTCAAGCCAAAAACTATGGCTGGAACTTTGAAAAAGAGTCCATCTATCACATCAAAGCAAAAAAGTCTTTGAATCATGTACCCCATCTTTATGTTGTGGAAGTATTAGAAGAAAACTGCTCAAATCCACAATTAGAAGAAATTTTGGCAGAGTATCAAACCTTGGTTGTTATCCACCCACAAAACTGCTCTGAGCTTGTTTTGGACAAATATTTAAAACTCTTTACGGGTACCTGTCAGTGGAATGGTGAATCCTGTCAGTTATGTTTAAGTGCCGACCATGATTCCTGTAACACAGCCGAAAATGCTAACCAAACTTTGGAATTGTTGCTTGCACAAAGTGAGGAATGGGACAAAAAGGCTCGTCAATATGCAGGTCAAAAACTGGCTAGCATTGCCACAGACTGGTTGCAAGATATGGAATATGATGATGACTATGATGAAGATGAAGATGAAGATGATGAGGACGAAACTCAGGAACACATCATCACCAAAGAAGAATTTGCAAGCCGTTTGTCCATCAGTGAATTGGCAGTAGAAGCAGATGGTTTCTTTGAATTTTATTATGATGACGATGATATGTTTATGGGTCATGTGGTCATTGTGAGCGGAAATATCGAAACAGGATTCACCGACGCTTATTTTGCAGGATAACTGCAAACAAAACAATTTCTTGCAAATTTCCGAAATTGCCTGTATCTTATATAGTAGGATACAATAAAAGTATGGCTGTTTAAGAGGTGTACTGTAATGAAAAAACTGTTGATTGTTGTTGATTATCAAAACGATTTTGTTACTGGCTCACTGGGCTTTGAAGCTGCCAAGGCATTGGAACAGCCCATTGCAGAACAGGTAAAAAACGCACTGGCTCAAGGATGGAAGGTCATTTTCACACAGGATACCCATACAAAGAACTATCTTTCCACCCGTGAAGGTCAGTTTTTGCCCATTGAACACTGCATCGAAAACACAGATGGATGGAATCTTTATGGCAAGCTGAGAGAATATCAAACCAACCCACCTGCCAATGTATCCTTTTTAAAGAAACCTACTTTTGGGTGTGCCAATCTGCCGGAATTTGTTCGCAGTTTGTTTGATGGTGAACCGGAAGAAATCACTTTGTGTGGCATTGTCACCAATATTTGTGTTGTCAGCAACGCAATTTTGATGCACAGCAATTTTCTATCCAGCAAAATTTCCATTTTTGGCAATTTATGTGCTGCACCCAACCCACAAGACCACACAAACACCCTTGCTCTGCTTTCCGGCATGGGGTATACCATTCTTTAACCTGCATTTTATTTTGAAACTTTTATTTTGGAGGTGCCTTCGTGGCAAGAAACAACATTCGCAATTTTTGTATTATTGCACATATCGACCACGGCAAATCAACCTTAGCCGACCGTATTTTGGAGCATACCAGTGCAGTTGATGAACGCAAGATGGAAAACCAGCTTTTGGATGATATGGAGCTGGAGCGTGAGCGTGGAATCACCATCAAAGCCCGTGCTGTTACATTAAACTACAAAGCCAAAGATGGCAACAACTATGAATTTAATCTGATTGATACTCCCGGTCATGTTGACTTTGGCTACGAAGTAAGCCGCAGTTTGGCAGCCTGTGAAGGTGCGGTTTTGGTTGTGGATGCCAGCCAAGGTGTCGAGGCCCAAACCCTCGCTAATACCTATATGGCATTGGAGCATGATTTGGAGCTTGTGCCAATCCTCAACAAAATCGACCTGCCCTCTGCTGAGCCTGACCGCATTGCACAAGAAGTGGAAGATGTCATCGGTCTGCCTTGCTTGGATGCTCCCCGTGTTTCCGCAAAAATGGGCATTGGCATTGAGGATGTTTTGGAAAGTGTCATCCGTGACATTCCTGCACCAAAAGGTGACGAAAACGCACCTTTGAAAGCGTTGGTATTTGATAGTATTTATGACAGTTATAAAGGTGTTATTGTTTATATTCGTGTGTTTGAAGGCAGATTGAAAGCCGGTGATACTGTCAAAATGATGGCAACTGGTGCTGAGTTTAATATTGTTGAGGTTGGTCACATGGGTGCAACCGCACTTTCTCCCTGCACAGAACTAGCTGCGGGTGAGGTTGGATATTTCACAGCAAGCATTAAAAATGTGCGTGATACCCGTGTGGGTGACACAGTGACCTTACTTTCCAATCCTACTGCTGAAGCACTTCCCGGCTATCGCAAAGCAACTCCTATGGTATTCTGCGGCATTTACCCTGCCGATGGCGCACGCTATCCCGATTTGAAGGATGCACTGGAAAAATTGCAGTTAAATGATGCCTCTTTGAGTTTTGACCCTGAAACCTCTGTGGCTTTGGGTTTTGGATTCCGCTGTGGATTTTTGGGATTGCTGCATTTGGAAATTATTATCGAGCGTTTGGAAAGAGAATTCGATTTGGATTTGATTACCACCGCTCCCAGCGTAGAATATCGCATTACTTTGACAGACGGCGAAGTGATTACCATTGAAAACCCCACCAACTACCCTGACCCGGGCACCATTACAGGTGCAGAGGAACCTTATGTAGATGCACACATCTACACGCCAACCGAATATGTTGGCAGTCTGATGGATTTGTGCCAAGACCGCCGAGGCACCATGATTGACATGAAATATATGGACGAAACCCGTGTCGACTTGCACTATGAGCTGCCTTTGGGTGAAATTGTTTATGATTTCTTTGATGCCATCAAGTCCCGCAGTCGTGGCTATGCCAGCTATGATTATGAGATGAAAGGCTTTAAACAATCCAAACTGGTAAAACTGGACATTTTACTGAACGGTGACATGGTGGATGCACTTTCCATGATTGTCCATGCTGACAAGGCATACGCAAAGGGGCGGCGGCTTGCAGAGCGTTTGAAAGAAAACATTCCACGCCAAATGTTTGAAATTCCCATTCAGGCAGCCATTGGCGGAAAGGTTATCGCCCGTGAAACTGTAAAAGCAATGCGCAAAGATGTGCTTGCAAAATGTTACGGCGGTGATATTACCCGTAAGAAAAAGCTGCTTGAAAAGCAAAAAGAGGGCAAAAAGAAAATGCGTCAGTTGGGTACTGTACAGGTTCCCAGTGAAGCATTTACCGCTGTTCTTAAACTGGATGAATAAGGAGGATTTACAGATATGGCTCTTTTTCGCAGATTGTTTTCCATTGGTTTGGGGCTTGCAGCAGGAGCTGCTGCTCTAAAACTGCTCAAAAATCAGCAGGAAAAAGGTGTTTTTGAACTAAGTGAGAAAGATTATGTTGAAATCCCACTAGATTCAGAAGACACTGATTCAGAGCAAAAACTAAACGAAAATGAAAGCGTATCTGAAAACTAAGAAATTAAAAAATTTTTCGCAATGAGACAATAGATGCAAAACAAAAACCGCAGGAATTCCTGCCAGACTTTGAGTATTTTTAACACAGCAGATACTGCTCATTACAGAAAAAGGCAAAAATTTCGACTTTTCAGATAGCCCCTATACCATTTAATAAAAGTTTTGGAGGAAACTGCATGGATATTGGCTATACACTTGGTTTGCTTGGCTTAGCTGGCATTTGCTGGGCTGGCTCTTGTTATTTTGACAAAAGGCAAAAAAAGCTGGCAGCACAGCACTGCATTGAGGTGACAGCAACCATCTGCGAATATCTTCCGTTAGAGGGTGCCGACCGAAAAGGCAGACCTGTTTTTTCCACTGTTCTGTCCTACCGTGTGAATGAACAAGAATATCAAGTGCAGTTGGATGACCAAATTCCAGCGGCTGACCAGAAACCGATTGGCTCGTCTGTGCGTCTGCTTTGCAGCAAACAAGACCCTTCTGAATGTATGCTGGCTGATTTTCCGGTTAAAAAAGGATTCTTTGGGTTGTAATCTTACAGATTTCCGTTTTTTTCCTGTACGATAAATTGTGAATTTTGCGCAATTTGCATTGACGGATGTTACAAGCTATACTATAATTTAACTGTATGCAATGAAAACTATTGCATACAGTTAAATTATTTTTTTATGGTATTTAGGTTAAAAAAAGGAGGAATCTGTCCCATGCAGTATAAACACAAGTTGCGTGTTGTCTGCTGTGCATTGGCTGCTGCCTGTTGTATTTCTATGACAGGTGTATCTCATATTACATTTGCAGATGAATCGTCCGAACTTGCCAACCAATTGGAGCAAGCGGAACAAAATAAAAAACAAGCCGAAAAAGAACTTGCACAAGCAAAGGAAAACTCCAAAAAAGAGCAGGCTGTGAGTGTTTCCTTGAAAAATGATGAAAAGGCTTTGCGTGGTCAAATTACCAATATCGTTGGACAGATTTCCCAAAAAGAAGCAGAAATTGCAGAAAAGCAAAATCAAATTGCTGCCAAGCAGCAAGAAATTGACCAAAAGCAGGTGGATATTGAGCAAAAACAGGCAGATATTGACACTCGCTGGGGCAATTTTAAAGAGCGTGTAGCTGCCATTCAGGTGATGCAGTCAGGCGGAAGTATTGCTTTGCTGGGCAAAGCTACCAATATTTCCAGTTTCCTTACATACTCTGATAACTTGCAAGAAATTTCTAAATATGACCGTCAAGTGATGGACGAAATGGCAGCCGAAAAGGCAGCACTGCAAGAACTGAAAACACAACTGGAAATTCAGCAAAACGAATTGAAAACTGCACAAACGAATTTGGAATCACAAAAAATCAGTATGCAGAACAAAAAATCCGAATTGGATGCCACAAAACAGGCTTTATCGGTACAAATTCAGCAGCAAGATGAAAAAGTCAGCGAAGCCACTGCCGATGTGCAAGCTGCAAAGGCAGAGTATGAGGCAGCCTATGCAATCTGGAAAAAAGCACAGGCGGAATTTGACCGTCTTGCCAACAGCAACCCTGGTGCTGGTGTAATTGGTGATGGCAGTGTGATGTGGCCTTTGCCCGGATATACCCGCTTGTCCAGCTATTTCGGCGAAGACCGTGAACTGTGGCCCGGCTACTGGAGCAAGGGGCATGGTGGTGTGGACATTCCTGCACCAGCTGGCACACCCATTCGTGTATTCAAATCCGGCACTGTTTACAACAGCTATTTCAGCCCCAGCTATGGCAATGTAGTGATGGTTGACCACGGCAATGGACTGGTAAGCATCTATGGTCACATGACTGCTCGTATGGCAAGTGTGGGAAGTGTTGTGAATGTGGGCGATATTATTGGCACAGTTGGAAGCACCGGGCAATCTACAGGCAACCATCTCCATTTTGAAATCCGGCAAAATGGCTCTCGTGTTAACCCACTGAATTATGTTTCTCCATCATAAAACAAAAGTGCGCATACTGTCAAAACAGTATGCGCTTTTTTATTCTTCTGTTGTCACTTGGTATACCCAATCATCTTGATTTTCATTTTCTTCTGGTTCTGAAACCTGATTTTCTTCTTCAAAATAAGTTTTGGAAGAAATTGTACTAACCAAAAAGGTTCCTGACATCACTTCATAGTAATATCGTTTTTCAGAATTAAACAGCTTTTGAACACTTTGAAGCACCAATGTAAGAATACAAATCAATGTGACAAACTCCATAATATTTCCAACAGTAACAACACCTTTTATAATAACTTGAGGAACTTTTTCATGAATTTTTGACTCAACCAGCCACAAACCCATTGTAGAAAAAACAGGAAGATATAACAGCCCTGCCCGAACAATATAACGCCAAACAGATGATTTCTCACCATTTTTATCAATAATTTTAAAACTGCACAGATAGCTTCCGATTGTATAGCCTTTGGTAAGAATTGGCACCAACACAAAATAAATTAGCCCACACAACCAAAATGGTACAACAGCTCCCAAAAACAGGCTTGCTCCCAAGCCAATACCAACCACTGCCCAGTCCAACAAAAAGGCTAAACTGCGCCTTAAAATGGAAATTTTCTCCCCACGCTTATATGCAATTTCGTCCATCTTTGCTTTCGTAGGCAGGAAAAACACCAACAGCGGTGTGACCCAAAACCCAATTAAAGTTCCTGTTGTATTTCCAATCAGGTCTGACATATCAAACAAGCGGTATGGTCTGGGATAAATTCCATATAAGGCAGTCACTTGAGTCAGTTCAAAAAACAAGCTCAATCCAAACCCTGCAACGGTTGTCTGCCACCAATTCCGCTGAAAATAATACCGCAGATATACACCAAAAGGAA
>JAHHUF010000074.1 GCA_020024115.1 Anaerofilum sp.
CCCTCCCAACCATAATATATTTTTCTTTATGTGCTATGAGTTCAATGTTTCCGTAAATTTTTTGCAGGGATTTTTCCAGTTGTTCTTTTGTGCATTGGTGCAGGTTTACCTGTTCAAGTAGTTTCCTCTCTTTCATTAAAACAAGAAAATCAGAATATTGCAAGGCAATGGATGGATTGTGTGTACAAAGCAAAACCAAACAAGGATGGTTTTGTGTATATTTTACAAGATAGGAAAACATTAAATGATGGTTTTCAAAGTCCAAAGCACTGTCTGGTTCATCCAATACAATAAATGAAGGGGTACGCACCATTGTGCGTGCAAATAAAACAAGCTGTTGCTGTCCACCACTTAAAGTTAAAAAATCTTGCTGTGCAAAATGAGCAATGGATAGAGTTTGCATAACATTCAATGCTTGTTGATAATGTTCGAGGCGCAGTTTTTCAAAAGGATGCAGTGTAGGGTAAAACCCCAGAGCAACAATTTCGATTGCAGGCAACTGAAGATTAACATTGCTGTTTTGCCCCACATATGCAATCTGCTGTGCGCGCTGTTTGATGGAAAGGCGGTTGATGGGGGTTTGATTTAGCTGACAGTTTCCGGTAAATGGCTGCAGCCCGCAAATTGCACGGAGCAAAGTGGATTTTCCACATCCATTAGAGCCTAATAGAGTATAAATTCCGCTGGACTGAATCGAAAGATTGACCGAATCCACTGCACAAAAGTGCTTGTAATGGCAGGATAATTCTTGCAGTTCAAGTTTGACCATATTGTTCTCCTTTTCCGCACATCAAAACAAACAGACAAGGTGCCCCCAAAAAAGAAGTGATAATGCTGACAGGGATTTCACTGTTTCCAATACTCCGTGCCAGAATGTCAGCAAATAAAAGCAAAAGCCCACCAACCAATCCTGAAAAAATAGTTGAACAAAAACGGCTGGTTTTTATAAGCAGCTTTGCGATGTGTGGAGCAAGCAGCCCGATAAAAGAAATAAGCCCAACCATACTCACCACAGAACCGGTCAGCATGGTTGCCAGCAAAAGAGCAGCCCAACGCACAGCCCACACAGGAACCCCAAGCATTTGTGCATCGGATGGATTTAGGTGCAGCATTAAAAGCGGACGCTGCAACAGGCAAAGCCCAATCAATCCAATTATAATAAAAGGCAAAGTTTTTAGCAACTTTGATGCGGTCATATCGGCAAAACTGCCCATTGTCCAAAATTCAATGGATGCCAATTGCTTTTCGGGGTCTGCATTTAGTTTTAGATACATTAAAAGTGCCTGTGACAGTGCATTGATGGCGATTCCTGAAAGAACAACGCTGGAAATTCCTCGGTTTCCTGAAATTATTGCCAGACTAAATGCTGCAAACACAGCGATAACTCCCCCAACAAATGCCGAAAAAACAGTGATTGCTGCCGCTCCCCCAAAAAACAAAATAGAAACCGCAGCCCCAACAGAACAACCGGAAGCAACGCCGATGATGTCTGGTGAGGCGAGAGGATTTTGAAACACAGTCTGAAAGACACTGCCTGAAATGCCCAATGCAATTCCCGCAATCAATGCCATGAGAGTGCGTGGAATACGCAAAATTAAAAAAATGCGGGTTTCCACAGGGTCAATAAAAAGTTTATCCCACAGGATAGGGTATTTTCCTACTGTAAAAGAAATAACAACAGCAGCCCCTATCATAACAAGGGCTGCTGCAAAAAGATGAACATTTGACTTTGTATTTTTCATAATTATTTTGATGCCAGCATTTCGGCGGTTGGCTCAAATCCGTAAAAGGTTTTATAAAATTCAATTGCATCTTTTTGGAATTGCTCAGAAGAATAAACATCAGTGTGCAAAACACTTGCCATCCACAAGCTGCCAACAATAGAGCCAGGAATAGGGGAGTCCCATGCTTCAATGCCGGAAGGCATTTGATAAATCTGATTGTTTTTTACCGCAGCAAGATTGGAAAGCTGCTCATCTGACAAAAGGTCTTGTTTGGTGTAAGATGCCTCTGGAGCGATTACAATAATATCAGGGTTCCATGCCAAAAGCTGCTCATAAGAAATATCGCTCCAATAAGAGTCCTCTAATTCACCTGCAACATTTTGACCGCCTGCCAATTCAATCATCGTATGCTGATACATTTTTGCACCAGCGGTACTCAAATAGCTGCTGTTGCCAGCCAAATAAACGGTCGGTTTTTCTGCATCTGCAAATGTGGTGGTCAAAAAGGTTTGTTTTTCTTTGGAAAAGTCCAAAAGCTCTTGTGCTTTGTCAGAACTTCCGGTCGCTTTTCCCAAAATGGACAAAGTTTCTGCCAACTGTTCTGTATTTTCAGGGGAAACAACAATCGAAGGAATACCCAGTTCTTCCAAATCCGCAGCACTGTTTTTTAATTTCAGTGGGAGAATTGCAAGGTCTGGTTTTAAAGCGGCACAGCCTTCCAAGTCAAATTCCTTTGCAGTGCCAACATTGGGCAAGTCCAACAACTGTGGTGCTGCAAGACTGTAAATGGGGCGTTTGTCTGCTTTTGCTTCAATACCAACTAGTTTATCTTGCTGCCCTAATGCAATCAGCATAGAACTGGTGATATAATAGCCACTAACCAAAGTTTCCGGCTCTTGCTCAATGGTGATTTCTCTGCCGGCAGCATCTGTAATGGTAACAGGAAAAGCAGCTTGCTCAACGGATTGGCTTACAGAGGAACTGCTTTGTGCCTGAGAAGAACTGCCAGAGGAACACCCCCACATTGTAGCCAACAGGGAAGCTGCTGCTAATAAACAGCTGATTTTTTTTAACATAATTTGCTCCTTTAATAACTGTCGTTATATTTTTAAAAACATAACGATAATAACATAAGCCAAGATAATTGTCAATCTGGACAATAAATCTTTGTGAAATTCGTGCAAACAGTACCAATAAAGTTTCAAATTAAATAACTAGAGACTATCTGAAAAGTCGAAATTTTTGTCTTTTTCTATATTAAATAGTACCTATTGCCTTAAAAATACTGGAAATTCGGCAAGGATTCCTCTGCTTTTTGGATTATATTTGCTAATTTTCTACAAAAAACTTGTTAATTTCTTAGTTTTCGGATACACACTAAACAAAAAGCACTGCAAACAACAATCAAAATTGAATCGCAGTGCTTTTTATCATGCCAAAATTGTACGGATAGTCTGGGTGGCTTTTTCGGTCAGTTCATCAAAGGTGAAAGGCATTTTTCCTGCGAACCAATCCCGATACATATTTATAATTCCACCGGAAGAAAATAAAATCATAAACAAATATTGTTCGTGGGTGGTGGTTGAAAACTCTTTTTCATGTGCTGTCATATAATCTAAATAGATGTTGCGAAGTTTTTCCAAGATGGGAATTGAGACATTGGAAGTTAGCACCTTGCGATAAAATTCCAAGTCGTTCTCCAAAAGAATTTGCAGATGACGAAGTAAAATAGCAGGGTCATTGGCTTTGATGGAGAGTTGCTCTTGCAGTGCCTCTTGAATGGTACTGCAAGCAGTATCAACCAAATGATTTACTACATCCGGAACATCCATATAGTGTGCATAAAAGGTTCCACGGTTGATGTCCGCACGGTTCACGATGTCAGTTACAGTGATTTTGTCCAATGGTTTTTCTTGCAGCAGGTCTGCCAATGCCATACAAATCAATTTTCGTGAACGAATTGCACTTTTGTATTCTGCTTTTGCCAAAAATATCATCCTTTCTAATCAAATTTGTACAATTTTAAAATAATTTGTACAAATTTAAACAAATTTTCAAAAAATTGATGGTTGAAATATTGCTGTTACTTTTACTATAATCGTTACAGACACAAAAGTCAACATAAATATGATTTTGTGAAAGGAAGGGAATTTGTATATATGGATTCGATTGCAAAATTGATGTTGAATCATAAAAAAACAGTAGTTGGAGTATTTATGGTGCTGACAGTAATTTGCGTTATTCTGCGTGGCAAAGTTGGCGTAGACTATAACCTGATGAATTATCTGCCCAAAGATGCGCCCTCTACAACCGCTTTGGATGTAATGGATGAGGAATATGCTGTAAAACCTCCAAACTGCCGTATTATGATGGAGAATATCTCCATTCCACAGGCAATGGAGATAAAAAGCCAACTCAAACAGTTGGATGGTGTTTCGGATGTTCTTTGGCTGGATGATACCGTGAATGTATACGCTCCATTGGAAACAATGAAAGCAGATGCAGTAGAAGCCTATTATAAGAACGGAAACGCTTTGTTTACCTGTTATATTGATGAAGGCGATTTGTATGGGCATTTGATGGATATTCGCAAAATTGTGGGCGAAGATGCAGCCATGAGCGGTGAGGCAGTGAATACCGGTATGGCAACGGAATCCACAACTGTGGAATTGACACAGATGATGGCAATTGTTCTGCCATTGATTTTTCTGATTCTGCTCATCACAACCACTAGCTGGTTCGAGCCGGTGCTGTTTATGGCAGCGATTGGCGTTGCAATTGCAATCAATATGGGAACAAACCTCATGTTTGGTACAATCAGTTTTGTTACCAATGCAGCCGGAAGCATTTTGCAGCTGGCAGTAAGTATGGACTATTCCATCTTTTTGCTGCATAGCTTTTCCCGTTTCCGCAAAACTGGTTTGAATGTGCAGGAAGCAATGGAAAAAGCTGTAAAAGACAGCTTTACTTCGGTCACTTCCAGTGCATTGACAACCGTGATTGGTTTTGCGGCATTGATTCTGATGCGGTTCCGCATTGGCCCTGATATGGGCATTGTTATGGCAAAAGCAATTGTGCTTTCTTTGCTTTCTGTTTTGGTATTCCTGCCCTGCTTGGCAGTGCTTTGCTACAAGCTGATTGACAAAACCCAGCACCGCAGCTTTATGCCAACCTTCCACAAATTTTCCTATTTGGTGATGAAGGTAAAAGTTCCTGTTATGATTCTGTTTATTCTGTTTACCATTCCCTCTTTTATCGCAAAAGACAGAATCAGCTTTGCCTATGGTTCCAGCGAAATTTATGGCGACCCCTCCACAAAGATTGGTGGAGATGCACTGAAGATTAACGAGGAATTTGGCTTGTCCAATCAAATCGTCTGCATGGTTCCCAAGGGAAATTCCCCCGCAGAGCAGGCATTGGCAGACGCTTTTTCGGAAATTCCGGAAGTAACCAACGTTTTGAGTTATGCAAAAACCGTAGGCAGCAGTATTCCCGAAGAATATGTGCCAAAGGATAAACGAGAGCTTTTGGTGGGAGAGCATTACACCCGTATGGTTATCAATACCTCGGTGGGTGTTGATGGAAAAATCCCCTTTGCTCTTGCAGAAAAATTACGTGCAACAGCACAGCAATATTATCCTGACACCTACTTGATGGCAGGTGAGGCTGTCAATACATTGGATATGAAAAATACTGTCACCGAGGATAACACTCTTGTAAATGCAATTGCAATTGGAGCAATTTTCGTGGTGCTGACCTTCACCTTCAAGTCGGTTTCTCTGCCTGTGATTTTGGTGCTGGTGATTGAGAGTTCTATTTGGATGAACCTTGCAATTCCGTATTTGGTTGGAGAACGACTCAACTATATTTCTTATCTGATTATCAATACTGTTCAATTGGGTGCAACGGTAGACTATGCAATTTTGTTTACCAACAAATATCTAGAAAACCGCAAAGAAAATTCTCGCTGGCACGCCGCCCGCATTACTGTGCGTGAAACCATCGCCTCTATCCTCACAAGCGGAAGTATTCTGTGTATTTCGGGCATGATGTTGGGCAACCGTTCTACAAATGGCGTTATCAGCCAGTTGGGCTATTTGGTGGGCAAAGGTGCAATCCTTTCCTGCTTTATGGTTTTGTTTGTACTGCCCACCTGCTTGTGCTGGTTTGATAAATTGATTCAAAAAACAAGCATTGGAATGAAATTTGAAAAAAATTATTAACTTTTATCAATAAGGAGAATGTGTGATATGAAATCTCAAAATATAAAAATTGTTGCAACTCTTGCAGCCATAGGCGTTGTTGGCAGCACAGCCGCTCCTGTCTGGGCTGCGGGGCAGGAAACTTCCCCAAAAGAGGAAAATGTGTATGTTACCCTAAACCAAGAGGGCAATGTGGAAAATGTGTATGTAGTCAATCTGTTCAATTTGGAGCAGGATGGCAATATTCAAGACTATGGCAAATACAGTTCTATCAAAAACCTATCCAATGAGCAGACCATCAAACAAGACCAAGATGAAATATCGGTTGATGCACAAAAAGGCAGCTTTTATTATCAAGGCAATTTGGATTCACGGCAGATTCCATGGAATATTAAGTTGACCTATTTGCTGGATGGAAAAGAAATCTCCCCCAACGAGTTGGGAGGAAAAAGCGGACACCTGAAAATTAAAGGAAGTGTCACACAAAATAAAGAAGTTAAAGGCAACTTTTTCGATTCTTTCATGATTCAGGCAATCTTTACTTTGGATACCGTTAAATGCCGCAATATCAAATCAGAGGGTGCAACTGTTGCCAATGTAGGTGCAAACAAACAACTCACCTATATGAAGCTGCCAAAAGAAGATTTGAACTTTGAAATTGAAGCAGATGTAACCGATTTTTCAATGGAAGGTGCATCTTTTAACGCTGTACCGTTGTCGTTGAAGCTGGAAAAACCTGATACAAAAGAGTTGGATGAACAAATCGGCAAACTGCAAGATGGAGCAAAAGATTTGGACGATGGTGCGAAAAAATTGCAGGACGGCAGTGCAGCCTTGAAGGATGGCAGCGGCAAACTGCAAAGTGGTACACAGACATTGGCATCTGGTGCAAATGAGCTGGTGAATGGCACCACACAATTGCAGAGTGGTGCAAACCAACTGGCAGAAGGTACAGGAACTTTGTTTGGAGGTCTAAGCACATTGGCTGGTCAAAGTGCAGCATTGCAAAATGGAGCAACACAGATTTTTGATTCTTTGCTGCAAGCTGCCAATGTGCAGATGCAACCGGCATTAGAACAGGTAGGCATTGCGTTCACTCCTCTTACCAAAGAAAATTATTCCGCTGTATTGTCACAAATCAATGGGCAGATTGGCGGAGTTGCTTTGCAAAAAGCCACCGAAGAAGCAAAGAAAAAAGTGACCCAACAGGTGACACAGGTTGTGACCCAACAGGTAGAACAGCAAGTACAGCAAGCAGTGCAGCAGACTGTGACACAGCAGGTCTACGCAGGCAAAAAGCAGGTGCAGCAGGCTGTAACCCAAGTGGTAAAACAGGAGATTTTGCAAAAAATCACACAGGAACAGCTTTTGGCTGCAGCTTACCAAGTTGTTTCCGCAGACCCCAATTTTGCACAGGCAACTGAGGAACAAAAGAAATTGGCAGCATTGCAGTTGGTGCAGCAGAAACCGGATGAATTAAAAGAACAGATTGCAAACATGGCACTGGTTTCGCCGGAAGTAACACAGAAAATCGAAGATACTGTGCAGCAAAAACTGCAAGAACTTGTCGCACAAACCATGCAAAGTGAACAGATACAGCAAAAAATTAAAAATGAAATACAAAATCAGTTGAACAGCACACAGATTCAAGGTTTGATTGCAATGCAGATTGAAACTGTTATGGCAAGCGATGAGGTGCAGAAACAGATTGCAGATATTGTGGCACAAGCAACAGGGGCAGACAGTGAAATTGTGCAGAAAATCAATGGACTGGCAACCCAACTCAACGGATTCCATACCTTTTATAATGGATTGATGCAATATACAGGCGGTGTAAATGCTGCTTGTGAAGGTGCAGCAAAGCTGAAAAATGGCGCAGCCAGCCTGCAAAGCGGAATCTCCCGTCTGTCAGGTGGTGCACAGAATTTGCAGCAAGGTGCAAACGCCTTGAAAGATGGGGCACAACAGTTGTTTTCCGGTGTAACAGAGTTGCAGGACGGCACTGGCAAAATGGCGGATGGTACTAATGAATTGAGAGAAAAAACTGCTGATATGGATAGCCGTATACAGGAGGAAATTGACAAATTGCTGGATGAATTTACCGGAAAAGATGCTGAAATTCAGTCTTTTGTCAGCGACAAAAACACCAATGTTGAGTCTGTGCAGTTTGTAATGTCTACCGAAGCAATTGAACAGCAAGAGCAAGAAGTGCAGCAAGTTGAGCAGCAGGAAGAAAAATTGAGCTTTTGGCAGCGTCTTTTGCAATTATTTCGTTAAATAGAACAAAAAACAAAACCACGATGCTTTGATGTATCGTGGTTTTTGTTTAAAAAAGAAAGAATTTTCAAAAAAAGGTTGACATTTTATAAAGAGTTCGATATAATAAAAAAGCCACAGAAAGGCGGCAGGTCAATTTGGCCCGGTAGTTCAGTTGGTTAGAACGCTAGCCTGTCACGCTAGAGGTCGTGGG
>JAHHUF010000075.1 GCA_020024115.1 Anaerofilum sp.
TATCAGGAAAAATATGGAACTTTTCCCAGTTGGGATGATTTGATGGGGCATTTTGGGCTTTCTCATGAAACGGTGATGGAAATTCCCAAAGAGATACTCCAAACAGGGACATCTATTCATTTTATTGATGTTGGACAGGCAGACGCAACTCTGATTTTGAGCGATGGACAAAGCTGTTTGATTGATGCAGGAGATTTGGACAGTTCAGAGGCTTTGCTGGGGTATTTGGATGCTGTAGGCTTGGAAACATTGGATTATCTGGTGATGAGCCACCCCCATGCTGACCACATTGGCAGTATGGACGATGTGTTGGAAAATTATAAAGTCGAACAGGTGGTTTTGCCGGAAATTTCTTTGGCACCTGCCCCAACCAGCAAAATTTTTCAAAAGGTGATTGGATTGATTGGCGAAAAGCAAATCCCAACCATCACAGCTCAAGCAGGGCAGAAATATTCTTTGGGAAATGGAACTCTGGAAATTTTGACAGCAGGAATAAAAACAGCTAACTATAACAATTTATCACCAATTATTAAGTTTTCAGAGGATTTTAGCGTTCTGTTTACTGGAGATGCAGAAAAGGAAGTCGAGCAAGATGCACTCAAAAAAGGGGTCAATCTGAAAGCGGATGTTTTTCAATCAGGACATCATGGGTCATCAACTTCCAATACCCTTGACTTTATGCAGGCAGTCCGCCCACAGTTGACAGTGATTTCATGTGGGAAAGATAATTCCTATGGTCACCCACATAAAGAAGCAGTAAAAAATATACAAAGTGTAGCGAGTTCTATTTATCGCACAGATGAACAAGGCACAGTTGTTATTTATCAGCAAAATAACGAATTAAAGGTTTGGATAGAAAAGGCAGCTTGAGCAAAAAAGAGGGAAAACGATGTGGATTTTAGACCGAATGGAAGACGGCAAAGCGGTTTTGTTGGATGAAGAAAACAACAGCTTACTTGTACCTATTGACCAGCTTTGTCAAAACTGTAAAGAAGGGGATGTGGTGGAGAAAAATTTGGAGAATATTTGGACACCAAACCCCGAACAAACTGCGAAAGAACGACAAAAAAGTGAGAACTTGCTTAAATTACTCTATAAAAAAATTTGAGGATAAAATGCAGTGCAATATATTTTAAGGGAGTGAATCAATGTTTATTTCACATTTGTATAAAGAAAAAGATTGTGTGTTTTCAGTCGAAGTTTTTCCGCCCAAAAAGATAACAAGCAAAGAAAAGCTGTATCATTCGTTGGGAGAAATGGCGAAACTAAACCCGGACTTTATCAGTGTCACTTATGGAGCCGGTGGAACAAACGGAGGGATGTCTACCTGTGAAATTGCACAATATATTCAAACCCAATTGAAAATTATAGCATTGGCACACCTGACCTGTGTGGGGGCAGATTCCCAAACCATACAGCAGAAATTGAGTGAGCTGCATCAGGCAGGCATCCATAATATTTTGGCACTGCGTGGAGATGCAAACCCCCAACTGGCGTTCAGCAAAGAGTTTGCTCATGCCAGCGATTTGGCAAATGAAATTTTGAAACAAGGTGGTTTTTGCATTGCAGGTGCGTGTTATCCAGAGGGACACCCCGAAGCAGTAAACCTTGCAGAAGATATAGATAACCTCAAATATAAACGGCAGGCAGAAGTCAGCCCATTGATTACACAGTTATTTTTTGATAATCTGCATTTTTATCGTTTTTTGAATTTGATGCGAAAAAAAGGAATTTCGATTCCGGTTTCGGCAGGAATTATGCCCATTGTCAACACAAATCAAATTGAACGCACCATCAGGCTTTCCTCTGCCAGCTTGCCGCAAAAGTTTACAAAAATGATTGCTCGCTGGCAAAATGATGAGCAAAGTTTGTTTGAAGCAGGCATTGCGTATGCAGTTGAACAAATTCGGGATTTGATTGAAAGCGGAGCAGATGGGATTCATTTGTATGCAATGAACAATCCTATTGTTGCGGAAAAAGTGTATGATGGTATCAAAGATTTGTTGTAAAAACTGTAAAATGCTGTTTTAGAAAGTGGGGCAAAACAATGCTGCTGCAAACACCAAACGAATTGTCTTTACAAAAAATATGTAGTTGGATGGGGTATCCACAGCAATCCGAAATTGACCCGCAAACTATGCAGCTGGCACAGCGGGCAGCCAAAATTGTGCTGGAATATGCACAACCAAGGGGAATTTACAAAAAAGGCTGTTTGGATTGGAGCAAAACCAAGCAATTGTTTTGCGATGAAATTCCCTTGCAGGGGACAGATATTGTACAGCATTTGACAGGGTGTACCCATACTGTATGGATAGCAGTCACCATTGGAGTGCAGGTTGATATGCAGATGCGTCGCTTAGGAAAAGATATGGCATTGGTTTGTGCTGTAGATGCAGCGGCAGGGGCTTTGGTGGAAAGATTGGCTGAACAGTTGCAGCAACAGATAAAAAAGGAATTGAACCAAGCAGAGTATATGACAAGTCGCTATTCTCCGGGTTATGGAGATTTTCCGCTTGAAATGCAAAAAGATGTCATTCAATATTTGGATGCGTCTCGAAAAATCGGTTTGACAGTGAGTGGCGGCATCTTGATTCCTCGAAAAAGCATCACCGCCGTGTGTGGAATCTCCGACCATCCAGTCCAAGGGCATTTGGCAGGTTGCGGTCATTGTGTTTTGCGGGATAAGTGCAGCTATCGCAAGGAGGGAAAATATTGTGGCAAAGACTGATTGGCTAAACCAAAATCAATATTTCATTTTGGATGGTGGAATGGGAACCATGCTGCAAGCTATGGGTTTACAACCGGGGCAGCGTCCAGAACTTTTGGCAATTACCCACCCAGAACGATTGAAACAGGTACACGAAAGCTATTTGCAAGCAGGTGCAACCATTTTGTATGCGAATACTTTTGGTGCAAGCCCCCACAAGTTGGAAGGCAGTGGCTACAATGCCAAAGAACTGATTCAAGCTGCAATAGAGATTGCAAAACAAGCCGCAGAACCCTTTGGTGCAAAGGTTGCTTTGGATATTGGGCCATTGGGAGAATTGCTGGAACCAAACGGAACATTAGACTTTGAAACAGCAGTACAACAGTTTGCTGAGATGGTGGATGCTGCAAAGGAAATTGCGGATTTGGTTGTGGTAGAAACTATGACCGATTTGCAAGAGGCACGGGCAGCATTGTTGGCGGTCAAAGAAAACAGTGATTTGCCTCTGTTTGTATCTATGAGTTTTGAAGAAAATGGCAGAACCTTTACAGGATGCAGTATTGAAGCATTTGCTACTTGTATTGGTGGAATGGGTGCAGATGGGCTTGGCATTAACTGCTCGTTGGGGCCGGTACAGATTTTGCCATTGACAAAGCGTCTTTGCAAAGCTACGCCAAAAACAGCAAAAGTATTCGTAAAGCCAAATGCCGGTTTGCCAGACCCTGCGACGGGAGAATATCATCTGAATGCAGAGAAATTTTTTGAGCAAATGCAGGAATATCGTTCCCTTGGAATTGCAGCGGTTGGTGGTTGCTGTGGAACAACCCCTGCACATATTCAAAAATTGGCAGAGGGATTTCAGGGCGAAGTGCCTACAAGAGAAATTGAAACAAAAAGCGTTTTGACCAGTGCAGTTTCGGTGGTTGATGCTGACCGAATTATTGCGGTGGGAGAACGAATTAACCCAACAGGAAAAAAGCGATTTCAGCAAGCACTTCGACAAGAGGATATGGACTATATCCTTTCACAGGCAGTTGAGCAAACCGATGCAGGGGCAGAAATGCTGGATGTCAATGTGGGGCTGCCCGAAATTGATGAGCCTGAAATGATGAAAAAAACTGTTAAGGCATTGCAGACAGTTACCGATGTGCCTTTGCAATTGGATTCTACCAACCCCAAGGCTTTGGAAAAGGGGCTGCGTGTTTATTGCGGAAAAGCGTTGGTAAACTCAGTCAACGGTGAACAAAAATCCTTAGATGCAATCCTTCCTCTCTGCAAAAAATATGGTGCGGCTGTGATTGGTTTGGCATTAGACGAAAATGGAATCCCTCCCACAGCAGAGGGACGGGTAAATGTTGCAAGAAAAATTGTTCAAGAGGCAAAAAAGTATGGAATCCCTGCCCATGATGTTTATATTGATTGCCTGACCCTCACAGCTAGTGCCCAGCAAGAAGGAGCAGCGGAAACATTGAAGGCTTTGACACAGTGCAAACAAGAATTAGGAGTTCGCACTGTGCTGGGAGTAAGCAATATTAGTTTTGGTTTGCCCTGTCGAGAATATTTGAATACCACATTTTTGACAATGGCATTGCAGACGGGGTTAGATTTGGCGATTATCAACCCTAATATTGCAGCTATGATGGCAGCAATGCGTGCATATCGAGTGTTGTCCTGCAAAGATAGTCAGTCAGCGGAATATATTGATTGTTATGCTCAAACTTCAACTGTTACACCAATAAAAACAGAGGGAAGTATGTCGCTTTCACAAGCCATTGAAAAAGGTTTAAAGGCAGAAGCGGTACAGGCAGTTCAAATGGAACTAAAAAATAAAGAGCCATTGGGAATTGTAAATACAATTTTGATTCCTGCATTGGATGCAGTAGGTGACCGCTTTGAAAAAGGAACTCTATTTTTACCGCAATTGCTGCAATCAGCAGGGGCGGCACAAGCAGCCTTTGAACCAGTCAAAGCAGCAATGCCAAACAGCGGAAGTGATACAGCAAATCGTGGAAAGATTGTGGTTGCAACGGTGAAAGGTGATATTCACGATATTGGAAAAAATATTGTGAAAGTGATTTTAGAAAACTATGGGTATGATGTGACTGATTTGGGCAGAGATGTTGCACCACAACTTATAGTGGAAACAGTAAAAAAGACAGGTGCAAAATTAGTGGGATTGTCCGCATTGATGACTACCACTCTGCCCAGTATGAAAGAAACCATTCGTTTGCTGAGACAGGAAAATCTTCCTTGCAAAATTATGGTGGGAGGTGCTGTGCTTACCCCGGATTATGCAGCAGATATGGGTGCTGATTTTTATGCAAAAGATGCAAAACATGGTGCAGATATTGCAAAACAAGTTTTTGGCAATTAAAAAGAAGTCCGTTTTCTGAATGTTCAGAAAACGGACTTCTTTCTTAGAAACCAATCAAAATTCCTTTCTGTTCGGCATAATAACTGGATACAGCATGTGTTTTGAGAATGGTAATTTCAACATCAGGCCATTTTTCTTGAATTTTCATTTTCAAAAGTTTAGCGCCCACAGCATTTTGACAATGGCTGATAACAATATGTTTGCGATTGGGTTCTTTGCGTGCCTCCAATTCATTCAAAAGCAAGGTGATGCAACGAGTCTCGCCACGGGTTTTGTGCAAGACAGAAAGCTCACCTTTTTCGCTTGCCATACCCACAGCATGCATATTGAGTTTTGTAGCCAACATACCAACAACTTTATTCATTCTTCCATTTTTGATAAGGTTATTAAAACTTGCCAAAGCAAATAACAGATGAGTTTGTTTGTTGTACGCCTCCGCAGCTGCACAGACTTCCTCAAAGGAAAGCCCCATTCCAATGAGTTGGTTGACTTTTTTTGCAACCAACACAACCTGTCCACAAGCTGATTTTGTATCGATAATATGAATTTTCTTTTCCGGATGTGATTCCAATACCATTTCTTTTGCAACAATTGCACTATTATAAGTGCCGCTTAAAGCACTGGTCATCACAACAGCAATTGTATAATCTGCCTTCATAAACTCAGCAACCCATTCATCAGGGCTGGGACAAGCTGTGGAAGAAGGGCCCGAATGGTTGGCTAAAGTATCCATTACATCCGCAACATTTACATTGGCATCATCTGCAAATTCCTGCTCACCGATACGGAGTTTTAAAGGAACAATCGAAAAAGTAGTATCAGGAACACAAAGAATTCCTTCGTGCAAGTCAGAAGTGCTGTCAGCAACAATTCTCCAGGTCATAAAAGGCCTCCTAAATTATATTAAAAAATAATTTGATTAACAAATAAAAATAGTTTTTAAAACTATGTATATTATTACATTTTAGTCTTTTAGATACAAAGTGTCAAGAGAATGAATGTAAACAATGCAAAAATTTCTGCAACAGTGGAGCAGATTGATGGCAATTTCGAAAGCAAAAATCTTGACTTTTATGCAAAAAAAAGATAAGATGAATAGTATAAATTGAATGAAAATTTAATATAAAGTGCAATAAAAAATATAGATAATCCAGTTGTAATTTTTTGAAAATTTGGAGGATTCAGATGGAATATAACAGCAAAAAATGGCGTGGTACAGCAGGGCTTTTGGTTTTGGCATTTGTGCTATACTATGCGGTACGAAATATAGAACAGGTTACAGGTTTGCTGGGAATGTTTTGGAATTTTTCCTTTCCTCTCATTATGGGGGCAATGATGGCTTTTGTGCTAAATATTCCGATGAGCTTTATTGAATCAAAGTTGTGGGCAAAAACAAAAAACGAAAAACTGCAAAAAATGCGTAGACCTATCAGTTTAATTGGAGCGATTCTGTTTATCATTGCAGTGATAAGTGCAGTAGTAGCGTTAGTTTTGCCTGAGTTAGTCAACGCAATTGCTTTGTTGATGAAACAAATTCCAACATTTTTGGCATGGCTCAATACATGGCTGATGGAACATTCAGATATGTTTCCACCAATTCAAGGCTGGTTGGAAGGGCTTACAATCAATTGGCAGGAATTGGGCAAAAATATTTTTAATGTCATTGGTTCCAGTGCAGCAGGAGTGGTCAATAATACAGTCGCTGTTGTAATGGGCATTTTTAATGGTACTATCAATTTTACTGTATCAGCTATTTTTTCTATTTATATTTTGTTTGGAAAAGAAAAATTGGGGCAGCAGATTCGCTATACATTGCGTGCTTTTTTGCCTGAAAAAGTGCAGCGTACTGTGCTGCATATCGCAAAGGTAGCACATACCAGTTTTTCAAACTTTGTAGCAGGACAATGTATTGAAGCTGTTATTCTGGGATGTTTGTGTGCTTTGGGTATGACTTTGCTGAAAATGCCCTATGCACCTATGGTCGGAGCAATGGTGGGTGTAACAGCATTGATTCCTGTTGTGGGTGCGTTTATTGGTGCATCTGTTGGTGTCTTTATGATTTTAATGGTAAACTTTTGGCAAGCGATTGGCTTTGTAGTATTTTTGATTATATTGCAGCAGTTGGAAGGTAATCTGATTTATCCTCGTGTAGTGGGTGCAAGTGTTGGTTTGCCGGCTTTGTGGGTGTTGGCGGCTGTAACCATTGGTGGTGGTTTTGGCGGTGTGGTAGGTATGTTGTTCAGTGTTCCAACAGCAAGTACCTGCTATATTTTACTAAAAGAAGTTGTTAAAAAACGAAATACACTGAAAGATGCAAAAATTCAAGCAGTAGAAGAAATAAAAGCAATTGGAAGTAAAAAAGAATGATGGAGTTTGATAACGAACATAGTCAAGCATGGCTCGACCGTATGTTTTCCTATCAGTCATTCAGAAACAAACTGTATGATTGGACAAAGGAAAATGATACAATCAAACACAAAGATTTATTGATGGAACTTGGCCCTTGGGAATGGAAAAGTCGAAATCTTCATAAGCGCCTTTTGGTAACTGAGTTTTTAAGAAGTACAGAAATGTGGGATAAGCAGGCGATTTTGCTGATTTATAAAGAATTGACAGCAATCGCTTTGCAGGAACAGGTGGATTTGGCATGCTCTGCACGGATGGTACTTAAAAAAATAAAGCGTTGCCCAGAGCATTTTTCAGTTGCAGAGGAAGTATTTGCATTGCCTGAAGTTGAGGAAAAGGAGACAGAGCCTGATTTGGGTGTATTTCATAATGGCTGCCTTTTGCTTTATGATTTAGGGTGTGAAGTACATTTTTCTCAATTTGTTGAGCAATATGGGGATTTGATAGAACAGGCGTATGGGTTAGACCAGAATGATTTCGCAGAAATGGAAGAGTCTTTATTACAGAATCTCTAAAAGCTAAAATAAGTAAATTGTGTACAAAAAGGAAAAAGTAGTTAGCAACTGTATTTTCACCCCAGCTTTTATAAATAAAAAATTTTACTGCTTTTAAACTTATTTCAAATAAAAAGTAAAGGATTGAGTTTGTAAAAGGAATTGCAGATAAAAAATGCACTACATAATGTCAATATCAAATAAGAATGTATAATATAGGAATGGAGCGTTATCCGATTTGGATACGCTCCATTCTCCTTATATATTTGCGTGATAAATTGGAATATTTGGTTGCCTGTGCAAGTTCGTCTTCGGTGCTTTGTCGAAGTCCATTTAGCAAAAACCTGTGACTGATTCTTTGGCAAATATCCAAAATCTTTGTAACCT
>JAHHUF010000076.1 GCA_020024115.1 Anaerofilum sp.
GGCTATCTGAAAAGTCGAAAGTTTCGTCTTTTTCTACAATAAGCAGTATCTGCTGCGTTAAAAATATTTGGAATCCAGCAAAGATTCCTGTGTTTTTTGTCTTGCATCTACTTGATTCCTGCGAAAAATTCGCCAATTTCTTAGGTTTCAGATACGCCTTATTGAAATATCTATTGCAAATGATTTCAAATCAAGGAGTGGAATACCATGCCAAATGAAAAAATTTTGATTGTGGATGATGATAAAAATATTTGTGAGTTATTGCGGCTTTATTTAGATAAAGAAGGCTATAAGACATTTCTTGCCTATGATGGAGAAACTGCACTGAATTTGTTTAAAACAGAACATCCAGCAATCGTTTTGTTGGATGTGATGATGCCGAAAATTGATGGCTGGGAAGTTTGCCGCCGTATTCGGGCAACAGGCGATACCCCTGTTATTATGCTCACAGCAAAGGGCGAAACATTTGACAAAGTTTTGGGGCTGGAACTGGGAGCGGATGACTATGTGGTGAAACCTTTTGACAGCAAAGAGGTTGTTGCACGCATCAAAGCAGTGCTGCGCCGTTGTGGAAATTTTGATATCAATGATGAAAAGGTGATTCAGTTTGATAATTTGTCTGTTGACCTTTCACGCTATGAACTCAAAGTAAAAGGACAGGTTGTGGAAGCACCCCCAAAAGAATTGGAACTTTTACATTATTTGGCAGCCCACCCCAACCGTGTGTTTACCCGTGACCAACTACTGGATGAGGTATGGGGATTTGAATATTATGGAGATTCCCGCACCATTGATGTGCATATTAAACGCCTGCGTGAAAAACTGGAAGATGCCAGCGAAAAATGGAGCCTGAAAACCGTTTGGGGAGTTGGATATAAATTTGAAGTAAAGGAGTAAGGAACCTTGTCGGTACGAAAAAGTATCAGCTCTGCTTACTTCAGCATGACAGCAGTTGTACTGGTTGCCAGTATTTTGGCGATGGGCTTTTTGCAGATGTATCTGTCAATGGAATATTTCAAAACAGACAAAAAAGCAACCTTGAATGATATTGTTGATATTGCAGTTGCCAGGGCGTATATGGTGGAGGATAATCCCTATGCGTGGGGAGAAGATGACACGGTCAGAACCATTCAATCCAGCATTTCTTTGATTGGGCAAAGTTCCGGAAATATTGTCTTTGCTGCTGACCCTTCCGGGCGAGTGACCATGTGCAGCGAGGGGGAACAATGCAGATATGAGGGGACAATTCCAAAAAAAATTTTGCAGCAGCTCAACACCAATGGATGCTATTTTGAATTGGGGGATTTGGGCGGAGCAGTAGAAAACCGATATTATACAAGCGGAAAACCCTTGTATGGAAACAACAATCAGATTATTGGCTATGTGTTTGCATCGGCGGATGCAGCAAGTATGGGCATTTTTATCAGTGATATGTTCTCATCCTTTGTGCTTTCCGCAGGATTGATGCTTTTGGTTGCCAGTATTCTTTCCATTTTGCTCACCACCCGTCTGACCACTCCTTTGCGCAGAATTGCAGTTGCTGCCAAAAAGTTTGGTGGCGGAGATTTCTCGGTGAGGGTTCCGGTGGAAGGCGATGATGAAGTGGTTCAGCTTGCTCAGACATTCAATAATATGGCAAGCAGTCTGGAACTGATTGATTCTTCTCGGTCTAGTTTTATGGGGAATATTGCTCATGAACTGCGTACCCCCATGACCACTATCAAAGGATTTATTGATGGAATGTTGGATGGAACCATTCCCATTGAAATGCAGCAGCACTATTTGTCGTTGGTGTCACAGGAGGTGGGCAGACTTGCCCGTTTGACTCAAAATATGCTGGATATTACCAAGCTGGAGGCGGGAGAATACCGTGTTCGTGCTGCAAACTATGATATTTGGGAAACCATCACAACGGTTGTGTTGAGTGCAGAAAAACGAATCGAAGACAATAAAATTCAATTGGAAGGGTTTACCCCCAACAAAACAATGGTTTATGCAGACAGCGATTTGGTCTATCAAGTTGTGTATAATATCTTTGATAATGCCCTAAAATTCACCCCAGAAGGCGGTACCATTTCTTTGGCTGTTACAAAACAGGGAGATGAAGTGCAGGTGGATATTCGCAACACTGGCGAAGGAATTGCAGAAGATGCACTGCCATTTGTCTTTGAGCGGTTCTACAAAGAGGACAGAAGCCGTGGGCTCAACACAAAAGGCAGCGGTCTTGGTTTGCATATCTGCAAAGTTTTGATGAATCTTTCCCATGGCAAGATTTGGGCAGAAAGTGAGCCGGGCAGTTGGTGCCAGTTCAGTTTTACCCTGCCGGTTGCCGTTTCGGAGCAAAACAGAGGCAGAATACAAGAAACGCCTGCAATGAGGCAAAAAAGATACAAGTAGTTTGCATTTTGGAGTCAGTTCGGGTAAAATAAAAAGGATAACAACATTGCACTCAAATATCATTATAGTTTGAATGTGTAAATATAAGAAAATTTGAAAATAAGCAGAATTGCTTGTTTATTAGGAGGATTTTATGGTTAAAATCAGCCCCTCGATTCTGGCAGCGGATTTTTCCAAGCTGGGCGAGCAGTGTGAGATGGTTTTAGATGCAGGAGCTGATATGCTTCATATTGATGTAATGGACGGGCATTTTGTGCCAAATATTTCATTGGGGATTCCTGTGCTGGAAAGTTTGCATAACAGTTTGTCAAATGCGTTTTATGATGTGCATTTGATGATTACAGACCCATTAAAATACATTGAACCTTTTGCAAAAGCAGGTGCAAATTTAATTACCTTTCATCTGGAAGCTGACAGCCCGGTGCAGCAAACCATTGATGCAATCCATCAAGCAGGCTGCAAAGCGGCAGTTTCCATCAAGCCAAACACTCCTGCACAAGATGTGTTCCCATGGCTTGACCAGTTGGAAATGGTTTTGGTGATGAGTGTTGAGCCTGGCTTTGGCGGGCAGGCTTTTATGGAAAGTGCATTGGACAAAATTGCACAAATCAGAGCCAAAGCCCAGCAAATGGGCTTGAACCAGCTGATGATTCAGGTGGATGGAGGAGTAAATCCAACCACAGCGGCGGCTTGCGTAAAGGCAGGTGCAGATGTTTTGGTGGCTGGAAGTGCAGTGTTCCGTGCAGCACAGCCAAAACAGGCAGTGGCGGATTTGCGAGGACAGGAGGCATAAAATATGGCCCAAAAAAGAAAGTTGCCGCCCTTGAAGGAGCATGAGGGGTATAAATTTCACACTGATTATTTGTGCATGATGCTGCCTTTGCTGGCATGGCCCATCTTTTTGTATGGAATGCGTCCGCTGGCATTGTGGGCAGTTGCAATTGTTACTGCAAAAATTTGTGATATTTTAATCAGCCGCATGAGAAAGCGCAGATACAATCGAACTGAAAACAGCAGTCTTGTACACGCAGTGCTGTTGGTGATGCTGATGCCTGCCAGTGTTCCGTATTATGTTGTGATTATTTCGGTGGCAGTTTCAGTCTTTTTGGCAAAAGAAGCCTTTGGCGGATATGGCGCATATCCATTTCACCCCACTGCTGTGGGATATGCAGTGGCGGCAATCAGCTGGCCCTCCTATTTGCTGAAATATCCTGTGCCATTTCAAGAAAAACTTCCCGTTTGGGGCAGTTTGGACAATGTGGTTTATACAGAAAGTGTCAGCCATGTTATGAGAACAGGAGGCATCCCCAATATCAAACGGCTGGATTTGCTTTTGGGGAACTATCCCTCTTTGATGGGTACTGCATCGGTTTTAATCATTTTGAGCTGCGGTGTGTTTTTGCTGGTGCGAAAACGCATCAATCTAGCCGTTCCTGTCAGCTTTTTGGCAAGTGCTGCCCTGATTGCTTGGTGCTTCCCTCGAATTGGCGATGTGCATGGATTCTTTTGGCAAAATACAGCACAAAGAATGCAATCGTTGCAATTGGAACTTTTGAGCGGTGCGATGATTTTCAGTGCAGTGTTTCTTTCTTGTGAGCCTTCTACAATTCCCAAAAATCGGCTGGCACAGGTAGCGTATGGTTTGATTTGGGGAATTTTGACCATGATGTACCGTTATTATGGAACATACGAGATAGGCGTTTGTTTTGCTTTGTTGGTGGTAAATGCTGCATCGGGATATATTGACCGTGTGGTTGTGAAACTTTCTGCAACTTACAAGGGGGTGATTCGTCGTGTGGGCTAAACGAATCCGATATTTGAATGATAACTATGCCCGAATTGCAAAAAATGACCGCATTTTTTTAAATAATCCGGTTATAATGTCTGGTTTGGGGCTGGCACCTTTAGTGGTTGCTGCTACCAATGGGGATAATGCTGTGATTCTTTCGGCTGCCGTTTTGCTGATGCTGACTCCGACCCGCATTTTGGGAAGCATCGTCAGCCGTTGGCTCCCCTTCCGTGCGCTGGCGTATTGTTTGTCTGCTGCCGTGGTTTACATGGGAACCTACACTTTACTGCGTGAATGGTTTGATGTGCAGATTGTGACTTTGGGAATCTATCTGCCTTTGCTGGTGGTTGAACCGATTATCATTAAACGATATGAACGGAATACCCCCGAAAAATGGACAACTGCACTGCGGAAAGGTTTGTTGACTACCACAGGGTATGTGTTGGTGATTCTCATTACAGGAATTTTGAGAGAATTTTTGGCAATTGGTTCTGTTTTTGGATATAGGCTCACCAACATACCGATTTTGCCTTTGGCAAATTTGGCAAGTGGTGGTTTTATCATTGTTGCGTTGTTGTGTGCATTTTGGCGAGGCATGGTGAATGTTATGAAAAAATGGGTGAATATGGAGGCGAAGAAATACCAATGAGTGCAGTAATCGAATCCTTAACCACATTTTTTTTCTATTCCGTTTTGGCAGTTTTTGCCCAAAATGCAGTTTTTAGCCGTGCATTGGGTGTTTCCCGATTGATAAAGCTGGTGGATGACACATCCATAAGCAGTATTCTTTTTTGCGTATGTTTATGTGTGATTCAGCTTATCAGTGCGCCGCTGGCATTTTTGTGTAATAAATACTTTTTATCTCTGCTCTCATGGCGTGCCATGATTCGCCCTTTGGTGATGCTGTTGTGTAGTGCGGCGGCATTGGGCATTGTTGTTGTGGCAGTTGGTGCATTAAAGCTGCCCTATGCAAGCAAGGTTGCACAGGTGTTGCCAATGGCAACATTTAACTGTGCAGTAATGGGCTGCCTGTTTTTGACTACTTCACAAAACTTTACCTTTATGCAGACAATGGGCTTTGCATTGGGTAGTGGGTTGGGCTATACACTGGCTGTTATGGCTGTGACCGAAGGACAACGAAAACTGAAGCAGAGGTCGGTTCCTAACACATTTCAAGGATTGCCTGTGACACTGCTGTATATCGCAGTGCTTGCAATGGCGATTTATGGATTTACTGGGCATATGGCAGCATTTTAAGAAGGGGCGGTGTTTGGTATGAGGAATAAAGGGAAAAAAATAAAGCATTATAAAGGCAGCTTTGATACTGGTCGATTTAAACGCCGCCGTATCATTCGTGGTGTTGTCCTTTTAATTATTTTGTTTGTTGCAGGATATTTTCTTGCACCACGGATTTTGGATGCAGGAACCAAGTTGTGGTATGAAGGTTTGAAGCGATATGAAGAATCTTCAAGCAGTCAATCACAAAGCACAGAAAATCCACCTGTGGAAGAATCCCCAGAATCACAGTCTGAATCAATCCCAGAGTCAACACCGATGCCTGAGCCGGAAGGGAATTGGAGCGTTGTTCCAACCGCCAGTGTTGCAACCCCTGAGCTGGCACAGCAAACTGCACAGCAGTTGGCACAGCAAGGAATCAAATATGCACTGATTACCTTGAAAGCACCGGATGGAATTGTGGGCTATGCTTCAGCAGTTCCCACTGCATCGGGCAGCTTGTCTGCAACTCCCTTTGATGCAAAAGCCATTGCAGATGCAATGAAAGCCGCAGGGATTGTGCCTGTCGCAGAGATTTGGGCATATCGTGACCCTGTTGCGGCTTATACCGACCGCAGTATGGCAATTGGATATGGTGCAAGTGAGGGAATGCTTTGGTTGGATAATTCTGCTCAAGCAGGTGGAAAACCTTGGCTGAATCCTTATTCTCCCATTGCAAGACAGTATATTCAAGATTTGGCACTGGAAGCGGTTTCTTTGGGATATGAGCAAATTGTCTTCAGCGGACTGCATTTCCCAGAGGTACGCAGCACCAATGGGGCAAACTTTGGAGATACACAAGGGAAATCCTTTGATGCAATTTTGAATGAAACCATTCAGCAACTGCAAGTTGCTTTGGCTGAACAAAATGCCGCTGCTTGGTTCCAATACAGCGCAGCAGCTGTCACAGGCGAAGATTTGCGGATTGCCGCTGCACCGGTTGGCGGTTTGGGGATGGAGCGTCTGTTGGTGCAGATTCCTGCCAATGCTCAGGACCCTGCCGCAGTGCTGGCAGCTTGTGCCGCAGCAGCAGGAGAAAAAACAAAGGCATACCGTGTGGCAGCTGCACCAGATGAGGCTTTGCAGCAGGCTGCAAATGACAATGGATATAAGAAGGCAGTGATTGGCTGATAGAAAATAGGGCATTTTGCTCTAGATATGGCAAACAAAGAGGTTTTTGTCAAAGGTTAGACAATCATGCTTTCTGGTTTGCTGTATAAATTTTGAATCTTAAAACCACTGCACGATACAAAACAAAATTGTATGGTGACAGTGGTTTTGTTTTTATTTTATAATTTTCAGGAAATAATAAAGTTTAGGAGGAATGACAATGGAGAATTTTGCCTCACAATATTTGCGAAAACGGATGAAAAAAGAAAAGGCTTTTGACCAAGAGAAAAAATTGTTTGAAACATCTTCCCACAAATATGAACTCACCCCACAATATGCAGAATATCTGCGCGAACTGGTGAAAAAGGCAAGTGCTTTTGACCCCTACTGTAAAGTATTTGGTTCATCGAAGCATAAGTATCAGCTAAACCCTGTCATCTCTTTGGAAGAAGTACAAGCCTATGAACAAAGACACAAAATCAAGCTGCCATCCGAATATGTGTTTTTTATCACACAGGTGGGCAATGGCGGTGCAGGACCTTATTATGGAATCTATCCGCTGGACACAACAAAAGAATGTTATGAAATTGCGGGAACACCCTTTATTTCCAGCAAACTCACTGCTCAACAATGGAAAGAAAAATGGGAGCCATTTGAGCAGAAATGTAATGAAGAATCTGAAGATGAAGATGATTTGGACAATTTATATGACCGAACCGAAAAAGAAACTCAGCAGGGAACCTATGCGGTCGGTACACAAGGCTGCACCTATGAAACTCTTGCGATTGCACAAGGGGAAGAAGAAAACCAAATTTTTTATGTCAATTCGAGTTGGCACAGCGAATATATGCCCTATAACACAGAAATGAGTTTTTTGGAGTGGTATGAAAACTTTTTTCTGGAAATCATTCAAGGAAACAATGTTGATGGGTATGGGTACGAAATTATTGCATCTCAAGAGGAACTGATTGCCCGATTCAACCAAAGCGATGATATAAAAAGAAAATCAAAGCTGCTGAACAGCTTTGTGCGGTTTCCGAAAATTTCAAAGAATACACGCAAGTTTCTTCATCAATTATCCAATGAATTGTTTGCAGATGAAAAGTTGTTTTTGTTGCTGAAATTTGATACAGAACAGGGAATGAAGCTGTTTTATCAATTGACAAAGGAAAATCCATCGGCAGCCATTCGGCAAGTCAATGCAGTCCCTGAACAAGAGCGAGGAAAAATTTATGATGTTTTGCTGAATTTGCTCTACACCATCGAAAATGGGGACGAAAAATGTTCATATTATAGTTCTTTGTATGGTAGATTGCTATATACTTTGAAAGAGTGTCCGCAGCTAAAATCTGAGGATATTTTGAAGTTTTTGAAAAATAAATCCTTGAATGAACAAGATATAGATGTTGCAATTTATGTTTTGGGATATGCGCCGGATAAAGAAAAGGCAGTGGATACATTTGAATATTTTATGCTGAACGGAACAGAGCATCAAATTATTACTTCATTGCAGGCAGTGCGAAATATGCCCTGCCCGGCCTTGAAAGAAACCTTTCTGACCCTCTGGAATCGACATAGAGAGAACAACAACATCAGAAACAATTTGAAAAATGTATTTAAAACAAATAACATGGAAATTCCAAAATAGAACATAGTTGATACAAAATTTTTTTAAATATACATTTTAAATTTATAAATAT
>JAHHUF010000077.1 GCA_020024115.1 Anaerofilum sp.
AATTTAAACAACCCAATATTTTTCTTGAAATATTAGATGAAGATGATTGTATTCACATAAATGAAAGTTTATCTATTAGAGAAACTTTAAAAATAGAAAGACATCTCAATGCTGAAAAAATTTATTCAGATATTATTGACCTTCAAAAAGGATTTGAAAACCACCGAATATTATACAGTAGAATATTGGGGATTCTACAAAATCCCAATTATGTTATACAATTTATGAGCTTATATGAAATATTATTAGAGTTACTAAAAAAACCATGTGATAAAAAAGCTTATCAAGCTAATATCACAAATTATATTAAACAACATACCCCAAAATACTCATTTATTTCATTTAAGGAATCCACACTAAAGAATGGTAAATATGAAGACTCCATAACATATTTAAGGAATGAAATTGGTCATTGTGAAGAGACCGATGACATTGAAACCTATAAAAGACTTGGTTCACAGATAAATTCCTTTACTATTAAAAATATTCTAATAGTAATCAACGATGTAATAAATGAACTGTAGTCAAATTTTACCCCGACACTAAATTTTAAAAGTGTCGGGATTTTGTTATCAATTCTTTTTCAAAAACCCGTTTTGGAATGCAGTTGGAAACTGAAATCTCTTTTCTGCACCATTAAAATCAACAGTAATTAGTCCATCTTTAATTTTTAAGACCAATCCTACACCAAATGCTTTATGCATTACTTTTGAACCGACTCCAATATCCGATACATCAACAGAAACCATCTGTGGCCTTTTGCCTGAACTTGGTTTAGGCGGAACAAAAGCTGGCTGATAAGTAGAACCAGGCTTTGGAGAAATTTTAGTTGATACAACTGCTGAATTGTTCTTTTCATTCTTCGATTGTAATTTCGATTTATCTAAAATATCCTCATCATATTCTGAATTATTTATAAAATATGGATTTTTAGGAATATCATCTTTATTTTGCTCTGCAATCATGGATTGATCTAATAAACCAGCCATCTTATTATAATCTTCACGAGAAAGAACAGTGCTGTATAAACCTACATTTTCGTCTGTATGACGGTCAATACCTGTATACGAAAGGCTGGCATCTTCATAACGCTTAAATTTGTATACCGCATCATTCATGGCTGATTCGTTGAATACATTAAGAGAAACCAATAGTTCAAAATCTTTTACATTCAACCCTGTCACCTTTTTAAAAAGCTGCGGTTCTAACTGTGTGATAACATCTTTTAAGCTGTACTCTCGGTAGTCAGTAAGATACATAAAAACAGGAATGCGAGTTGCAAATTTAATCAGCTTCTCCTGAATAATCTTGCGCTTGGATTTGTATTCTTTTTCAGCCTCACTAAGTTCCTGTTTTTCTTTTTTTGATAGATTGGCACCATCTTTCTTTGCTTTTTTTACAGCTTCTGATTTATTTATAATTGTTTTAATATCTTCATTTAAGCCACGAAACCCTTCAATTCTCGTCAAGGCATTCATAGCATCTTCATTGGCTAACAACCGTGCCAAAGTATTGTTATCCACATTTACAAGTAGTGCTGATTCCCAGCGTTTTGCAAGCAGCGTTGCTGAGGTTCCTGCCATTGTAATATCCAAAATTGCAGCAGCGTCAACTTCACGCATGACACTGCCATCATAGGCTAACACAGGAAGGAATTTTATAAATTCTCCTACCTTCTTTTCTGGATTATTCTCCTCTATATTCAAACGACAGCTGTAATCAGAAATTTGTTTTAATGCTCTGTCTAATGCAAAATCAAAAACATAGCACTCTTGTTTTATAATCTCCTTTTCTCCGTATTCATCAGTGATCTCCCAAGGACTTTGTACTCTGAATGCAGCCTGAAAATAAGTTTCCGGACTTTGCAAATTACGAAGCATAAAAATCCCTGTCCAGGGTTTAATGGTTACACCGGTTGTAAGCTTGCCACAGGAGAGAGTAATTGTCTTAGTTTCCAGCGGATTTCCCATTGAATTTCTTACAGGCTCAAGAGCCTTGGCACCAATTCCTGCTTCCGTGCCTGCACAAATGTTAACTGTATAATCGTGGTAAAATACATTTTGCTTTTGCTTAATCAAATTAGCCATGGCATAACAAGATGATACATTTGGCATAAACCAAAGTGTATGATTTAACACATTTAGCAGTCTTATATCCGAAAAAGGCATAGGCGGTTTTTCGGCTCCCATTTTTAAATCATCAACAGAAGTAGCGAGATAAGAACCTCTTATCAAATCCAACCATTTCTGCACATATTCTTTATGTATAAAATGTGCATTCTCTTTTTCTCCTTCAGCCTTGAAAAAAAGATTCAAGTCAAACTCATCAAATTCTCCTTGCTTTGCAATTTGCTGGATACTGTCCGGAATTTTATAGGTCATCATAACCATTCTCGGCAAAGCGGCATAGGGATTGTTTTCGCCTATCCAATTTTCCTTTTCTCTCTGTTCATCGGAATATGTCCAATTATAAATCTGCTCTTCAATAAATTCCCCTGAGTTCAATGCTCGGAATGGTGTACCTGACAGATAAAGATAATATGAGGTTGTGATAGGCAGCCATGTTTCATCATAAGCATTTCCATGGTCATAAGAAGCTAAGTCCTCCTCATAATCATCTTCGCTTTGCTCAAATAAATTTTTAGCATTATCCTTCCATGCTCCAAAGTGATATTCATCAAATATAACCAAGTCCCAATTTATATCGTGCACCCATTCGTTATTGGCTTTGATACCGCCTGTAACCTTGTTTACACCCAAAAAGTCCTGAAATGAGCCAAAACAAACAATCGGATTTTTTTTATTTGCTCTTTGGTACTGTAAGTCTATGGTGTCCTGTAAATTGGAGAAATCACGGGAAATAAACTGCCAGCCCTCAAAATCTATATGATTCATTAAATCCTCTCGCCATGCTGTTTGAACAGCAGGTTTAAAGGTCAATATAAGCACTCTTTGGAAATTCATTTTTCTTGCAAGCTGATAAGCAGCAAATGTTTTACCAAAACGCATTTTAGCATTCCATAAAAATTTTGGGGTGCGTGTGGAATCTTCTTTATAGACTGAATTGTAATATTCAACTGTACGACTTACAGCGTCTTCCTGTTCGGGACGCATTTTGAAGGTTTGTGTGCGGTTTTCTTGGTTGTCTGTTCTGTTTTTTACTGCGATAATAGCTGCACAAACCTCATCTACAGAGCATTTGTACCATTCACCTGCTATATAAGGGATATGGTTTTTGTTCAAAGCTCTATGTATATCATGATCTGAAAAAGATGTACCATCAGAACGCATAGCCGATTCAGTAAGTTCCACTTTATAAGAAATATATGGTGTAATAGTTGGATAATGTTCTTTCATTCTCTCCTGTATTGGACGGGCTGTGTATCCAACCTTCAGGCAATTAGGAAAACGAGTATCGGAATACGCATAAATAATGGGATGTGCATTTGGACGCTGTGGAAAAAAGTTGTTATTCACTATCTTCACCTCCTACTGCAGAAATTCTTGAATCTATATACTTCCATTCATCTTCTGTTATACCCCATAATTCACAAAGCATTTTATCAGTATATATACCCTCATATTTTCCTAAATCAGGAACAAAACAATAATTCTTTTTTGTTATATCTTGAGATACAACCGTTTGAAGTAATAAAAATCTAACTGTTTTTGTAAATATATATGATTTATAGGCAATCACTTCTTCCTCAGAATCAAAAGCACCTGCAACAAGCCATGACTCTGTGCAGCATTCACCTGGTTTAGCAATTCTTGTATTTCCATCATAATAAAAGCCTACTGGTTTTGTAAAATCTGTTTGTCCAGCGATAGGAGATTTTGGAATTAAAAATTTCCACTTATCAAGATAGCCTTTCCCATCATCAACATCATTTGGTAACGCATATTTGCACCCTATACGCTGAATAAACCAACAGGGTATACCTGATTCTGAAGGCTTATAATTGGTAGGTAGTCCAAAAGGTTTTCTTGATGACACTCTATCACTTAAAAATTCAGAATATTTAGAAACTACTTTTTTAACAATACTGACCGCTAAATTTTGCCTGATAAATGTTTCATACTCATCTAAATACCTTGTAACAGTTGATGGATTGTCTGTACTGAAATTAGTTACCTCACAAGCTCCTGTATAATCTCTATCCCATAAAAAATAACAAGCACCTCCAGCCAAATCTACCCCTGGAAAAACATCCTTAAAATTCTCATAATCTACAAGTTTTTTAATCCGCTTATCTGAAAGCATAGATTGACGAAATTCCACCAAACCTTTACCACCAGTAAACCATCTTGATGGAATAATCATAGTTAGATATCTTGGGTTTAATTTTTTGGCTTGCTCAACAAACAGTTGGTATATTGGTTTAGAACTCTTACCGTTTCCACCATCGGATAATTGATATGGCGGATTACCGATTATGACATCAAATTTCATTTCAAATATTTCCTCCGGCTTTGTGGTATGTATCATCTCATAAGCATGGGATTCCAAATCTTCGCTACGCTTATGAGATCCATATTCTTGTTCTGATGCCCCACAAAAAACACACTTTCCATCTTTCCAAACATGCCTGATATTCTTAAAGCGAATATTTCCCTGTACATCGTCAAACTTTGTGACAGAGTAAATGCTATTGGGGTACTTGGAGCAATACAGACTGCGGCGGGACAAAAGACTTGTTAGTTCCGTGATAGCAATACCAAAAAGCTGTTTTTTGAAAATATGGTCGGTTCTTTCCTGTAAATCCGGAATTTTGTCTTCCAGTCCTATCAGCAAACGCTTTGCAATTTCACGCAGAAACACACCTGACTTAGTTGCAGGATCAAGAAAAGTGGTATTGGGACTTTGAAATAATTCCTGTGGCAGCATATCCAACATTGCATTTGCAACTTCAGGTGGTGTAAACACCTCATCACTTGATAAGTTGGCGATACATGACAATACATCAGGATTATAAGCAGAAGAATATAACTTACTCATTTTCACTCAGCCTCCTGTAATCAGTCAGTGGATATTCTTTGACAGGAGATGGAATGAAAGCGTCTATTTCTTCATCATATTCCCATCCAATCATAAAAAACTGCATTTGCTTTTCATGTCCGTCTAAAAGCTCATTAAGTGCATAATCACGACGTTTTATTTGATCTCCTGCGACTAAGCTCCATTCTGCAAACTCAATGGGTATACCATCATTTTTGAGCATTGTGAGTGCATCCCCACAAACAATATTCTTGTGAAGAATAAACTGAACAGTGTTTCGGCATTGGTCGTTTGCCTGTTCCTTTGCATTTGCAGTGTATTCCTTATCCCATATATCAAAGAGTTTTTGCCTGCAAATTTTGATATTGTCCTCCATAATGTCCACACCATAAATACTGGTAACTGCAAGAACAGCATATCGTTCATAATCATAGGGACTTTTCCCATATTTGCTTTTGACAACAGCCATTTTCCTGCGAAGAATCTCTGTAAGAAAGGCACCTTCTCCGCAGGCAGGCTCTAAAAATCTTGAATCAATTCGCTCAGTTTCATGTTTGACTAAATCCAACATGGCATTGACTTCACGCTCGGCAGTAAACACCTCACCATGATCCGCCACACGCTGCTTGAATTTTACTTGTTTCTGTGGCATTCTCCTATCCTCCTTGTAAGCTTTAAGGAAAATGCCATTTTCCAAAATGTGTACTTTTTCGTTAACAGTTTTTACCGGTATTAAGCTTATCAATACAGCCAATAAAATGTACAAAATCAAAGAAATTTGTGATATAATGATTATGGATATAAAAAAAGCAGCTTTTACAGGAAAGTACACCTTTCTGCAAAATAGCTGCTTTTACGATAATTTGGCTTTTTCGTATATTTCCGCTCGATAACGGAATGTGGATAATGCCATACCGCAAAATTCTGCCGCTGCTGTTCCCGTAATTTCACCTTCTTTCCATTTTTGATAGAACTTATGAAAATTTTGAGGCAATGGCTTAGGCGGACGCCCAAAGCGTATACCTTTAGCCTTTGCTGCTGCAATACCTTCTGCTTGACGCTGTTTAATGGTAGTGCGTTCATTTTCTGCCACAAAAGATAATACTTGCAGCACAATATCACTTAAAAAAGTTCCCATTAAATCTTTTCCTCGTCGTGTATCCAACAATGGCATATCCAAAACCACAATGTCGATACCTTTTTCTTTTGTCAACACACGCCACTGTTGTAGGATTTCCTCATAGTTTCTTCCCAAACGATCAATGCTCTTGATGTAGAGTAAATCGTCTTTTTTTAATTTTCGCACCAGTTTTTTATATTGTGGTCGGTTGAAGTCTTTCCCTGATTGCTTATCTGTAAAAATATTTTTCTCTAAAACTCCAACTTCCTTCAAGGCAATAAGTTGCCTATCCTCATTCTGTTCCCTGGTGCTAACACGAATATATCCATAAACTTTCAAATTTCATCCTCCTGTTTTATATTGTCATAAGCATTTTCCCTTTCCGGACTGTAATTATTATCTCTGCAAAATCAGCCCCTGTTGATAATTTACCCTTTCAAAATATTACAAATGCAAAATATCAAGTCTGCACTTGATATTTTGCAATAAATAATACTCATTTTCTACCCAATCCATATTTTTTAGCATACGTTCTGATTTTCTGTTTGCGTTCTTCAGTGTAAGGCGGCTGCAAACGAATGGAAATTCTCGATTTATCTAAAACATAAGTTTCACTGCCATATTTGCAAGACTTTTCTAAATAGCATAAATCAGGATACCTTTGTGCAAAATCTGCTAATCGCTTTTTTAGATTGGAATTGAAGGTGTAGATATGTGCGGTTTCTTCTCCTTCATTGAAAAGGATAATTGTTTCTTGTTCATATTTTGATAATCTCATTTTGATTTTCCTTTACTTTTTAATATTTTTGTGTATGATGAAATCATAGATGAATTTTGGTTTCAGCATACATAATTTTGCCGTTCTATCCTCGATGTTTCCTCGGAGGCAAATCCCCTGTTCGGTGCTGTCCGGTCTTAAAAAAGCGCTCCATTTGGTCATGGCGGTTTATCTCATCTTGGACGGTCATTCAGTTGTTGACCTAATCATACAATGAAAAACCTAAAATTCCGGAAACTTTACACTCACCAAAATATTTACAAAAAAGCCCTGTTTTTTATTCTTGTAAAAAATTATAACCAAGGAGTGAGAACTATGAAAAATCAATTATCAATACAAGAAAAACTATGGGATTTACGCAGAGATCAAAATTATAAACTTGAATATGTAGCTTCAAAAATAGGAATTTCACCTGCCACATTGAGTAACTATGAAAACAATGAAAATAAAGAATTTGGAATTTCCGTACTGGCAAGCCTTGCAAAATTCTATGGTGTTTCTCTTGATTGGTTGGTGGGTCTTACAGAAGTAAAAGAACCAAAACAAACAGAAATTGCAGATTTAAAGCTTGATGATGAAACATTAGATTGGCTCAAAAGCGGTCATTTCAATAACCGTTTATTGTGTGAAATCGTAAAGCACCCTGATTTTATCAAGTTGATGGCTGATACAGAAATTTATATTGATGGAATCGCAACTATGCAAATAAAAAACATGAATGACTGGCTTGATGCCATTCGTCTGCAAATTATTCAACAAAACAATCCTGATGCAAATGATTTATATTTGAAGGTATTGGAAAGTGCACATATACAAGAGGAAGAATACTTTTTTCATACTATTCACAGTGACTGGGATAATATTATTCGCTCAATTCGTGAAAAACATCAAATTTCCAAGGAATCTGCACCCATTGAACGTTCCATATCAAATGACAAAAAGGTTCAGCGTTTTCTTCAAACCTTGAAATTCAAGAGCAATCCTGTAGAAGAATTTTGGCGATTCTTTTGTGAGGAAATGCAAATCAAATATGATAACCTTTCCGTTCAAGAACATGAAACCATGAAAAATATATTCAAGCGATCAAAGCTCTTAAAAAATATTCCCAGCAATAAACATAAAGCCAGAAAATAGAACAAGCCCATACTGCAAGTTTTTATACCTGCGGTATGGGCTTGTTTTAAGATTGGATTTATGATAAATTATTTTATTATAAATATTAAATGCTGTGATTGCAGCAATTAAC
>JAHHUF010000078.1 GCA_020024115.1 Anaerofilum sp.
GAAGTTATCACAAATATCAATTTTGCTTTTGCAATTACTGCATACATGAACTGCCTTTGCTGAAACCGTTACAGTTCTTTTTTTGTCCTGCTCGGTGGCTTGATTCAGCAGTTGTTCAATCTCTGCAATTTCGTCGATATACTGTTTTACCAGTCCAGGCTGTTCTGCTCCGCTTTGTGCTAAACTGTAAACCAAAGCACCAAGCTGACGCTGTGCCTTTGAAAGTTTGCTTTCCAAGGTCAAAACATCCACCTGTTTTTTACCTTTTTCCACGAACTCTCCAGTTACATTCACAACTTTATCCGCCACATCTGCGGCAGCATTTCGCAATTGCTCCCAATCCATATCAAACACCTCTTTTACTATGCTTTCTTGCAAAAGGCAGCTTGCGCTATCTTCTGTTTAGAGTGTATCTAAAAATTAAAAAATTGACAAATCTTTCGCAATGAGAAAGCAGATGCGAGATATAAAGCACAAGAATCTTTGTTGGATTCTGCGTATTTTTAACCCAGCAAATACTGCTCATTGTAGAAAAAACGAAAATTTCGACTTTTTAGATATCCCCTACTATATTATAGTTGTTTGCACAAAAAAGTGCAATATTAACCCAAAAATTCTCGCAACATTGATGTCTGCGGAACCCATTCAATTGGCATTTTTTCGCACAAAGCAAACAAACCTGCAAGGTGGTTGAGCATTTCGGAATAATGTGTCCCTTCCAAAGTTCCTGCAAGCTGAGTAATTTCACTTGCCAAAACACAAATTTCATAACTGAAAGAACTATCAAGCAACAAATCTGCTTCTTTCTTAAACACTTTGATGTACTGTTCTTCTCCTGCACAAACCCCAGCCCACATACTCAAAGTTTTTTCCACGGAATGTCCACGGAACTTATGGTCTCGCACCAAACGGCGAGCCAGACGGATGTCTTGTGTGGACAACACTCGCTGCCCACCCTTTGCATATTCTTCACGCAGCCCAACATACAGCTTAAACACGCTTTTGTTTGGAATCATGGCTGTTGTTTGAGGGTTCAGTGCATGAATTCCCTCCACAATGCAAACCCCATCTTCCAAATCCAATGGAATCCATTCTTTTTTTCGAGTTTCTGTCAAAAAGTCAAATTCCGGAAGTTGTGTATGTCCTGTTTCCAAAACCTCATTCAAACATTGCTGCAATGTATTCAAATCCACCGCTGTAATGTTCTCATAATCTTTGCTGCCATCCGGCAAACGGGGATAGTCATTCAAATTTTTAAAAAAGTTATCCATGCTGATAACCTCTGCTTTGCTTCCTCTTTCACGAATTGCCTCTGCCAATTTATGTGCTGTGGTGGTTTTTCCCGAAGCAGACGGCCCGGAAAGCATTACAATGTGCTTGTTTAAATGCAAAATTTCACTCGCCGCTGCATAAATGCGGCTTGCATACTCAAATTCACAATGAGCAATAAACTCTTTTTCTGCTTTTGCAGCAGTATTGATTAGACTGATTTCAACCAATCGTTTTGGAATCCACATGGCTGGCATAAAATTCCGTCACCCCTTCTTTGCGTTTTAGAACTGTATCAAACCCATCAATGTACTCTTTTGGGTATTTATAGTTAAAAATTCGCTGAATTAAATTTCCGTTTTGCTGCCGCAATTTTGTTGACCCACCTGCCCCGGCTGACAAAATTGTGTGAACTTCTTCCATAATATAAATATTATACAGTCCTTCATAGCCCGGTTTGCTCCATCCGGTATTCTCCAAATTGGCAAGTGTTCCTTTTTGACGATATAAATAATACGGAAGATAGCCTGCATTATTAAGTGCATTGCTGCGTGCTACCATTTCGGCAACATCTCCATATTCTTCCTGCCGTTGTTCAATCACAAGATTCGATGCACGCTTAAGTGTGAGTGTATGTACTGTGATATTTTCAGGAGAAAGTCGCAAAAGCCCCTCTAAAGACTGAGAAAAGCCATCAGGGGTATCTCCCGGCAACCCTGCAATCAAATCCATATTGATATTGTCATGCCCTGCAATGCGTGCTTCTTCAAAACAACGAATGACATCTTGTGCAGTGTGTTTTCTTCCAATCCGAGCCAAAACATCATCTGAAAGCGTTTGAGGATTGATAGAAATACGCGTTGCACCGAACTCTTTTAATACCTGCAATTTTTCCATATCAGTACAATCAGGGCGTCCTGCTTCTACTGTATATTCCTGCAAATTGCTCAGGTCATACAAATCCTGTACTTTACCCATCAACTGTCGCAGTTGTTCTGCGGACAGGCTGGTGGGGGTTCCTCCACCAATATAAATGGTTTTTAAATTCAGATGGTTTCTGTCAGCGGTTTGTTTGATTGTTTCCAATTCTTTACACAAACAGTCTACATACGGCTGAACCAGTTTATTCTCTTTTTCAATTGTACGTGACACAAAGCTGCAATAGCTGCATCGAGAAGGACAAAATGGAATCCCAATATATAGGCTGTAATCTCGTTCTTCTGCCTTCATCCAAGGAGATTGCAAATCTGCGATTCGCTTGGCTAAATCAAATTTCTCCTGGCTTACACTGTATTTTTCCAAAAACAGCTTTTGAATGTCCTGTTCGCTCTCTCCTTTGGCTCTTGCATCATGGATAATGCGCACAGGGCGAACCCCTGTCAACATTCCCCATGGTGGGCGTTTGCCTGTTACACTGCACAGCAATTCATAGACCAACACAGAAATCTGATATTCAGGTTTTTCGCTGTTTTGCGGAATCGTTTTTTTGATATAATGACAGTTTCCGGCAACAGAAACTGCTGCCAGCATTTTTGTTTTTCCATAATGCGCCAAAACTGTATCCTGCTTTGGCTGCCTTCTGCTAGCAACTGCTGCCTGTGGAAAAAACAGTCGTGTAAGATGTTCAATATCGTAAATCGAGGCAAGTCCTCGTACAACGGTCTGCATTGTGATACCCTTTCGTTATCCCTGCAAGTAGGGGTTGTATTCTTTTTCTTGTTTCATTGTGGTAAAACCCTCATGACCCGGCAAAATCTCGGTGTCATCAGGAATCATTCTGCGGAGTTTTTTCAGGCTTTCTTTCATTTTTTGTGCATCACCACCAGGAAAATCGGTTCTTCCGATTTCACCATTAAAAAGCGTATCTCCGCTAAACATCATCCCATCGCACAAAATACAGGTAGAACCATTGGTATGCCCAGGAGTAAAAATAGTTTGAAATTCCACCTCATCTACTTTGACAATACCGCCATCTTCAAACAGTCCATCTGGTACAAAACCAATGGAGCCATCTTCCAATTCCTCATACAAATTAGCGTAATGCTGCCCAAACACATTTGCAGCTGCACTTCTGCTGGGATACATGACACAATCATTTGGATTCATCCACAATTTTGCCCCTGCTTTTCTCAGCTCTGCAACAGAACCGATATGGTCATGGTGTCCATGTGTCAGCAAAATATGGGTCAAAACTGCATTTTCTTTTTCCAACAATACTTTATAATCTGCAACAGGTGCATCGGGGTCAATGACAATGGCATTGCCTTGGTCAGTAATAACCAAAAATGTATTGCAAAATAAGGGGCCTCTGCCATGAACATGGTATATTTTTTTCATTCTTTATTTCCTCATATCTTTAATTGGATTTCCATTCATCGGTATCAATTACAATTGTAACCGGCCCATCGTTTACCAGTTCAATCTGCATATCGGCACCAAATTCGCCTGTTTGAACCATTGCCAAACCGCTTTGTTTCATCTTTTCTACAAAAAGATTATAGCAATTAATTGACAAAGGTGGCTTTGCAGCAGCAATAAAGCTGGGGCGTTTTCCTTTTTTGGTATCACCATACAATGTGAAATTGCTCACAACCAATGCTGAATAACCAAGTTCAACTGCACTTTTATTGAGTTTGCCGTCTTCATCCTCAAAAATTCGCAAGCCGGCACATTTTTGTGCCAATTTATCAACAATTTCAGTGGTGTCTGTGTCTTTCACACCCAAGAGAACAACAATTCCCTGCTCTATTTTTTGAGGTTCTCCGCCATTTACTGAAACGGAGGCTCGCAAAACACGCTGTATTACTGCTCGCATTTAAGTTACTCCTTTAAACAATCAATTAAGGGCTATTTTGAAAAGTCAAAATTTATGTCTTTTTCTATAATAAATAGTATCTGCTGCATTTTTGGGATTGCATTTACTGATTTTCTCCAAAAAATCCATCAACTGCTTCGTTTTCAGATACCCCCTAGCTTCGAGTTACACTAATTACATCTCGAATCTTTTTCAGCCTTTGAAGAACTGAATTTAGGTGTTCTGTATTTGCAATGCCAATTGTCACTGTCATTGTTGCTCTACCATCACTGGTCTGGCGTGCATTGATTGCATAAATTGGAATACGCATATCTCCAAGCAAGGCAGAAACATCGGTAAACAATCCTGTTCTGTCCATTGCGGTGATTTCTAAAGTGGATTTAAAACTTTCTTTGACACTGTTGTCCCAATATGCCTCCACCCAGCGAGGGTCTCCTGCTGCTGCACGAACATTGATACAATCCTGTTTGTGAATCGAAACACCATATCCTCTTGTAATAAATCCAATGATACGGTCACCCGGCAGAGGATTACAACATTTTGCAAATTTCACAAGGCAGTTATCCAAACCTTCAACCACGACGCCGTCTGGATTTTTTTGTTTTTTCACCGGAATTTGGAAAGCAACTTTGGGGTCTTTTTCCTTACTCATGCGGTTTTATTCTTCTTTTATCCGCATTACCAACCGTGAACGCTGCACTCCGCCATATCCAATGGCAGCATACATCTCATCGGGAGTGTTCATGTGCTGTCTGCGTGCAATTTCCATGATAAAATTATCATACTCTCCATCAGGAACACTGATAAGATTGCGGCGCATTTCCCGTTCCAGTGCCGCTTTGCCTTCTGCAATATTTTCTTCTTTTCGTTCTTTTTTGAACCAGTTTCGGATTTTGTTTCTCGCCTCACTGGTCACTACAATTTTAAGCCAATCACGACTGGGGCCTTTGTCGGCAGGGCCTGTGATAATTTCAATAATTTCACCTGTCACAACCTTATGGTCAATTGGCACAATGCGGCTGTTCACCTTTGCACCAACCATACGGTTACCCACTGCGGAGTGAATGGCATAGGCAAAGTCAATGGTGGTTGCCCCTGCCGGCAGGTTGATTACATCCCCTTTTGGAGTAAATGCAAACACTTCTTCCGGCAGCAAATCGCTTTTCATGTTGCGCAAAAAGTCGCCTGCATCATCGCTGTCACGCTGGCTTTCCAATAGTTGCCGAACCCATGCCAACCGTTCTTCCAAGCGGGCAGATTTGCTGGTTCCTGGCACACCTGCTTTGTATTTCCAGTGGGCTGCAACACCATATTCTGCCATCTGGTCCATTTCCCAAGTGCGAATCTGAACTTCAAAAGGAATGCCTTCATGTCCAATCACGGTTGTATGCAAAGACTGATACATATTTGGTTTTGGGGTAGAAATATAGTCTTTGAATCGGTTTGGCAATGGATGGTACATATCATGAATGACACCCAAAGCATTATAACATTCTGCAACTGTATCCAAAATAATACGCACTGCATACACATCATAAATTTCTTCAAAACCGCGGTTGTACATATACATTTTGCGATAGATGCCATAAACGCTCTTAATGCGTTTTTTGATGGTGCATTTGTCCATGCCGTTTTCGGCAAGACGCTCTTTGATTTTATCTGAAATTCCCTGAATAAATGTTTGTGCTCCACCATTTTGCCCCAGCATTGTACTGATTTCCTCATAGCCCACAGGGTCAAGATAGCGCAGGCTTAAATCTTCCAGTTCTTCTTTGATGTTGCTGATGCCCAGACGGTGTGCAATGGGGGCATACACCTCCATCGTTTCCAAGGCTTTATCCCGTCGTTTTTGGGGTGCCCAGCCCTCAGCTGTGCGCATATTGTGCAAACGGTCGCATAATTTTACCAGCATTACACGGACATCCTGACTCATTGCCAACAGCATTTTGCGCAAATTTTCTGCCTGCTGCTCCTCCACACTGGAGAAGCTGATTCTTGTCAGTTTGGTGACACCATCCACCAAATGTGCGACATCTTCCCCAAAAGTTGAGCGAATTTGCTCCAGCTTGACTTCGGTATCCTCTACAACATCATGCAGCAAAGCAGCCGCCACAGTTTCAGAGTCCATGCCCAGTTCCACCAACAAGCCTGCAACGCTCAATGGATGACTAATATACAATTCTCCGCTTTTTCTTCGCTGACCTCCATGGGCTTTTTCAGCAATTTCATAGGCTTTGCGCAGCATTTCCATATTATAGGACCTGCCTGAATCTTCAATCACCTTCACAAGGCTTTCATAGCTCATCAATGTTCTATGCATGTATATCCCTCCCCAGTGAGCGGTTTCAAAATTCCCCAATTTCACACTCACTTGCTGTTTATTGCATCAGCTTTAATATTTTTGCAGATTGAAGGTCTTTTTTCTCTTTGCTTGGCACCAAACGATACCAGCCATGTTCTGCCTCTATTTCAATCAAATTCAATTCTTCCAATGCTGCAAGACTCACCATAATTTTGCCTGCATGAATCTGTCCCAAACTGGCAAATAGCGGTCTTAAATCCAAACTGCTTACACCGCCGCCCCGAATTTGCTGATAAACTGCAACTGTATCAGAACGGGTGGGGCAAAGCATCTCTTTTTCTTCGGCTGTAAGAACCTTTCCGCTCCGAAAACTATCAAACAATGCCGACTGCTCTACATGTTCCTCATTCAAGCCCGCAGGCCGAATTTCCTTGATTCGCCCTGAGAGTTGGATACTGTTTTTACCTTCATATACTGACAAAGCCAAAACAACATCCAGCAAACTGCCTGCTTGATATGGAATTGTTTCGGGGGTATGCCCAAACCATGCAGCATAAATTCCTGCATTGCCTTGCTTCAGCCGCAATCGGCTGTGCCGTCCATCGCTGACCGGATAAATGCCGTCTAAAGTAACATTTTCCAGCAAAAATAAGGGAGATGGATTGCCTGCGCCAAAGGGAGCAATCATATCCAACGACTGCACATCTTCTGCTGTCAGTCGGTCCAGTCCAACGGTGGTATCTATTTCCAAAGGCGGCAGCATCATAATCGGATATTGTATCGCTGCCCACTGGTTGATTGCTGCACGAAATTCCTCCAGTTTGCTTTTGTGAACAGAAAGCCCTGCAGCCAATTCATGTCCACCATACCGCATTAAAATATCAGAACAGGCTGCCAACGCATGATGGAGATGAAACCCTTTGATACTTCTGCCAGAGCCTTTTCCTTCTTCCCCTGACAAGGAAATCAAAATAGCCGGTTTTCCATATTTTTCCACCATACGGCTGGCTGCAATTCCTGTCACACCTGGGTGATAGCTTTGGCTCCATAAAACAAGCACCCTTTGCAGCAAAAGTTCAGGCTGCTGTTCCAATTGATGATGTACTTCTTCCATAATTGCCTGTTCAGCAGCTTGGCGGTCAGCATTCATCTCACACAGTTGCTCTGCCAATTCTTCGGCTGGCTCTTGGTCTTCGGTGATAAGCAGCCGCAATGCAGAGGTTGCATTGTCCATTCTGCCCGCAGCATTCAATCTGGGTGCAATGGTAAATGCGATATTCTCTGCGCTCAACACTTTTCCAGACATACCAGATGCTTCTAACAACGCATCAATACCCGGACGGGCTTGCTGATTGATTAACTCGAGTCCATTTTTTACAATAACTCTGTTTTCTCCCACCAATGGCACAACATCTGCAACTGTTCCGATGGCGGCTAAATCAGAATAAAAATCCAACAATTCTTCTGGCGGACATCCTTCCAAAGCTGCTGCCAGTTTAAATGCCACACCTACACCCGAAAGCAATTTAAACGGGGATGTATCGTCACTTCTTGCTGCATCAATCACCGCCAAAGCACAAGGCATTTCATCAGGGGGAATGTGATGGTCAGTGACAATCACATCAATGCCTTTTTCTTTTGCATAGGCAATTTCTTTTGCTGCTGAAATACCGTTATCTACTGTAATAATCAATTTGTAGTCGTTGCGTGACAGCTTATCAATCGCACCAACCGAAAGCCCAT
>JAHHUF010000079.1 GCA_020024115.1 Anaerofilum sp.
CATTCAATGCTTCGGTGGAAAGGTCAAAGAGAAACAATCCATCTTCTTTTTCCACAACAGGGTTCTCCAACGGTTGAAAACACGCAATCATTTCTTCGCTTTGAATGAACAATTTTCTGCCTTTGCCAACCCGTGCACAAAGCATTTTGACAAAGGTATCAATATGTCCTGCACCCAGCACAAGGCAAGGCTTTCCAGCATCTTTTACAATGTCCATTTCGTCCATGTACAAAAACCCTGTACTGGAGCCATCCTCTGCAACACCTTTTTCCCATGCAGCAGAAAAATCAGCTTGTGTCATTTTAGAGGCTCTTTGCAAATCTGTAATCAACAATGGGTTTTCTTTTTTCATCAAATCAACGAACTTTTCGCCATTCCAACACATCAAGGCTTCCATTTCGTCATTTGTGATTGCAACAGCCTGCAAAAATTTCATTGCACCGTTTTGGGTTTGCATGGGAGCAAGCTCTGTATCTTCCACAAACACCAATGCGGTCAGGTCTGTTTTTTCATCCAAAGCAATTGGGCCATTGCAATTGATATGATGCCCTGTATCAAAAGCGTTTCCACTGGAAAAGACATAATTTGCGAGATTTTTCAGCAAATTGATAGGCCATGTGGGGGCAGTGGATTCTTCCCCTTTTTTCAATCGGAAAGTCATTTCAAATCCAAATCCACTCACCTCTGGCTCATCTGTTTCTTTTTCATACAACTCTGTATAGCCATAGGTGATGTAATGCCAATGGGGAATTTGTTGATTGCTTTCCCACACTTCAACCCCTTCTAATGGACTATCCCCACCCATGGAAGCAGGAATGATTGACCGATAATAAATTCCATCCTGATTGGGATAAAGCTGTTTTACAGTCTGTGAAATTTCATCAAATGCACTTATATTGTTCTCCATAAAATTTTCCCTCTGCTATTTTACCCAATCAATTTGCAACAGGTGCAAGCCATACTTTGCCTGTGCCACGATAGACATTTACCAAACCTTCACCGGATGCAGCAGAACCAATCAAAGATTTTCCGGAACGCTCTACGGTAAATTCCAAACTACCGCTCCAAGCAATTGCCATATTACCATCAACTTTCAGCACATCATTTTGCAGAGAAATCTCAACCAGTTCTTCTTTGGGGCAGGGCGACTCCAAACACAACACACCATTGCCAGAGATACCCAAATTAAACAAACCTTCTCCACCTGCCACAGCAGAGGAAAAATTGGAGCGTGCGACTGCCTTGTGTTTCAACTGTGCCTCACATGCCAAAAACAAACCATCATCCAGCACAATGGAACCGCCCCAATCCTCTACATTCACCAAGAGGATATACTTATAGGTTGGTTCCAGCACCAAAGTACCTGTACCTTTATATTCGGGTTTGATTGCAGACTCTCCTGTGACACTTCCACGGATTGCCTTGCCGAAGAAATCGCCAACCCCTTTGATGCCTGTTGTTGCATTTACATCACCTGCAGTCCACTGCATTGCGCCTGCCTGTAATGTGATTGGTGCTTTGCTTAAATTGCAAACCACTTGCCTTTTGCGAACATTCATCTCGTTGCAGTAATATGCTGTCATAGCATTTGTTGGCATTACGCTCATATCTTTTTGATATTCCAGTACAGAAAAGGCACCCTTTTGGTCAATTGTTTTTATGTTTTGATTGTCAAAAAAATTAGAAACCTGATACATTCTGCAACACCTCACAAAAATATTTTTTTAATTATATCAATCAATTTTAATAAATTCAAGCAGTTTTGTGAACTATAAATAGAAAAACAAGGAGAATTTATAAAAACTCTCCTTGTTTTTTGTCAAATATCACTCAAAATTTTAAATACAACTTTTTTCACACCCACTGCTGTATCAGCAGGGTTTAATGTTGGCATATGTGGCTCTTTTGCCAAAAAAAGTGCAAACCATCCTGCACCCAGGTTTCCCTCTGTCTGTACTTTTCCCTGACAAAGGGATACATCGGTTTCAGGGGTTACATCACAGGTTTTATCTCCTGTTGCAAATCGTTCTTCACCTTGCAGGTTGATTTGCAAATCCATATATTTTTCATGCACTTCAAACTGTGCCTCTTGCTGTGAGCGTGTTTGAGCATTCATAACATTCACAAAAACCGATTCGCCATCAATTTCTGTCCTGCCCAATGGCAATGTATCCACACTGTTATTTTGCAGCCAGTCAATTGCTTTGTCGAGATTTTGGGATATTCCACGATACTTTGAAACATATTCCAGCTTATCATAAATCATGATATTTGTTTCCTTTCAACATCCTTATTCTGCACAAAGTTCGTCTAGCATTTGGTCAAGCATCATCAGGCAGCGAGGCAGATGGAACGGCCCTTTAAAGGTAGACCCTTTGCAGGCAGGCAAGGTAGGTTTGCCATCTCTGCGCAGATAGCCATACCAATCGCCATATTCAGGGTCACTAAATACATCTTTGCAATATTGCAATGTTTCGTCAAAAATCTTGAGATACTTCTCGTCTTTTGTATCACGATAAATCATCAAACTTGCAATCAGCAACTCATTATGAGGCCACCACAGCTTCATATCATGCTCATACGCCTCTGGAGGCAACCCTTTGCAATCAATAAAATAGAGCAATCCTCCATATTCTTTATCCCAGCCACCTTCATAGGCATAGTCAAACAAAAGCTGTGCTTTTTTGCGCAGTTCTTCGTCGTGGGTATGGTGTGCCTGCTCCATCACAAACCAGCTGCACTCAATATCATGTCCCGGATTTACAACACGACCGGCAGTATAATCCATCTGCAATTCGCCATTGATTCCGACAGTTTCCAAAGTACATTTCAGTTCCGGTTTGAAATGATATTCAAAAATATCGTTGCAGCATTTTTTTGCGCGCTCATCATACAAAGCAGTCTGTTCAGGGTCACAGCGGCGCATCACGGCTGTGATATTCAGATAAATCATAGGGTCTGCCAAAGCCCTGCCTGTGCGGGTTTGGGGAATTGTCTTTGGCCCCATTCCTGTAGGGTCTTGAATCAAGCCATTATTCAACTGCCAAATCAACTCATAGGTGCGTCTGGCACGCTCAATGTATTCTTTTTCTCCTGTCACACCATAATATTCTGCATTGGCAATAGCATAAAATCCTTCAGAAAAGCAATATCTGCGTTGACGCAAGGGTTTGCCGTCTGCTGTAACAGTGAAATACATTCTGTCTCCTGCCTGCCGATTGATACAATATTTTTCCATAAAATCAAGGCAGCTTTTGGAAGCATCAAGCCATTCTTGCTTTTTGCCATAAACTTTGCACAGATAGGCAAATGTCCATGCACACCTGCCCTGAAACCAAACACTTTTATCAGTCGAAAATAATTTTCCGCTGCGGTCTAAGCAGGTATATACTCCACCATGTTCATGGTCGATGCCATTTTTCAACCAAAAATCCACACAACGGTTGAGTTCTTCTTTAACCCAGATTTGATAGTCTTTCAATCTTTGCTTATCCATTTTCTCTACATCCTTTTCTGATAAAACCTTCAATTGCCCAGACACAAATTTGTATCTGGGCTTTTGTATCATGATTCAGCAGAAGTCTGCAATTGCTTTGTCAATCATTTCAGCGCATTTTTTCACTTGGGGCATATCCTCTGCTACCAGTGCAGGCAATGGTTTTCGCACACTGCCAATGTCCAAATTTTCACGAATACGCAAAATTTCTTTCATAACTGCATACAGATTTCCCTTGCAGTCACACATTGCATAGATAATTTCATCAATTGCATACTGCACTTTTGCAGCTTGTTCCATTTTTCCTGCTTTAAACAGCTTATCTGCTTCAAGGAACAATTCAGGCATAACAGCATAAGTACCACCAATGCCACCATCTGCACCCATTGCACGACCGGAAATAAACTGCTCATCAGGGCCATTGAATACAACAAATCCTTCGCCGCCATCTGATTTGAACATCTGAATATCCTGCACAGGCATACTACTGTTTTTTACAGCAACAACACGAGGATTCTTTTTCATTTCATGGAACAAAGGCATTGTCAAGGCAACACCTGCCAATTGCGGAATATTATAAATCACAAAATCGGTATTGGGGGCAGCAGAGGAAATATCATTCCAATATTGAGCGATTGCATACTCCGGCAAATGGAAATAGATGGGAGGAATTGCAGCAATCGCATCCACTCCAAGGCTTTCTGCATGGGCAGCCAATTCCATACTATCGGCTGTGTTGTTGCAGGCAACATGGGCAATAACAGTCAGTTTGCCTTTTGCTTCGCTCATCACCGCTTCCAGTGTTTGCTTGCGTTCCTCTTTGCTTTGATAAATACACTCACCGGAAGAACCACACACATACACACCCTTTACACCTTTTTTAATAAAATAGCGGGTCAGCTCTTTGGTGCGTTCGGTGCTGATGGCTCCATCTTCGCCATAGCAAGCATAGAAAGCCGGTATAATGCCCTGATACTTTTCAATGTTTTTCATAATCAAATCCTCTTTTCAAATGGGGTGGCAGCAACTCACGCCACCCCTTTTTTGATACAACCTTATCCTTTGACTGCACCCATTGTAATGCCCTGAGTAAAATATTTTTGGAAAATCAGGAACACTGTCAAAATAGGAATTGCTGCCACTGCGGCACCTGCCATAATCAAACCAAAATCGGTCGCCATTTCCGCCTGCAAATTTGCAATACCCAAGCTGATGGTTAGGCTGGTGTTTTTGTTCAACATAATCAACTGCAAAAAGTAATCATTCCATGCGGTGATAAAGGTGAAGATTGCCAAAGCACCCACACCGGGTTTCACCATCGGCATAACAATTTGTGCAAATGTGCGAATTTCTCCTGCACCATCAATGCGTGCAGCTTCCAACATTTCTCCGGGAATGCCTTCGCTGAACTGCTTCATCAGGAACACACCAAAGGGCCAGCCAACCGTTGGCAAAATAACCGCCCACAAATTGTCATAAATCTTCAGTGCAGCCATTTCTTTCAGCAAAGGAATTAAAATAACCTGTTTGGGCAATGCCATTGCACAAATAATCATCGAGAACAAAAATGTTCTGCCATAAAAGTTCTTTTTTGCCAGTACATAGCCTGCCATCGAAGCGGTGATGCAGGTGATAATCATTGCAACAACTGCAATAAAAATGGTGTTCCACAGCCACAGCCATGCTGGGTTTTCAAACAGTTTGGAATAGTTTTCCATTGTGGGATTTGTGGGGAACCACTGTGGAGTGGGGCTGTTAATATCCTTGGCATTTTTTACAGAGCCGGTAAAAATCCAATACAATGGAAAGACCAGAAAAATAGTCAGAACTGCCAAAATGATATATGACATCAACTTATAAGGCGTTAATTTTTTTGTTGTACTGCTGTTCATTTTTTCTGCCTCCTCAGTTGTTTCCCTTACCGGCAACTTTAAATTGAATTGCGGACAAAATAGCAATAATAATTGCCAAAATCACACCCATTGCATTGCCATAGCCATATTGATAGAGCTTGAATGCCTGATAATAGATGTAATACATAATTGTATCAGTTGAATGATTGGGGCTGCCACTTGTCAACAACTGAATCAGAGCAAAGCACTGGAAGCTGTTGATGGTGGTGATAACCAAAATGTACAAAGTTGTAGGTGTGACCTGAGGCCACATAATTTTCCAGAATGTCTGCATACGGGTGGCGCCATCCACTTCAGCAGCTTCAATCAAGCTGTTGTCAACATTTCCCAATGCAGAAACATACAGCACAATCGGCTGACCAATGCTTGTTGTGAACAAAATCAAAATAATACACCACAAGGCTGTTTTTTCGTTGCCCAACCAGTTGATATTATTTTGAATTATGCCTGTTCCCTTTGCGACATAGTTGATGATGCCATAGTAGTTGTTAAACATCCACTTCCACACAACAGTAACCGCAACGGTACCTGTTACAACAGGGAGATAGAAGATGCAACGGAAAAACGAACAGGCTGCACCTTTCATACGATAAATTGCAGATGCAACCCACAGAGAAAAAGCTGTAACGGTTGGCACTGCAACAAGCACAATCACAAAGGTGTTGCTCAGCGATTTCCAGAAAATCGGGTCTGAAAACATTTTTGTATAGTTTCCAAATCCTATAAAAATATCGTCTCGTGCCATTGTGGAATCAAAAAAGCTGGTCCACAGGCACATCACCATTGGAATTACAACGAATCCAATAAAAACAATTAAAAAAGGAAGTAAAAAGAGATATGCTGAAATGGTATCACGCTTTGCCTGTGCTCTGCTGATGCCAAGTGACGAATGCCCTCCGGCAAACTTTGCCGTTTTTTTTGCAGTTGAGGTTGCCAAATAAACCCTCTCCTCTCATACATACCAAATCTGTTTGGTGATTATAGCCTTCTTGCCGGACTGCTAAAAAGATTGGCACGCACCTCCCCTTTTGCACATCTCGCAAAAGAGTGGTGCGTGCCAGTTGGGGGAATCACACAAACTGTGTGGGTTTTCTTTTGTTGCTGTTATTTAAAAAAACACACTTATTTAATTGCAGCGTTTGCAGTGCTTACAAAGGTTTCAGCAGCCTTTGCAACTTCGGTTCCATTGCTAACTTGTTGCAGCATATTCCACCATGCAGTACGCTGCTCAGTCCAACCACCGGTAACATTATAGTAGTCACCCATGTTAGGCAGGAACTTGGAGAAAGTAGCCATGCGCTCTGCATTCTCTGTTCCTTCGTATACATTACCGAAAGATGCACGAACCGGGAAGAAACCAGTTGCTTTCACACTTTCAGGGCCTTGTTTTTCATCATCACATATAAAACGGATGAATTCTTTTGCAGCATCAATACGAGCCTCATCGCCGTTATCAAAGATACCAAAGCCCCAGATACCACCACACAACTCAGCTTTTCCGTCATCAGATGGGAAGTTCATTGCGTATGGGGTAAACTGTGTCTGGCTTGCATAGCTTGCTTCGTTGGAAGCATTCCAGCAGAAACTCATTGCTGCAGTGCCATTTGCAAACATTTGCAGTTCATCGCTTGCCTGCAAAGCAGGGTCAAAGGTGACCAAACCTGCTTTATTCATATCCTGCAATTTTTGCAGAGCTTTTACATTTTCTGCACTGTCTGCGGTATATTTGGTGTGACCTTCATCGGTATATTTGCCACTGTAAAGGTTGTTAACCAATGCACGGGTTCCTTGGTCACCGCCCTGTCCACCGCAATATACAATTGCAGGGGTTTGAACCAAACCGGAATCCTTGACAGCTTGCAAGGCTTTTTCAAAGTTTTCGGTTGTCCATGTGCGATTTTCTTTATCAATATACTTCAGTGCATCTGCCTGTTCAAAGACATCGTAGTTGATTGCCATGTTATGTGCAGTCATGCACATTGGATATTCATAGTATTTGCCATCGCTGCTCTTGCAGGCTTTCATAACAGCTTCACTTGTTTTGGAAATGTCAGCGGTTGCTTCATCTGTCCACAGGTCGGTCAAATCCACCATCAAGTTCTTTGCGCCCCAGTTAGAAACCAAACGCTCCGGACCTTCAAAGATGATGTCGGGGGTTTTCTTTGCCTCGATTGCAGTGGTGACTTTATCATCGCCGTTTTTGTAGTCCAGATATTCCACATTCACTTTGATTTCAGGATGTTGTTTATTAAACTCAGCAATGAAACCGTTTACAGTTTCTTCTTTCTGCCACTGTCCAATGGGATATGTCCACAATGTAATTTCTGTGGAATCCCCTTTTGCGGAAGAAGAACTTCCGGAACCGGAGTCTGTGGGTGTGTTGGAACTTGAAGAAGATGTTGTATTTCCACCACAAGCTACCAAAGAAAGTGCCATTGTACTTGCCATTACAACTGCCATTGCTTTTTTCATGAGAGTAGTCCTCCTTAAGATTAAACCCTTTTTTCACAGTGCCAAAATGCGATTCGTGGCTCTGTTGTTTTGTTGCTCTTATTGTAACACTTGTGAAAAATATTTTCAATTGGCTTAATAATGAAAATTCCTTCCATTCCTTGTGCAATTTATACAATCGTCCAGAAAACTTGCCTCTTGATAATATTTTCAAGCGTGGTAAAATAGAATATATCACTTTTTTCTCTTTTT
>JAHHUF010000008.1 GCA_020024115.1 Anaerofilum sp.
AATTCACCGGTGACCATGTTTCCGTTGATTTTATCAAATTCATAGTGTTTGCCATCAACCTCTACCGGCCCTGTCACCATAAAGCCATCGCGATAGTACATATATCGTTTATCCGGCAAATGCACAAAACCATTTGGATGTTTTTTTGTGATAGGGTCGATATAACACCAACCCTTGCCCTCTACATAAAATTCACCGGTAATGAGATTGCCGTTTATTTTGTCAAAATTATAGTATTTCCCTTCAATTTCATGTTGTCCCACCAACATTGCACCGTTGCTTCCATAATAGACCAAACGGTCACCTGTAAGTGTTACAAATGAATTTTTGACCATATTGAAAGTATTGGGGTCAAAGTATGCCCAGCCAATTCCCGGAACATTCTGTTCCCCTTTTGCATAACTTCCATTGGGAAGAACATAAACAACACGACCATCCGGTAATGTCTGCAAACCTGCTGCAATGAGATTTTGTGCGTTTCCCGAATTTCCGTTTGCAGGAGGAATTATTTCCTCGTTGCTTGCAGGAGGAATTATTTCCTCGCTGCTTGCAGGTGGAGTGCTCTCCTCGCTGCTTGCAGGGGGGGTGCTTTCCTCGCTACTTGCAGGTGGAGTGCTTTCCTCACTGCTTGCAGGTGGAGTGCTCTCCTCACTGCTTGCAGGTGGAATGGTTTCCTCACTGCTTGCAGGCAGAGTGCTTTCGCTTTGTGCCGCACTATTAGTTTCTTCAAATAAAATTTTGGATTCAATTCCTGCCGCTTGGATTGGAATTGCAAATGTTGTTACCAACATAGCAGTTGCCAAACAGCTTGCTAACAATCTTTTCATCATTATCCTCTGCTCTTTATTATTATTTTTTTGAACGATTTCCAGTTATTGCCCTGAACAATTTCATATAGTTAGATTCCTGTGTTTGCATAACAAAATTTTGTATCAAACCATAATCTTCACAATCTTCTTCAGGAGCCTTTGGTCCAAAAAAGCCCAACACACTTTGTATTCCCATATACAGTTTGTAAAAAAAGATTTGCAAACCGATGCAGACAAAGCGAAATGGCTGTGCAATTTTCCAAACATTCGAGTTTTGGATTTCCTGTGAAGATTTCTGCAAATCCTCAAATTCATCTTTATCATAATCCACCAAATTGTCTGGAGTCCAGAACAACTTGTATATATCCTGTGCAGTAATTGTTGTGGAATATTGTGCAAGTTTTTCAAATATTCTTACACGATAATTTTCCATTGCTTTATTTCGTGCAATGGAATCTTTTCGGGTTGCTGGAACTTTAAACAGGCTCAATGTTTTATCTGTGGAAACAACATCACAATTGGTTAAATACCGCAACCACAAATCCCAGTCTTCAAAGGCATCCAATTCCAAATCAAACCCACCATACTTTTGGAACAGTTCTACATCAAACACAACTGATTGAATTGCAACCGGATTACCAAAACAAAAGTTTACAATGCTCAAGTCTTTGGCAACCATGTTGATTTTTTCCACAAACTCAAAGTCTGAGCCGTCTTGGTTCAACTTCTTTGTTTTTGCAACAATAGAACTGGAACAAAACATTTTGCAGTTTGGATTGTCTTCAATCAGCTTTGCATTCACTTCCATATAGTCTGCAAACAAATAGTCATCATCATCCAAAAAGCACACATATTGTGTTTTAACATTAGACAACCCAATGTTGCCTGCTTCGCAACGGCCCGCTCTTCTTTTCAGGGGAAAATATTCAATGTTCAATTGGTTTGCAAAAGATGCCACAACATTTTCTGATACAGGTGTTTCACCATCTTCAACCACAAGAACTCTGAAATTTTTATATGTTTGATTCAACAAGTTTTCCAATGTAATTTTCAGTACATTTGGCCTGTTGTATGTTCTGATAATCACTGAAATATCAGGTGTTTTTGTTGGAAGTTGATTGATATAGGTTGCACCCGAACGAAAAAAAGTATATCCCGACACAAAATCAGGCTCAAACTCACTATGTTTAACCTTTTGTCGATAAAATCTTCGATAGGAAGATTTGTTTTTATCAATTTGTTTCAGAAGTCTGTCAGCCAGTTCACGGGCTTTTTTGTCTTTGGCAAGACGAGGGGCAAACGCATTTTTATAGAAATCCCAGCCTTTGATATCGCCTTTTGTGCCAAACTTGAGTCGCAGAATTTTTTCTCCTGCCAACTGACCTGCCATCTGCGAACTTTTCATTACAGAAATATCATCTGCTGTAAAATGGTCTGTAACCGCAGACGGAACATATTGAATGTCATATCCTTCCATGCGGATTCTCCACGAAAGGTCCACATCCTCACAATACATAAAAATACTTTCATCAAAGCCGCCAATCAAGTCAAAGACTTTTCTTGTCAAAACAAGTGCTGCACCACTTGCCCAGTCTGTTTTTAAAGTGACAGGGTCATAATATTTAGGGTGTTCAAAGGGAAACTGACGCAATTCAAAAGCACCTGTTGTTTTGTCTGCTTTCAAAATCGCCTGTTTCAGCTCACAAAAAGCATTTTTATGAATTGCTGTATCCACATTATAGAAAAAAACATACTCGCTTTTTCCTGCTCGTGCAGAAGTATTACTTGCTGTTCCAAATCCACTGTTGGTTTTTGATTTGATGATTTCAAAATCACCAAAAATATCTTTCAATGATTTTTGATAGGATTCCAGTTCGTCTATTGTGTCATCAGTAGAACAGTTATCTGTAAAATATAAGTGTAAACATTTTTTGTCATAATCCACAGCAGTCATCGCTTCAAAAAAACCTTTAAGCCATTTTGCTGAATTATAGGTACAACAACAAACATCAAAGTGCATATAAAAACCTCACAAATATTATTTCCTTGGCGTTTTTTCTGACATTGTATATTCTATAAACGAATTTTCAAATATCATCATTTCTTCGCCTGCACAGATTAAATTCAAACTTCTCTGTGCTAAAAAACAGGCAGAAAACCTTTTTTGGTATTTACCTTATTACGATTTATTTTATATATTTCATTCAGATAAAGCATCTCTTTTTATTTGCAGCAAAACAATATAAACTTTGAGCAATCAGCTATTATCTGATTTTTTTCTCTCATTATTTTCTTCCACAATATAAACAGGTCTGTTTCTGCTGGCATCAAAAATACGCCACAGATAACTGCCCAAAAGCCCCATTGTCATCATGATAATGCCAAAACTTAGCAGCTGGAAAATAAATATGGTGGTATAGCCTGAAACTGCGATTTTCCCAATCAGTTTTGAAATCAACACAACAATTGCCCAGATAACAGAAATCACACAGGAAAAAAATCCCACACCGGAAACAATTGTAATTGGTAAATTAGAAAAACTGAACAGTGTGTCTGCCACCAAACGGATTTTCTTTTTCAGTGTCCATCTGCTTACGCCAATCTCTCTTGCCAAGCGTGTGTAGTACACAATGTCAGTTTTGAATCCACTCCATAAAATCTGCCCTGTCAATGCACTGTTTCTTTCATCCATGCGGTCCAAAACTTCAATCACTTTTCGGTCCAGCAGATAAACATCAAACCCGCCTTTTGGCATATTGGGCAATGCCATTTTACGAACCATCCAATAGTACAAGTTTGCAAACATGGTCTGTTTGGCACTTTCTTCGCGGTCTTGCCGCACTGCTAAAACAACATTGTTTCCCTTTTTCCAACTGTTGTACATTTCCAAAATCATCTCAGTTGGTTCTTGCAGGTCTGCCGCCTTCACCACTGCGCAATCGCCCGTGCAATGGGAAAGTCCACACAAAATTGCTGCATGGCTTCCAAAATTGCGAGAAAGATGATACAACCGGATATGCTCGTCCTGTTCTGCCAGTTCCTTTAATACCTGCCAGCTTTTATCTTTTGAACCATCATCTACAAAAACCAATTCATAGTCAAAATCGCCTTTTCCAAACAACTTTTGCTGCATATCTTCGTATAATGGCCGCAAATTATCCTCATTGTAATATACTGGAATAATAATTGACAGTTTGTTCATAAAGTTAATCTCGCTTTCGTTTTATAGCCTGCTATACGATATATGGTTTCACCATTTTTTTACTGTTTTGATTACTTCTTTTTCAAACTCAGCATAATCTCGAATATACTCGTCCGCATCATAATGTTCACTTGCCAAAACAAGCAAAACAGAATCAGATGAAAAATCATACATATCTTTCCAAACCATGTTGGGCAGATACACTCCTGTGTGGGGTCTGTTCAGACAAAAAATTGATTCATTGCCCAATCCATCCAACACCTTAACTTTGCTTTTGCCTGCGACATTGATTAAAACAAATTCGCTTTTTCTGTTTGCATGCTGTCCACGCACCACTTCGCTGTCAGAACCATAAATATAAAAAATACGTTTGATTTCAAAAGGAATATCCTGCATTCCTTCCACAACTACCATTCTTCCGCGTTTGTCGCCTTTTTCAGGAAATTCCAACATACGCACTTCGTTATGATTGTTCATTTTTTAAAGCTCCTTTATGTTCTTTTGCAATCCAAGTTCTGTTCAAAGAGTTTTCATGTCAGGATGCAAATTGTAGAATCTTTCTTTGGTCAATTCGATTTCAAGTTCATTTCCGCCATCAAAAAACGGATGTGTTCCATAAATTTCAAAGCCAGCTTTATCATCCACTTTTCGTGCAGCCAAATTATTTTCATGCACCGAGGCATAAATTCGCTCCATATGCAGTTTATCAAAGCCGATATGCATACAAAGCAACAACGCTTTCAATCCAATCCCTTTGCCATGTGCAGCGGTCTCTCCAACCATGAAGCGTCCCCATTCACATTGTTTTTCATCCAAATCATACAGACAGATGCTGCCCACAACACAATTCAACTCCTGTGTTTCTTCAATGGCGAATGTAATACAGCTTTCATCTTTCAAATAGGTTTGATACCATTGTTTTTGCATTTCAGAAGTGATTGTTGGAATTTTACGCAAAAAAACAGTATTGTGTGCATTATTTCGCCATTCCCTTAATTTTTCGATATCCTTTTCTTGCAAAGGACGCAACAAAATATTTTCCATTTGTGCGGAGTATTGGTGCTGCATGAGTATTCTCCCATCTATATGCTGATTTTCAACAATATTGTGCTGATTTCAAGTTGTTTTCTCTTTTTTCAACATTTACGCTTAGTATTATATTATATCATATTTCTATATCGATATCAATAATACTAGTCTTTCCATTTTTTGCTTTGGACAGTGCTACATCATTTTGAAGGGATTCACAGTTTTTATTATTAAACTTGTGTAACACTGCCCTGTTTCAACTATTTTTTGCGATTGGTTTTCACTTTTTTGTTTGCATTTTTAGCAAAGAACGGATAAACCAAAACAATGATAAAAGCAACACCAAACAACATGGTAATGGCGATTCCTATAAAGAAATCCATCGGTTCAAAATCAAAAACGATATGATGGGTTCCTTGCTCCAATGCCACACCCATAAAAGTGCCGTTGATGGTTTCGATATTTGCCTTTTCGCCATCCACTTTTACATTCCAACCAGGATATTTTAGCTGCATCACAGTCAAATAGCCATCTTTTGGTGCATCCACAGTGATTTCAATATGATTGAAGCTGAACGCATCAATGGTGACATTCTTACTTTCGGCCGTTCTGGACATTTTCAAAGATTCCACCGAAGAAATTTCCTCTGCCATTGTAATATCTGTTTGGCTATATGACACATCTGCATCGGGATAGTAAACATCAATATAGGGCTTTGTTGTCTCTTTGTTATAGACATGATAGTTTCCTGCAATGGTGAGTGGATTGGAATCAGGATTGAACACCAGCTGCACATCAACTGTTTCTTTGTTGCTTTCTTCCAAATATACTCGCAGTTTATAAAACTCGGTTCCCAACATCGGCTGTGTTGCGGGGTATTGTGTGTGCACCATTCCATCTGTTTTGGTTATGCTTGCCAAGTCACTTTGTATCTGGTTCGGTTTTGCAACTGCGCCAACCTCAACTTCGGTTTTGGGCAAGATTCCGTTTTCAACATAAATCTGGTCTGGAGTTACTGCTGGATTATTCATCCATGATTCCAAATCCTCCATAGTTTCATTTACAACATTAGAAGTAAAATAAACAACGGGATTTTCGTCGGTAATCATGTGGTTGTAGGAATCCAAATACCTGTCAGTATTCACAAGCACAAATGACAGATATCCATTTTTATCAAAAGTCTTATCAAACACAATTTTTTGGCTGTCCAGTTTGTTTTGGGTGCGAACCGCCTGAGAAAAATCAATTGACCGATTTCTTTGGCTGTTCTGTGCTTTTTGAAAATCAATCTCCTCTTTTGTTTCTGGCCCACCGATTTTCTGCATTGATTGTGTGGGGCTATATCGTGCAATGGTTAAGGGGGTATACGCATAAACAAATGTAAATGTTTCAAAGCACACCATGCCAGCCAACGCCACACAAGCTGTCGCTTGTTTTATTAGCTTTTGGTGAACAATGCGGAAAAACACAAAATACGACAAAGCGATTAAAGCACCATAAAAACTTGCTGACAAAACAATTTTTATGCTGGCTGCAATTGCTGCATTTTCTGCTCCAACCTGCAAAACATACAACAAAACCGATGCTGCTGCAAAACAGCATAGCAAAGAAACAGTGAGAATTTTACTCAACTGTACCAATGGTTTTGATTCAATTTTTTCTGTTTGCAGGCTGTCAAGCAGTTCGCTCCACAAATTTGCTGCTACCACCAGCAAAAACAAAGCCATGAAGCATCTGGAAATTGTAGGAAAACGGAACGAAGTGAACATCGGGAAAAAGCGATATAAAAACGAATGAAAAAATGCTCCATCCCCTAAATTCAACACAAAAAAAGCTGCTGTGCTAATGCAGTAAAACCACTTATCTTTATATTTACTTTTAAAAATAAGAGGCAGGATTACAAGGGTAAAAACACCCACATAATACACACCCATACTTGGCTCATCCGGCAAAACAGAAGATACACCAGGCATCAAAGTGGTAAAAATCGAAACAGGGTTCATGTCAACAGGCACCGTACCCATATCATTGGTACGCGCCAAAGAGGACATGGAACAAATAAATGGAATCAATAGCGCTGCACTGGCAGCAACTGTCAGAACTGCATGAAAAATATATTTCAAGGCAGAATTTCCAATATTATAAAGAACACTTTTTTCTTTTTTATAATTTACATAAACAGTAAAAGGAACCAAAAACACAAATAGATAATAAAACAACTCCGGATATCCACCAAAAAATATCAATGCTGCAAATCCTGCTGACAGCATTAAATGGATTGGTTTGTTTTCCTCTAAATATTTTTGATAGGCATACAGCACATAGGGAATCCATGTTGCACTAATGATAATCATGATATGCTGTGCATTGGACAAAAAAACACCGGAATTTCCATACAGCAAGCCGGCTAAAAAGGCAATGGGGATGCAAATTTCTTTTTTGATTGCAGAGTTTTTCATTTGCTGTTTAATAAACAAAAATGCACCAAATGCTGCTAATACAGTATGCAAAACATATTCAATATTCAGCAAAGTGGGGGTATATCCCAACCATGCAAACAATAATGTAGTTGGATACCAGACAGGCATTCCCACGATTGTATAATAAGGTACACCAAACAGCATGAGTGGGTTCCACATTGGAATGGTTCCCCCCCGCAAAGCATCCCCCATCATTACAGTGGCAGGATAATGTGCCTGCCAAATATCCCATTTCATCAGGTTTTGCCCCAGCACCAGCGACCAATGTGCAACGCATTGAAGAACTGTATATGCCAAAAACACCACTGCTCCAAAAGCAGCAGGGTGCGTTTGCCAAAAATTACGATGTTTTATGTTTAATTGTTTCGCATTTTTTTGCATGTTTTATCCTTTCTTTTTAAAAGCAAAGAGTTTAATCAAAAGAAATGTTACCGGCACACCGATGGCTGCTGCCATCATATAAGTGATAAGTTTGTGCCAGTGCAAAGTGTTGTAGAACAAAAAAACCATTCCATTTTGGATGATAAAGTTTGGGATATACGATATCATAAACTTTATCATTTTTTTGAACGAGAGTTTTTCCTTGAAGGCAAAAAAGCTGTTTAATAGATAAGCAATGGTCAAACTTGTAATATATCCTGCCACAAAAGAAAGATTGACATTATCAATTACAGCAGAATATAAATACGAAAAAACTGCCCCATTGAATGTATTAAACACACCAATCAATAAAAAGCAAATGAACTCTTTATTAAAAAATGTTTTTTTGAATTTTTTGTACATTTCAAACAACCTCTTTTTCTGTTATCCCTTTGTTTTGAATTTATACACTCAAAACAGCCAGCTTTCTAACAACTCCTGCACAATTTAAGTTTTAAATTGTATCAGAAAATCTCAAAAGACAAATCAAGCTGTGCATTGTCATGTTCACCCTGCACAAACAATCATCTGTCTTGCCAATTTATTAGAAAGCCGGCTGTTGTCCTTTAAAAGCACCAATTCAACAATTGGTTTTTATTTATGTTGAAACTGATTGATTTTTTCAATCACATAAGTTTGTTCCTGTTCTGTCATTCCATTATACATAGGCAGGCTCAAAACTTCGTCTGCATATTGTTCTGCAATTGGGAAATCCCCTGCCTTATAACCCAAATATGCGTATGCCTCGCTCAAATGTGGGGGAATGGGATAGTGAATGATGGTTCCGATTTGATTGTCTTTCAAATATGCCGCCAATTCATCGCGGTATTTTGGAACATGAATCACATACTGATGCCATGTAGAGTCTGCGTTGGGGCGAACTTTTGGCAAATGAATCAACGGGTTTGAAATCTCGTTGGTATATCGCTGGGCAATTTTAACCCTTTCTGCATTAAACTCATCCATATGTGTCAGTTTTACACGCAGCAAACCTGCCTGAAGCTCGTCCAAGCGGCTATTTGTTCCAACCACTTCATTTTGATACCGCACACGGCTGCCATAGTTGCGGAACACTCTAAATTTGTCTGCAATTTCTTCGCTGTTTGTTGTGATACAGCCAGCATCGCCAAATGCCCCACAGCCTTTGCTGGGGTAAAAGCTGAAACAACCGATATCACCAAAAGAGCCGACTGTTTTCCCGTTCCAATGATTGCCATGGCTTTGGGCACAGTCCTCAACCACACGCAGATGATGCTTTTGAGCAATATTCATAATTTTTGTCATATCACATGCCTGTCCATACAGATGAACCGCCAGAATGGCTTTTGTTTTTGTGGTGATTGCTGCCTCGATTTTATCTGCATCAAGATTATCATATTCATCTGGCTCAACAAACACAGGTGTTGCACCATTCATAGAAATTCCCATCACACATGCAATATAAGCATTGGAGCAAACAATGACTTCATCGCCCTCACCAATTCCCAAAATGCGAAAGCTCATCCATAACGCATCCAAGCCACTTGCAACACCCACACAGTGTTGTGTACCAATATAAGCTGCCCATTCCTTTTCAAACTCTTTCACTTCGTTGCCAAGGATATACCAGCCACTACGCAGCACTTCAATCGCCCTTTTTTCATATTCCTGAGCATGCAAATTATATTGACGGCCCAAATTATTTGGCATTATAAAATCCATTGCTGTATCTCCTTTATTGTTTCAAAATCCCATATTGCTATACAGTTTAAATTATAATACTTTGAAATATAGGTGTCAATATAATCTCATTACCTGTCTTTTTCTGCTTTTTTGTAAATTTTTCATCCTGTTGTTTTATAATGCCAACTCAAAATTTTAACATCATATTTGTTCTCAATTTTATTCATTTCACATTTTCATTACAATATACACATAAATTTTATAGCTTTTTCATTCATTATCCTTTATAATAAATATGATTCGACCTATCTTTCAAATTTTTCCAATCAATATTTTATATAAATAAAGGAGTTTTTTATCTATGAAAAAATGGAAGGGTCTTGCAGTGTTGGGAGCATTTGTTTTGTTTGCATTGTATGTGCTTGTAAATCAAATGAACCTGAACCCACTGTATCCTGAATCCGCATTTATCTATTGTGTGTTAATCACCGCTCTTGTGTTGATTTTCACATTGGATCGTGTGGGTAAACTGATGGTGGTGAACCATCAAAATGGGCAGCCGAATATCAGTTTTGTCCGCAACGCAAAGCCCCAGCGCTGGCCTGTTATCGTAGTTGGAAGTATCTGGGCAGTTTATTTTCTGGTTTTGATTGGTTCATCGGTTTTGTTTCAGGTGAACGCATTTCGTGACCAGATGCCAACTTTGACAGAAATGGATTTTGCCAGCGACTTTGACACTGTGAACACCAACCAGCTCCCTATTGTTGACAAACGCATGGCAGAAAAACTGGCTGACAAAAAGCTGGGCGAACGCCCCAGTTTAGGCAGTCAGGTTGTTCTGGGCGAGCCCACCTTACAGCAGGTGAATGGGCAGCTTATCTGGGCAGTACCAACCTATCATTCCGGATTTTTCAAATGGCTCACAAATATGGACGGAACCCCCGGATACATCACAGTTTCTGCCACCAATCCGCAGGATGTTCAATATGTAGACGGCTATCAAATCAAATATCAGCCTGGTGCATATTTGTGGCAGGATTTACAATTTTGGGCAAGATTTACCGCTGCTCCTTTTACCGGAATCACCGACCCCAGTTTTGAACTTGACGACACCGGCCGTCCCTATTGGGTCATCACAACCTACAAAAATCTGCGTGGATTCTCTCTGCCAGAGGCAACCGGTGCTGTGGTAATGGACTGTGCAACCGGCGAAAGCAATATGTATTCTATCAACGATTTACCTGAATGGGTTGACCGTGTTCAGCCGGAAAACTTTATTATGGCTCAGTTGAATAATAAAGGTGAATATGTTCATGGCTATCTGAACTTCAGTGACAAAGACAAATACCGCACCTCTGAGGGCGAAACAATTTTGTATAACAATGGCCGCTGCTATCTGTTCACAGGTTTGACCAGTGTTGGCGGAGACCAAAGTGCAATTGGCTTTGTTATGGTGGACATGGTAACTAAAGAGCCTCACATGTATCGCATCAGTGGTGCAACCGAAACTGCTGCCCAGCGTTCTGCCGAAGGCGAAGTGCAGCAATTTGGATATAAGGCTGCATTCCCATTGATTATCAACCTGAACAGCCAGCCAACCTATTTTATGACCTTGAAAGATGCTGAAGGATTGATTAAGCAATATGCTTATGTTTCGGTGCAGGATTATCAGACAGTAGGTGTTGGTGAAACCATTCAGGAGGCTCGTTTGAACTATGAAAAATCATTGCGTTCCTCCCCTACTGGACAGTCTGTCGGAAACATCAGCGGAGATTTAAAAACTATTAAAGGCACAATCCAGCGAATTGGCAGTGAGTATTCCAGTGCCGGCACTGTATACTATATTGTTTTGAATGAATATAAGGAACTTTTATTTACCATTCAAGGCAGCTTGTCCGATGAGCTGGCTTTGACCAAAGAAGGCGACAAGGTTGAGATGACCTATTATCCAAAAGAAACAGCCACTCAGGATGTAGCTTCTTTTGACAACCTTGAGTTTACTCAAGCCAATTCTCAAGCTTAACTGCAATATCGTTTAGAATAACAAAAAACCAGAGAAGGCAAAATGAACTGCCTCTCTGGTTTTTTATTGCTATTTTTTCAAAAAGGGCTGCAATCCCCATCTTATTGCAAAAACAAAATTTCGTTTTTCAGTGCTTTTGGGTTACTTTCTTTTGAAAAATCGGCTGAAACAATCCGTTTGGTAAGCCAAGCACCAAAACCATCCCCAATGCCAAAGCACCTGCAATTTTGATGGTTTCAGCACCTTTTATCATAGTTAGGGTTGTTTCGCCCATAATGAAATAGTAGGCGGTGTAATAGATACCCGCTCCGGGTACCAGTGGGAAAATACCACACAGCAAAAAAACGGTGATAGGTGCTTTTCTTCGGGTGGAAAACAAGCGTGCCAAAGCAGTCAAAAGCAGTACCGCAACCAAACTGGCAAACACCGGCGATGGCTGAACCCTCATCATCCAAACATACAGCACCCACCCTGCGGCACCTGTAATACCACAAAAGACATACTGTTTTAACGGCACTTGAAACAATGCCCCAAAAGCAATGGTACCACAAAAAGAAATGAAAAACTGGTAGATAAACTCGGTCAGGCTCACAATCTCACCCCCAAAGCAACTGCTGCAAAGCCAAGAACTGCACCCACACCGGTTGCAATGGACAAACCAATAATTAAGGCATCCATCAGGCGGATTGTTCCAGAAAGGTAATCAGAATTGAAAAAATCACGGATTGCAGTTGTCATTGCAATTCCAGGCACAAGCGGCATAATGCTGCCAATAATCATCTTATCCATATCATGCCCTGCCCCTGTGATAATGCAAATTGCTGCAACTGCTGTGACCAATGCAGCCCCCAAAAGCCTTGTGATGATTTTATTGATTTTATATTTTTCCGCTTTGCACAAAAATAATTGAAGTAAAATTCCTGCTACAAAAGAACAGGCAAAATCTGCCAAATTTCCACCAAAAATCAGTGTAAAAAAGCCTGCTCCTGCACCACACGCAAGCATTTGCAACGGCAAAGACAGAATCGGGATATTCCGAATTCGTTCCAACTCTGCAAAAGCATCTTCCATCGAAATCTGCCCCTGTGCAATTTTGCGTGACAATGAATTGACAGCATCCACTCTTGCAAGATGTACACTTGATTGGGGAACATTCTCCAGCCTCGCCACATGGTTTTTTCCATCTTCCTGCATGCTGGCAAAAATTCCATTGGTCAGTACATACACATGAAACTCATCTGCACCATAGCCAGCCGCCATAATTTCCATTGTTTGCTGAACTCGAAAAACCTCAGCACCGTTTTCAAGCAAAATTTCTCCTGCCTGCACTGCCAATTCTAACACACTTTGCTGCTGCATGGTGATTTCCCCTTTTGCTCATTTACTGCTCTGCCAACCATGCAGGCAGTTTTCCTTTAACTGCCCACCAGATTGGTGTTGTTGGGATTGGTTCAAAGCCAATTGTTTGATAGGATGCAAACGCCTTCTCTCCTTTTACTCTTGCAAATAGCAGCTTTTTTCCTTCGCTTTGGCACAAAGTTGCCGCCTGTGCAATCATAGTCTGCACCAATTCCAAATTATTATAATCCAGTTTTGTATACTCATCGCTAAGCATTGCGGTGTCGCCCTGCTCAACATACAAAAGCCCTGCAACTAAAACATTCTTCTGCATGGCAAACAGCATTTTTCCGCCCCCTCGGCGCAACTCCCGCTGAATATGCCGCAAGGCAAATGCACCATTTGCACTTTCCAAAACAAAGGCTTGCTCTTGAGAGGAGAGTTCCTGCCGCTTCCAATAAAGCTGACAGTCTGCACTTTCCACCTGACAGGCTGGACGAGTGAGAGCCATCATGTGCAGTTGGTTCATCACTTTAACAGAATACCCATGCCGTACAAATGCAGGACGAAGCTGTTCCAAATCCACACTGTCTGGTGCACCATAAAACCGACAAGGAGAAATCTCTCTGCCCAAAAATTCTTCTTCTGCCGCCTCAATAGTTTCATCTACATCCAGCCATTGAGTGATAACAGCATAATTGCAGGCATAGCTGACGGGATTTGCTGCAAACAAACGTATCCGTCCCCCCGGCAAAGGGAAAGAATCCAGCAAACGCTTATCTGCATACTTTAAAAATGACTCAATTTTCAGTTGAATTTGCTGTTGTGTCATCAAAACCTCCTCTTTATTCTTTTATTTACGCATACTGTTCCGCACAGCGGCAAAATCAGGATATTGCTCATACAAATATTTTGCAATTACTTCCATCAAGCGGAAATCTTCTTCTGAATCAATATCCAAAATTCCTGTATCCATCATTTTGGTTACACCAATTTTTCCATCCCACAAGATTCCTGTTTTATTTTCTGCCAAGAATTTGCGTTCAAACACATAGATGCTTGCATTCAAATCGTAAATTTCGGGGGCTTGCTGTCTTGCGGTAAATGGGCTGGAAATCACCTTTTCCACATGGTCACCAACTTTTTTGACCATATTAAAGTAGGGATTGCGGCGAGATTCAGTCACACTAAAGACTAAGTCCAAATCCTGACGCTTTTCTTTTTCTTCAAACGCATTTTGCACATCTTTTGCAGTGCGCAATGGGCTGGTGATGTCCAAATCCATCACATAATTGTACTGTTTGCCTGTTTTTCTTTCCATTTCACGCAAACTCTGCTGAAACACAGCCATTTTCGGCACAGCATCACCACTCAGTGCAGCTTCACGCTGAATATAGGTAACTTCGGGATATTTCCCTTTTACCAGTTCCACCAGCAATGCAGAATCAGTGTTCAAACAAATATCTACTGCTATATCCGGTCGTTCTGCCTTAAACAGCATTGCAGCTGAAAGTGTGTAATATACCAGAGGTCTTTCACAAAAAGTTTTCAAATTTTTATTGCGAAACCCTTTGCTTCCAGCTCTCCCACAGATGGTAATTAACAATCGTTTCATGCGTTTATTCCCCCAATGTCAACTTTAATACTGCCAATGCCTGTGCTGGAGGATTGATGCTTTCTCCTGTGCCATACAGACTATAATCCAAGAAATATTCCATCTCACGCTCATAACGGCGATTGACCGGTTCCGGATACTGCTCAACTGTTTTGTCTGCCAGAGTCAATCTGCCCTCGCCAAAATCAGCAATGACTGTCCCTTCTTTACAAAACAGCTCGATACTGCGGCGATAGGTTCTTCCAAAATAGTCCAAATGCACCTCTGCCAACAAGGTGGGATATTTTGCAATGTACACCGAAAGGTCGTCTGAGTCAATTTCCAGATGAGAATATGTGCCTTTAAAATTCACACATTCCAACGGCTCACCAAACAAATCCACCAAATAATCCCATTCATGAATCAAATCAATGGTAACACCACCGCCCATATCTTTATGAGCGGAATACACCTGTCGATAGTCCACATTTGGTCGCCAATCAGGCAAATAGGAAGAGCAAATCACTCGGACAGAATATGGGTTGAACTGTTTCATCTGTTCTTTCAATGCCAAAAAAGTTCCGCACCAACGCATAGGGGCTGCCACATATGCTTTTTGTCCCTGTTTCAGCCCCAAATCTGCCAAAGAATAGTCTGTGGAATCAAAAATAGGTTTTTCAATAAAAAAGCTGTCCACTTTCCCTTTCAGCCAGCTCAGTGCCTGAGCGTGCAGATGAGTGGGATTGCTGATAAATGCCATATCCCATTCTTCATCTTGCGGAAGCTCAAAAAACTCTCCTTTGAGCATTCCTCTCACTTCATCGGAAAGTTCTTTTTTTCCGGAACGCCATGCCCAGCACTCCAACGGGATTTCTTTTTCTTTGCACAAAGCGGTCAGATTTCGCAGATGCCTTGTCCCAATGCTTCCCAGCCCTACAAATAATGCCCGCATTTATTCTGCCCCCTCGATTTTATCCATCAAATCAATAGTTTTCAAATCTTTTTCAAAGCTGTATCGAGCCTCCTGCTCACCTTTCAGCACTGCCAAAAAGTTAGACAGTTCATCCACATACGCATTTTCTACGATATTATCAGAATAGCGGCTGTCATGCTCATAGCTTGTGTAGGTGTTGACTGCAATCTTTTCCTGATTATTTACATCATACTGATACAGTGCTTTTGGATTGCCTTCCCAAAACAGATGCAGACCCTCACCAAACACTTCAAGATTTCTCACCGCTTTGGGGCTGACAACATCCACTGCCAGCATTCCTTTTGCACCGCTTGCATGGCGCAAGGTTACAAAAACGCTGTCTTCATATTCCACTTCCAAATCACTGATTTTGTCTTTTTCCACATGAAAAGAAACAACATCTCCAAAAGTTTCGGTCAGCCAAGGCAGTTCAATGCCAAAGATTTCCCGAACACCACCTGTGCGTTTGTTTCCAACAAAAAAGTTGCGATAGTTTTCCCATGGGTGCCAATCAGGCAGATATTGTCCAATGTGATAAATATAGTTGACCTTTTTGTCAAACTCTTTCACCTTGCTGGCAATATATTGGACTTCTCCGCGATACAGCATGGTTGAAGACAAAAACAAGGTCAGCCCTTTTTCTTTTGCAAGAGCAATGGCATCTTCGTAGCCATCTTTCACCAAATTCAACTCTGTAAAAACAGATATTCCTTGCTCAAGCAACTGTTTGATAATGACAGCATGGCTCAAAGGTGCTGTGCAAACCAATGCTGCATCAAATGTTTCACATTCACATGCTTCTTTGATGGATGGATAAGCTGTCATGCCCAGACCTGCTGCCTCTGCTCGACGAAACTCAGTATTATCTACCACCGAAATTTGAATGGATGGGTCAATGCCTTTCAGCAATCTTGCACGGCGTTTGCCCATGCTTCCCAATCCCACAATTAAAATCTTCATTTCAATTCACTCCTTTTTAGAGGTATTGATATTGCTTAAATTGCATCATAAAAGCCTTTTGGCTGTGTAAATTCTTCACAGAACATTTTTTCCTCCAGCACACTGCAAATGCGCTGTGCTGTATCTCCACCATTATATGGGTTGACGGTTTGTGCCGCTTTTTCGATAAACTTCTCTGAAAAAGCGGTCTGTAAAGCAGACACTATTTCTGTTTTTTCCGCCTGACAGCATAAAACATTATCACACAAAATTCGACCCTTTTGACGGTTGCCGATATTCACGGCAGGCACTCCAAAAGTTGGTGTTTCCACCACGCCAGAGGAAGAATTCCCCACCACAACTGCCGCATATTTCATGGCAGAAAGATAACGCACAACCCCCAAACTAGTGAACGCCTTTGCATTTTCTCGTCCCTGACACCAACGGTCAATACACTGGTTGATTTGCTCACCACCTGCATCTGCATTTGATTTTGTAATCAACCATTGAATGTTGGGCAACTGCTCCATTGCCTGCAAAAGCTGCTGCATCTGGTCAAGGGGCTTTGCCTGTCCTGTTGTTTCGGGGTGGAAGGTAACCAGCCCAAACTTTTTTTCTTTCAAGTCAAAATCAAGGCTCTGGTTTAGTTCTTCCAGTGACATCAACGAAAGTTTGCGAATATTTTCGTCCCCCAGTCCCCCCACATTAAACACTCTGCAAGGTTCTTCTCCCATACGAATGACACGCTCTGCATATTCTTCACAGGATGGAAAATGCAGACTTGCCATCTTGGTGAGACAATGGCGGAACCACTCATCCGCAGCCCCCAGTGTGACATCTCCACCGCTGATATGAACAAGCGGAATGTGTAGCATTGCAGCCGCTGAACCAACCGCAAATATCTCATAGCGGTCTCCCAGCACCATACAGGCATCGGGCTTTGTCTTTGCAAATAGTTCCGAAAACTGCTGTATGGTATAGGCAACGGTCTGGGCAGTTTGCAGTTCACCAGTGCCAAATTTTAAAATATCCACTTTGTGTGCGATGGGGATTCCATCTTTTTCGATTTCCTGCACAGTATTGCCATACAAAGGGCTGAGATGTGCCCCTGTTACAATAACTTCTGGTATAATCTTGTCACTTTTCAACAGATTTTGAACCACTCTGCGCAGCAAACCATACTCTGCACGGGTTGCTGTCACCACTGCAAGCCGCTTTTTTTTCATTTTGTCACACCCTTGTTTTTGCCAATTACAGCTCTATCTTTTCATCTTCTGCAAAATTCCGTTTTGCGACACAGCCCAAAATATCGTACCATTTCATTGGGCTGATACCATCACCCGGACGCTTTGTGGTGAGGTTGTCCACACTGAAAACTTCCCCTTTTGCAATGGCACGGCTTGCCACAATGCTTTTTCGGGCAATGGGTTTGTTTTTTGCTTCACTTGCCGAAACCTCTTTTTTGCCACTTCCCAATGCTTTTTCAATGTTTCGTACAGCCTGCACCATTGCTTGGAGTTCCTGCGGCTCAAGGCTTGCCTGATGGTCAGGACCTTCCATTGTTTTGTCCAAAGTGAAATGCTTTTCAATCACAGTTGCACCCAATGCCGCAGCAGCAATATCACATTCAATACCTAAAGTGTGGTCTGAAAAACCAACTTCGCAGCCTGTTAGCTCTGCCAAATCCGCCATTGCAGTCAAGTTTGCGTCTTGGTAAGGGGTTGGATATTCGGTGTTGCAGTGCAAAATGGTCACTTTGGGACAACCACCTTTTTTCAGCACTCCCCCCGCCTCGGTAATTTCCTGTGGCACACTCATGCCTGTAGACATCAGCACCGGTTTTTTCAAAGAGGCGATTTTTTCCAAATAAGGCAAATTGGTAATCTCTCCTGACGGAACTTTATAAAAAGGAGGGTTCATGCTTTCCAAAAAGTCAATACTAGGAAAATCGAATGGTGTGGAAAGATATTCAATCCCAATGGAATCACAATATTCTTTCAATTCCCGATGTTCCCCAAACCCAAAATGGATTTTTTTCACCATTTCCAGTTGGCTTTCCTGTTCCCCTGTCTGCTGCTTTTGATAATCTGCCTTTTCTGCAAACTTTGAAATCACCAGCTCGGGCACAGCCGTTTGATATTTAACAATATCCGCCCCTGCCTCTTTTGCTGCCAATGCCAGTTTTTTTGCCAATTCTAAACTGCCGTTGTGGTTTACACCTGCTTCGGCAATAATTAAAATGCTCATGGAAAGAATCTCCTTTTCGTTTTAGTGCTGCTCCAAACGGCGACGCATATTTTCCAGTTCTTCCAACTGCCCCATATCCATCCAGCTTTGCTCGCTGACAGGATACACCCCTGCTCTGCCACCATGCTGATGGACACGGTCAATCAAATCAGTGAAAGGGGTTGGAGTGTCCGGCTCAATCAAATCAATCACCTGTGGCTCAACCACATAGACTCCTGTGTTGGTCAAAAAGTTCATTTCGGGCTTTTCCTGCATTTCCTGAATCTGCCCATCATCCGACAGATTGACAACACCATAAGGAATGGTAAAATGCTTGACTGCACACACCATTGTCACCCAATTGCCACTGTTTTTATGAAATTCATACACATCAGCAAAATCAGCATCAATCAAAATGTCACAGTTGGTCAAAAAGAATGTGCTATTCAGCTTGCCTTTCAGCAAAGACAAGCCACCGCCAGTTCCCAACGGTTTATCTTCATCTACATATTGAAGCTGGTACCCCTTTTCAAGTTCATTGAAATAGGATTTAATCATACTTTTTTTGTAGTTTACCACCATCCAAAAGTTGGTGCAGCCTACATCTACAAAACGATTGATAATATGCTCTGCAATTGGCATATCACCAATGGGAATCAGGGGTTTGGGCAAAATTTTGGTATAGGGGTATAAGCGGCTGCCCAATCCCCCAGCCATCATAACAACAGGCAAATCCGCTTGTTTTCGGGTATCAATATCCAGCCCATCTGCAAACAGAACATCTTGAATTCTGCCGTTTTTATCCAGCAATGGCAATGCTTTGATACATTCTTTCAGCATAATCGCCTTTGCCTGTCCCCGATGCTCCATCAACAGTGACCGAGGGCTTTTATTCACTGCTTCAGACGCAATTCCTTCCAGCTTTCCACCTGCCAGAATATAACGACGGATATCCCCATCAGTCAAAACACCGTTCAAAACCCCATCAGGTGCCTGAAACAGCACTCCCATGCCTGTTTCATCTAGCTGACGCATTGCATCAAGCACAGTTGCATTTGGGCAAAGAATAATATCTTCTATTTTCATAATCCACCGTTTCCTCTCGAACAATTACAAACTCAGCAAAACATCCACCACTCGCTGTGCATCCTCTTTCGTCAAATTGGTGGAGCAAGGCAAGTTTACAATGTGTTTTAAATAGTGATATGCCAAAGCATCTCCATACACTTCATTCTTGGGATAATCTGCTTGGTCTTGAATCAAAGCCCAAATGGGGCGTGTCTGAATTTTCTCCTGCTGTAATTTTTGAATGATTTCATCCCGATGCAGCGGATGGCTGTCCTCTACAAACAGGCTGTAAAACCAATGATTGCTGCGTGTATTCTCTCTGAATGGCAAAATTTTATAGTGATTTTTTCCATTCAGCTTTTCAAAATAAAAGTTATACATTTCTTTTTTGTGGTCAATAAAACCTTCCAACTGTTCCAACTGTGCCAACCCCAAAGCAGCCTGCAAGTTGGTCAGGCGATAGTTATAGCCCACTTCATCATGAACAAAATTCAATTCGTCTGTTTTTGCTTGGGTGGAAAGATGCTTTGCGTGTTCAGCCCAATCTGCATGATTGGAAACCACCATTCCGCCTGCACCGGTTGTGATGATTTTGTTTCCATTAAAGCTGTACACACCCACATCACCGATGGTACCTGCATATTTTCCTGCATAAATTCCATCTGTATAATAGCTGCCCAGTGCTTCGGTAGAATCTTCCACCACAATCAGGTTCCACTGTTTTGCAATTTCCATCAAGGCTGGCATATCCGCCAAATTGCCAAACACATGAACAACCACCATTGCTTTAATCCATGCACCTGTTTTTTGGTTGATACAGCGTCCTTGCTGCATTTTTGCGTTCTTTTCCAAATATTCCTGCACCAGTTTGGGGCTGATGCAAAGGCTGTCATCACAGCCAATAAATATCGGCTCTGCTCCGGCATAACGAATGGGATTGACCGCTGCAATAAATGTCAGGGTAGGTGCCAGCACCTCATCCCCTTTTTCAATTCCTGCAATCATCATGGAAAGATGCAGCCCAGAACTGCCGCTGTTGCAGGCAACAGCACGGTCTACTTTTACATAATCTGCAATTGCCTGCTCAAACTTTGGCACCAGACTGCCACCGGTAGACACCCACTCGCTGACAACTGCATCATTGACATATTCCTTTTCTTTTCCCGAAAAATTGGGAACAGAGAGAGGGATAAAGGTTTTTTCGGTCATTGTTCAAAACTTCCTTTCCCATTGTGCGCTGCCCGAACATCGGTGTACAGCGTTATAATATATTGCAAACAAGCTGCCGCCAATGCTGGATACAGCAACAGACAAAACAACCCGTTTAAACTCAAATCAAAATAACGGTCAATCCCAGCAGGGGTATTGATGGTGATTTCTTCAATCATAATTCCCAAATTTTCAGCACTACCAGGGTCTAACCGCAGAATATCAATTTTTGTGCGTGGCAGTGTATACAAATAACTTCCATCTTCCTGCTGCACTGCCCATACACGGCGATATTTGTCAAAATCTTCGCCTGGTTTTTCAGTATAGTACAAGTCCAGTTCGCCCGGGGTTGCATCAAACTTCATTTTCACCTTCAAATTCAAGGCATATCCATCCAAATGATACAAAAGCTGTGGGTCAGCGTTTTGGCTACGCCAGCCTTGCCCTTCCTGTATCATGTTTACCAATTCAAACTCTTGTACAGAAAGAGTTTTACAGTCCAATTTGCCTTGATGTTTCAACCCCATATCCAAAACAAACCCTGTCAAACCTGACAAAAGCTGAAACAGGATATATACACTATAACACAAAATCAAAAGGTGACAGCAACATTTTTGAAAAAAAACATTGATTTTTTTCATTCTGTCACCTCCAGTTCTACAAGTGTCATCCATGCAGAGTCACCTTTTTGATTGATTTGATACAACACCGGTTTATTTTGTGCATTTTTCAAACCATCTTCAAACAGTTCTGCGTAACTTTGCTCAAAAATTTCATCTAATTGCTCAATATACAAATAATCGCATTTACTTTCAATCAAATAAGATGATAACTGCTGTGGCGTATAGGGATGATAGTACAAATCGCCATTTGCAAGTTCAGCAAGCCCAAAGGTGCCACCCATACCACCTGACCAGCCTTTTTGCTCATCCACCGAGCCGCTGGGGTCGGTCAAAAGGGGCAGCAAGTTATAGGACTGGCGGAACCAATGTTCTCCGTTGTCCCCCTGATAGACATAAAAAATCCGCGAATTTCGTGGCACAGCCTGTGTGACCGCTTGTGCATTTTGTTCGCTTTGTTTCATTTCGTTAAAATATGGCTCAGGATACCCCAAGATGGTAAACTGAGGCATCATCAGCGTGGAAAAACGAACCAACATTACAACAGCCAAACCTGACACAACCCCTGTCAATGGCTCAAAACGCCTTTGCTGCTGGGCTGCATTTGCCAAAAACGCCAATGCAACCAAAAAAGCAAATAAAAGGTAAGGATAGATATAGCGGTTGTAGCTGTCCAAACTGGCAGCCTGAAAATCTTTAAAAATAAACACATAGCTGAACACAATCACCAGATAATAAGCAAAAAAGCCCAACAAAACTGCACCACTCAAAATGCCGCTGCGCAGACGAGTGCCTTTTTTGCCAAACAATACCACCGCACCAAACATGGCTGCAATTAAAATCAATGCAGTCAAGCAAGGCCCTGCCATTGTAATGGATACTTTAAAAAATGCGTGAGCCATATCTGTGAACACTTGTGCAAACTTTGCCCCATATCGCTCTGTGATTTCAGGGGAAACACTGGCAGGGGCTGCCATCATTTGCACACCATTTTTCAGCACTTCACCCAATGCCATACTGGTACTGCCCAGTCCGCCCTGCTCTGCACGCATTTGTACTGCTGCTGCTGCGTGATAGTTCCAGACTAAATATTCGACACCCATGCAAAAAATGGCAGAAACACAAAAACCTACTCGTTTTAAATATTTCACACTGGTTTTGGTATCCATTTCAACAGGCAAACCAAAGAAAAAAGCATCCAACGCAATAATGCCGAACGCCATCAGAGCAATGGGTAATGTGTTATCTTTAATATACATTGCTGCGGTTAAAATGACAGGCAAAGCCCAAAGCCCTTTGCTTTTGGTTTGGTGCAAACAAAGCCAAAACGCCACTGCCCCTGCGGCAAGCACACCTGCCGGGATGTCGCCGTAAGAGTCCATATAAACGGGACGCAAAGTTGTTTCTCTTTGATAGATGGTAAAAAACCAAGGGCTCAAAAAAGCTGCACTTGCAACTGGAATCCACACATTCCAGCGTGTTTTTTCCAATCCTCCGACAATCGAAGCAAAGCAGGCAAACAGCAGAATATCATACGCTAAATACAGTTTCCATGCAAAAAATCTACTGCCAAAAAACTGTATAAAATATCCCAGTGCAATCATGCCTGGTTTCTGGGTTGCTGTCCATTCCCAAATTTGAGAAAGCGGACTGACAGTATACAATGTATTGTCCAGCTTTGTCATTTTGGCAGCCGTACCCCAAAAGGACATTTCATCCCACACAGACACCACCGGCTGACGAAGCGCCAAATAGACTAAAAATACAGCACTTAACCCAAAAAACAAACAAAAACCCGCTGTAAAAATCTGGATTTGTTTCTTTTTGATAATATCCCAAATTGCAGCAAAGCCTAATGCAACAGAAACAGCATAATACAGATACCCCATCAAAACCAAGCAATCCAGAACACCTGCCAAACTAAACCAAAGCATTGTAATACTGATTGCAGCAAGCGGGGTCAAACTTCCCTGCATTTTGCATATTTGATTCAAAAATAAACACACTGCTAACAGTGCTGCAAATGCAATCACTACATCAAAAACTTGCATTGCAAACTCCTTTTGATTACCCTTTATTTTTCTTCATTTTCAACTTAAACCAAGATAAAACATCTTTCAAACCGATTTGCCAAACTGCCAAAAAGACAGGCGGCAGCCCCAGAAGCATTGCCAACTGCTGCCAACTGGGTACAATTGCACGAATCCCTTTTGGAATTGTGCGAATTTCTTCAAGCTGCAAAATGACTCCACCCTGACTGGCAGGGTCAATGCGTATTTCTTCCAGTTGTTTTCCTCCAACATCAAACAGATAGCTGCCATCTTTTTGCTGCTGAGCATAGACAATCTGTGTTGGAAAAAATTCTTCCTGCCCAACCGTGCGATAATACAACACCACCGCTCCGGTGGGCCAAAGAGATTTCATTTTCATTTGAATCTGTTCAATATATCTCCCATTGCAATTCCAACGAATTTGTGGGTCAGAATCACTGGAAACAAGCCAATTGCCCTCGGGAATTGCTTTGTCGGGCTTTTGGTCTACCAAAGCAACAAATTGAATCTCCTCAAATGGCACTGCCATTTCTCCGCTGTTGCCTTTTGTGCTGTTCCAAAAACTTTTGGTATACCCAATCAAAAACAAAACAATCCATACTGCAAAGGCAATGAGATAGGCTTTCACCAAAGGTTGTTTCAACCGTTTTTTCATGGTGTCACCTCCAAGGGAATCGGTTCAAAAACAGGAACATCGCCCTGCCACAAAATATGATACAAAGTCGGCTCTATCAAACCACTGTTATCCATTGTCCCTTTTGTGTATGGCTGCAACAATTGTGCAGTGTAGTCATCTGCCCTGTCCACAAACAATACTGTCGCTTTGCTTTCTTTGAGATAATCAACCAAATTTTGCTGATTGGTGATTACTTCGTATTGCTGTATTCCTATACTGTTTTGGGTCAATGTTGCCGCTGTTGTGGGTTGATATGGATTCTCTTTGGTGCCATCACCACCACCATACATTTTCAAAAGCAAGCTGTCCAACTCGTAGCCATAATAATACCAGCGAGTACCATCGTTGCCCTGCAAAATCGGATAAACTCTATCTTGTTCTGTCAAAACACCATTTAACCGCTTTGCCCTCTGCTGAACCTGTACTCGTTCTTGATAAAAACTATCTGAATAATTCATAAAATTATTGACAGTTTGTCCACGCAGTATAATTGCTGTGCCAATCAGTGCAAATATTCCAATAGTGCTGTATTCTGCCCATCGTTTTTTCCAATCACTCATAGCAAGCAATGCCAATGCTCCAAATAGCCAACCCAGATAATATTCCATAAAATAACGAGCATAATCTTTCAATTCTGCCCCTTCCATCGATTTGAATACATACAGATACAAAAACAAATGAAAGACCCAAAAGGCTGCAAATCCTGCCATGCTGACAACTGTATACAGCACGACTCTTTTTTTGTGCAGTTTATCACCGCAAAAAAATGCTGCTGCCAAAACTGCCAATATCAAACCGGTAACAACAATCCCACTGCCAACCAAACAAATGCGTCTGCTGAGATAAGCGTGTGCCATTGCACTGCTCATCTGGGAAAACTCAGCAGTGCGGTCAATGCCCAACAATTCTTTTGTGCCGTGAATCATCATTTCTGCCATGCCTAAGGTTTGGGTCTCTCCAGCATTGCCAAGGTCAAAGCGATTTTCACCTGATGCAGCACCCACAAACATTGACCACCCCAGCCAACCAGCCACCACAATGGCAGAAAAACCTACAAAAGCACTGCCTGCCTGAGCAATGCGTTTGGATGCTTTATATTTAGTTTGTACAAACAGCAAATCCACTGCCATGATTCCCACCGCAATCAATCCCAGTGCCAAGCCCATATCCTTTACCAAAGATAAGGCTGCCAGAATCATCCCAATCTGCACCCATTCCCACACTGTCTTTCGGGAATGATAATACACTGCTAAAGCACTGCCAAACAACAGACCCAAGGTCAAATCTGCCTGTAAATTGAGATATACCGTAGATGCAACGCCACTGGCTGCTCCAAATTCAAAAAACCACGGCAGCAAAAGGCAAATGCCAAGCAAAAGAATATTTTTATATTTACTGCTTTCTTTTGGGCTGTAAACAGTTGCCATACAAGCAAGTGCCAAAATATTATATGCGGCATAACCACCCCATTCAGCAAACTGTTTCCCAAAAAACTGAAACATATAAATCAACAATGGCAATGCAGGGGGATAAGCAGTTGTTACCATATTGCTCTGCACCATTGGATACAGTTTGTTGCTTTCAAAGGTCACTTTTGCTGCACTACCCCAAAAAGTAAACTCATCCCACTGATAAAACATTGGCTTGCGTACAGTAAACAAAGCAATCAAAAATAAACTTCCTGCCAAAAAAAGCACAAAGCCACTGTTTTTCAAAAGCTGTATAAAGCTATGTTTTTGTTGGATTGCCTGCCAAATAAACGCCCCAAGCCCCAACGCAAACCAGAGCATTCCTCCAAACCAAAGTAGCTGCATACATCCTGCCAAAGTAAGCCACACAATGCCTGTGGACAAAACAGCCAATGGTGCTGTTTGTTCCGAAATTTTTGTATATTGTACAATTACTGCTGAAAATCCATAAACACAAACAAGCATAAGCAGCATGGAAACAACTGTCATTGATTTTCATTCCTTTCAAAAGGGCAAGTTTGCCAAACGAATTTTTTGCAATAGGCAAGTAAACGCAAGGCAAAAACGCAGGAATCCTTGCTGGATTCCTCACATTTTTAACACAGCGGATATTGCTTATTGTAGAAAAGATGAAAGTTTCGATTTTTCAGATAGTCTTTAGTTTGGCATGAGATAGGCTGGCCCAATAAAATAATGTTGAAACAGCAAAACTGCACTAGCCAAAGCTACTACACATGAAACACCCAGTTCCAAATGAATGGCTTTTGTTGTCTGCGGCAGTTTTGGCTCCAATACATGACTGAGCAGAGCCGCAAGCAACACAAACAGCATCAAGAAGGGGGGCAGCATATATCTTGCCTGTACACCTAATACACGCACCATACCCACAGGTGTATATGTGATATACAATGCTCCCATAACAGCCGCAATATAACACAATGCCAAAATACCAAGCCCCAATGCAGAACGGGGGGTCAGGCTGCTTTTTTCATGTACAGCCAATGCAGTTGCAAGCATGAGTACCATGATAGACATTAGCTGAACCAATGGCAGCTCCAAATCCAATGCACCAAACACGCCAAGCTGCCCCAAGTAAAAATTATTTTCGTATAAAGTCCCAAGAAAAACAGCAATGGTTCGAGGGATATTCTGCAAAACAAATGCGAGCTGACTGCCGCCATTCACCACTTCACTGCCCAGCATCCGCCCAATTTCCGGATAATTTAACCGCATGGCTCTGCCATACCACTCCACAAAAAAGGTGATTGCCAAGGCTCCTGCCATACCCATAAGTGCAAGCTGCCATTTTTTGATTTTGGTTGTCCATGCTTTCTGGGGCAAAACCAGCGGCAGAACCAACCATAGCAAGCTAATCCAAGGTTTTACCGCATTCATTAAAACAAAGGCAACCAAAAAGACAACCACATCTTTTGTCTTGATTTCATCTGCACAATAGTAGCTAGCTGTGAGGTAATACAGTCCCAGCAACATTGCATCATAGCTCAAAGAGGCTGCCAAGTATAAACTAAGTGGAAGCAGCATAAAAGCCACAAAAAGCGTCTGATAGCGTTTGCAATTTTTCAATGCAAGCCAACAAAGCACTGTATATACTGCCAAATTCATCAATCTGCCTGCATACAGACAACCCAACGCATCTGCACCAAAAATTCTTGCAAGTGCCATTCCCATTGCTTGCGGCAAAAAGGGAATCACCTGAAACATCACTGGCTCATGTCCGCCTTCCAATGCTTGATGCTTCAATGTGCTATATTGCTGAAACTGCAGCCCCATCCATTCCCGATGACTGCCTTTTATTTTAATGGGATAATTGGCACTGCTGCCTGCATCAATCACATCCCCTGTCACTGGTTCAGTATGCGCCCAATAGGAAGTGATTGCATTTGTCCACGCACCGGGAAAACTTGCTAAAAACGCATTGACATCCGAGGGATAGCCTCTGTCATAGTTAAAATCAAACCTTCCCATACTGATTGCATAGCTGCGCTGATAGTGAACGCTTTCATCGGGGGCTTGCAGCGGTGGATTTGCAAAACAAAAAAAAATCCCGCACAATGCAATGATTCCAGCTGCTTTTGTCGCAAATGTCTTAACATGAGATGCCAAAAAATAAATAGCTGCAAAAAGAGCTGTTGCAATAAAACAGCACAAAGCCGTTAGTTTGAAGGCAGAGCCGCTGTAATCATAAAAAACCCGCCAGTAATACACCAGCCCCACCATACATATTTGTAACGCAAGATAGCCCGCCGTTAGATAAACGACAGGCTTTTTGCAATACAGTTTCAATTTCTGCAAGGCATTTTCCATAGCAAACCTCACAGATTATAAATGTCAATTTTATATTGTTCAAGATTGTGCCGAATCCATTCCACTGTTTCTGCCAAACCCTGTTCAAAAGTGTACTGTGGTTTCCAACCGGTCATAGCGTGCAGTTTTGCTGCACTGCCCAACAAGCGGTTTACCTCACTTTTTTCGGGGCGCATCCGTTCTTGCTCAGTGGTAATTCTTGCATTTGGGTTAATCTGTCGAATCAATTCTTCTGCCAATTGTCCGATACTGATTTCCTGTTCAGTAGCAATGTTCAACTCTTGTCCGATTGCCTGTTCACAGCCTGCAATGGTGATAAATCCGTTTGCGGTATCTTTGACATAGTTAAAATCACGGGTAGGAGTTAAGCTGCCTAGATGGATTTCTTCTTTGCCAGCCAAAAGCTGGGTGATGATGGTCGGAATCACTGCTCTTGCACTTTGACGAGGGCCGTAAGTGTTGAAGGGACGCACAATTGTAACCGGTAGGTTAAAACTGCGCCAAAAACTTTCTGCCAAACGGTCTGCGCCGATTTTGGTTGCAGAATAAGGGCTTTGTCCCTGATATGGATGTTTTTCATCAATGGGAACATATTGTGCTGTGCCGTACACCTCACTGGTAGATGTGACCAAAAGTCGTTTTGTACCCACCTGACGGGCTGCATTCAAAACATTCAAAGTGCCTTTGATATTGGTATCCACATAGCTGTCCGGGCTATGATAGCTGAAAGGAATTGCAATCAATGCAGCCAGATGATACACAATGTCCTGCCCTTCCATTGCAGTGCGCACACCGTTGGGGTCACGAATATCCCCCATAAACACTTCGATTTCGTTTTTGATTTCAGGTGGAAGTGTGTCTAGCCAACCCCATGAACCAAAGGAATTATAATAACAAAAAGCCTTTACCTTTTCTCCTCGTTTTACAAGCTGTTCAGTCAGATGGCTTCCAATAAAGCCGTCTGCACCGGTAACCAAAACAGTATTTGCCATAAGTGCAAATTCTCCCTTCGTGTATTCAAAGATATGTATAAGCGATAAATTTCGTTATTTTATTAATATAGTTTTCAATTTAACCTGTAAAGATTGTTACAAATTATATTGTATCCTATTATACTTTTAACAGTATAATATAATTATTGTCAAATTTCAACCAATCCACCTGTCTAAACTGAAATATCATGGAAATAACCCTTATTTTTATTAAAAATAAAATTTTTGTTTTGTAATAGCTTTTTATTGTGTCAGCCCTTTGATTAAAAAACCAATATCCTGTTTCATCTGCTGTTTCAAATCATAACTTCCCCGACACAAACACCAATCAAAAATAATTCCTCGCAAACTGCGTGAAAACAGTTCCATCAATTCTTGTGCTGAGTTGTTTTTCAAAAAAATGCCACAGTTTTGACAGCGTTGACAATGTTTTTCGATTTGAGCCAAAAACACTCGTCTTGGGTCACGGTATCCTTCCTGCTCTTTTTTCAGTAGCAGGCGGTAATATGCTCCCATTGCACAACCAACATTTTGCACAATATATTCAATATAATTATCAAAAATATACCAAAGTGCCTCCAATGGCTGCAAGTTATCACAAGTTTCCATCATTTCTGGGGTAATGGCATCGTCAAAATCCAAAAATGCCTCCAAAACAAGCTGGTCTTTGGTTTGGTAATGGTGATAAAATGCCCCATTTGACACCCCAGCCTGTTTGCAGATTTCTCTGACAGTCAAATTTTCATAGTCCTTTTCTTTGCTCAGCTTCATTGTTGCTGCCAGCAGCTTTGAACGGGTTGCATTTGCGCGGGCATATTCTTGTTGTGCCATTGTATTCTCCTCTTTTCTGTGACACATTACACGCTTTTAACATGAATTTGATTTATGATATGTGTAAGCTTTGGATTTTCTGCTGTCATTATACGCTATTTTTTATTGACAAACAAGTACAAAGCGTGTAGGATAAAACAGAGCGTTGCTCTGCTTTTATTTGATGTTTCTTTTTATGGATTTTGATAAAAGGAGTTCTCATTGTATGAAAATAGCTATTGTAACCGACAGCAACAGCGGAATTTCTCCGCAAGAGGCTGATTCACTTGGAATTTTTGTCATTCCCATGCCTTTCACAATTGATGGGCAGCTTTATTTTGAAAACATCAACCTATCTGCGGAAGAATTTTTTCGTTTGCAGCAGCAAGGTGCCACCATCACCACCTCTCAGCCATCTCCTGACACAATTTTATCTTTATGGGAACAAGTTTTGGAATCCTACGATGAAGTGATTCATATTCCCATGTCAAGCGGATTGAGCAACTCTTGCTCCACTGCAACTGCTTTGTCACAGGATTTTGACGGTAAGGTTGTTGTTGCGGACTTGCGGCGAATTTCCGCAACACAGCGCATGGCAGTTCTGGATGCACTGAAACTTATTGAACTTGGTCTTTCTGCCGCTGAAATTGTGCAGAAGCTAGAGGAAAATTCGATGAATTCCAGCATTTACATCACTCCCAGCACGCTGCAATATCTCAAAAAAGGCGGACGAATCACCCCTGCGGCTGCTGCCATTGGTACAGTGCTGAACATCAAACCTGTTTTGCAGATTCAAGGCGGAAAGCTGGATTCTTTTGGCAAAGTGCGTGGAATGAGGCAAGCAGCCGACACCATGATTTCGGCGGTTCGGTGCGACCTGCAAAACCGCTTTGCAAACCAAAACATGACGGTTCAGGTTGCCTATTCCGGCAGTCCTGATTTGGGCAAAAGTTGGCAGAACTATGTGCAAGGACAATTCCCGCAATTTGATGTTTATTGTGGAGCGTTGGGGCTTAGCATTGCCTGCCATACAGGTGCAGGAGCAATCGGCATTGGTTGTACTTG
>JAHHUF010000080.1 GCA_020024115.1 Anaerofilum sp.
CCTTACCTCTTGAATGCCATTCAAGCGCTCTCCCAAGTGAGCTACACCCCCACGGCAAATCCTAACAGCGATATTATATCAATGTTTTAATATGATGTCAACACTTTTTCAAAAAAACATTTAAAAGGCGTTTCAAAAAGCAAAACCAGCCCATACTTTTATACAAAAGTCAAACAAAAGGGGGAACAGAGGCGTGTGGTTGAAGGGATTCACTGTCTGTGCCACAAAGTGTGTTGCATCGGCATTGGAAATTGCAGGGCAATGGGGACATATTCCAGCTGATACCTCTCATTTATTATTGGGTATTTTAAAAGAAGACCAAGGGGAAGCGGCTGCTTTTTTGGCAACCAGAAAAATCTACTATTCACAGTTGGCAAAACGGGTATCTGCCAGAGGAGTGGGTGAACCACTACATTTGACGCCGGACGATTTTACTTTAAACGCATATCGAAGTTTGGAATTGGCAATGATTCTGGGCAAAAGCTCACCCACCGGACAAGCAGGAGCAGAACATCTTTTGCGTGCAGTGCTGGAAGATAAAAACAACATTGCAGTTCAATATTTGTGCAGTATGGGAATCCAGCAGACAGTTGTTGTTCAGGAATGTCAAAAGCTGACTGAACCCATTCAACTGCGTATGGCGATGGCTCCCCGTGCCCAGCGAGTCACTGAACGCTACGGAAAAGACCTCACACGCATGGCAGCAGAAGGCAAACTTGACCCCGTATTTGGCAGAGAAGAAGAACTGGAACGCATGGTAGAGATTTTATGCCGCCGACAAAAAAACAATCCTTGTCTTGTGGGTGAACCCGGTGTCGGTAAAACCGCATTGGCAGAAGCTCTGGCACAATTGATTGCATCCGGTGATGCACCAGAGCCAATTCAGGGAAAACGCGTAATTTCTTTGGATATGACCAGCATGGTAGCAGGCACGAAATACCGTGGTGATTTTGAAGAACGCTTTAAAAATGTATTGGAAGATATTATTAGAGAAAAAAATATTATTTTGTTTATTGATGAAATTCACTCAATTGTTGGTGCAGGTGCAGCAGAGGGCAGCATTGATGCCGCCGGAATCCTAAAACCTGCTTTGGCACGAGGAGAAATTCAACTTGTGGGCGCAACCACTGAGGACGAATATCGTCGCTGTATCGGAAAAGATGCCGCATTGGAGCGTCGCTTTGGCAGAGTCATTGTCAATGAACCCGAACCTATGCAAGCACAAGAGATTTTAAAAGGGCTGAGTAAACGCTATGAGGAATATCATCATGTAATTCTCCCTCTGGAAACACAAAAAGCGGCGGTAGAATTTTCGGTGCGGTATCTTCCCTTTCGACGATTGCCTGACAAAGCAGTTGATTTGATTGATGAGGCGGCAGCAGCGGTACACTTAAACAGCCTAAAGCAACGGTTGGGAGAGCCTGCTATTGTAACAACGGAGGACATTGCACGGGTGACAGCACGGGCAAGCGGTGTTCCTGTGCAAAAAATCACAGAACAGCAATGCAGCAAACTGCGGGAATTAGAAAACCGCTTAGCAATGCGTGTTATTGGACAAAAGCAGGCTGTATCTGCTGTGGCAGGAGCAATTCGCCGTGCTAGAACAGGACTGGGCGAAGCGGGGCGTCCAATGGGAACCATGCTTTTTTTAGGGCCAACCGGTGTCGGAAAAACCGAACTGGCAAAAGCGTTGGCAGAGAGCTGGTTTGGAACCGAAAAAGCATTGCTGCGGTTTGATATGAGTGAATATATGGAAGCACACAGCATCAGCCGTTTGATTGGAGCACCTCCGGGATATATCGGACACGAAAAGGGCGGACAACTGACCGAAGCCGTCCGACGCAAGCCCTATTCCATTGTGCTGTTGGATGAAATCGAAAAAGCACACAAAGACATTCAAAATTTACTTTTGCAAATCATGGAGGAGGGTGCTTTGACCGATTCCGAAGGCAGAACCATTGATTTTTGCAACACAATTTTGATTTTAACCAGCAATCTTGGTGCAAAACAGTTGTCTGAAAATCGCCCCGAAATGGGCTTTGCAGGCAAAGAGCCTAATACAGAAACCGCACAAAAGGCAGCGCTGGAACAAGCAAAAGAATATTTTCGTCCTGAGTTGTTGGGTCGATTGGATGAAATTGTAATTTTCCACCCACTACAAACCCATGAACTGGAACAAATTGCAGAAAAACTTTTATTTGAGTTGGAACAGCGAGCCAAACATCAGGGATATTCCCTTTCACACACACAACAAACAGTGGAATTTTTGGCACAAAAAAGCAAAAAAGAATATGGTGCACGGGAATTGCGCAAGCATATTGTGCGTGCTGTGGAGCAAGCAATGGCAGATGCCATTTTAGACGGCACTGCTTGTGAGGGTGCTTGTTTGGTTGCTGATGTAGTCGAAAATGAAATTGTTCTTTGTTCCAAACAACTAGCAGCTGTTTAAACAAAAAGCTCACCAATCTTTTGATGGATTGATGAGCTTTTGCATTTTATCACAAAATTTTGATTACCGCTGATTGATGGGAATATATTCCCTCTTTTCATCCACATTTCGATAGGCAGGTCGAATAATTTTGCCCATGTTAATCAGTTCTTCAATGCGGTGTGCGCTCCAGCCTGAAATACGAGCAATGGCAAAAATGGGGGTAAACAATTCCATTGGCAGCCCCAGCATCCGATAAACAAAACCGCTGTAAAAATCAACATTGGCAGACACGCCTTTGTAGATGGTGCGTTTTTTCCGAATCAACTCGGCAGCCAGACGCTCTGTGCGGTCATACAATCCAAATTCTTCATTCAGCCCCTTTTCTTTGGACAGTGCTTCCACATAACTTTTCAAAACACGGGCACGAGGGTCACTGGATGAGTAGACAGCATGACCCATACCATAAATCAAACCGCTGTGGTCAAATGCCTCTTTGGAAAGCAACTTGTCCAAATATGCAGTCAATTCCTCCTCATCTTCCCAGTTGGACACATTTTTCTTAATATCCTCAAACATATTGACCACCTTTAAGTTTGCTCCGCCATGCCGAGGGCCTTTCAAGCTGGCAAGTGCTGCTGCCATGCAAGAATAGGTATCTGTGCCGGAGCTGGTAACAACATGGGTGGTAAAGGTGGAGTTGTTTCCTCCGCCATGTTCTGCATGAAGAACCAGACACAAATCCAAAAGCCGTGCCTCAAGAGGAGTGTAAACAGAGTCAGGGCGCAGCAAATGCAGAATATTTTCTGCGGTGGATAAATTGGGTTTTGGTGCATGAATAAACAGGCTTTTCCCTTCGATAGAATAACTATATGCCTGATAACTATACACTGCCAACATTGGGAACACTGCAATCAACTGGATACACTGACGGACAACATTGGGTAAGGATATATCATCAGTGTTATCATCATAACTGGCAAGGGTGAGAATACTGCGTGCAAGGGCATTCATCATATCCTTACTGGGCGCTTTCAAAACTACATCCCGCACAAAATTGCTGGGCAAACTACGGTATCCTGCAAGCTGTGCACAAAAATCTTGCAGCTGCTTTTTGTCTGGCAACTGCCCAAACAACAGCAGATAGCAACTTTCTTCAAAACCCAAACGAGAATCTGTAACAAATCCTTGCACCAACTGGCGAACATTATATCCTCGATAGTACAATTCGCCATCACAAGGGACAGAGGTTCCATCGGGCAATTGTTCACTTGCATGCACATCAGAAATTTCGGTCAAACCCGCCAGAACACCTTTTCCGTTCAAATCACGCAAACCACGCTTTACATCGTATTTTGCGTAATCTTCCGGGTTGATTCTGTTATTTGACAAAGCAAGGCGTGCCAAAGCCTCAACTTCAGGCGTAATTGCAGAATAGCTAGGATTGGATGCCATATACTTCCCCTCTTTTCAAAATATAATATTGTTTATTATATCACAAAAAAATCAACCAAACGATAGAAAAAGCGATGAATTTTATCTCTTTTGTGTATATTTATTTTTAATAAATTGAGTTTTTTCTGCTTTTATAAAAAAATTTCAAAAAATGTCTTGCATTTTTAAAATAATCCTGATATAATAAATGAGCACTTGAGAAAAGGTTCTTTTATATGGGAGATTTCCCGAGTGGCCAAAGGGGACAGACTGTAAATCTGCTGGCTTCGCCTTCGGTGGTTCGAATCCACCATCTCCCACCAAAACCGACTGATATTCAGTCGGTTTTTTCTTTTTATATCTAACAATAAAAACACTCTTTGTTGAAACTTTCAGCAAAGAGTGTTTTTGTTAAAATCTGTCTGAAAACTGAAAAATTGAGGAAAATTGCAACTATTCGGATAGTCCCTAATTTTTTTGCTGTGAATTTTGAATGTCTAATTTATAGTAACATCCAACTGCCAACAACGCGCTGATACCAGCAATCCAATGAACAGCATATTCCCCTTGAATCCACCTTGCTAAAAGCGGAGAAAGCAAGCTGCCTGCTGTCATACCCAAAGCGACTAGACCATAGGTGACTCCCACCCACTGATTACCAAACAAATCCGTGCAAAAGCTGGGCAACAGAGCTGCATTGCCGGAATAAAAGAAGCACAAAATGCAATATCCTGCAAAAAACCACCATCCCTGCACAAACCCAAAAATGACAGAAAACCCTGCCAACAGCAACATTCCTCCAATGGCAGTTGGCTTTCGTCCTGCCTTGTCACTGATTGCAGGAATGGTCAAACGCCCTAATGCATTAAACACTGCTGCCACTGCAACAATCCACACTGCTATTTGCTCAGATATATCTCGTTCCTGCGCCATTTCCACAATTTTGGGACTAAACAGCAAAACGCTTGGCGCAGCAAAGCATACTGCCAAAAACAGCCAGCGATATTGTTTTGTTTGAACAATCTGCTTTGCACAAAATTTTTGCTGTGCATTTTCGGCTTGATTTTGTTGTGGGGACTGCATAAAAAAGCTGCCGCCACCGCAGATGATTGCCACCATAACCGCCAAGGTCAAAAAACTTCCTCGAATCCCCCAGATAGGTTCTGTGAGTTGTTTTGCTAAAGTAATCGCCAAACCTGACAGCCCAAACCCAAGCCCTGCAATTCCTGTCACAAGACCTTTTTTCTCTGGGTTACTCTTTTGAATACAACTCATCACAGCAGGATACAAAAATGCACAGCCCATTCCCGCCGGAATACAAAATGCCAAATAAAAAAGCCAGACAGCATTTTGCGGCACAAAGGCTGCTGCTGCAAAGCCACCCGACAGCAAAACACTTCCTGCAATGCTTGCCCAGAATGACCCTTTTTTGTCCTGCAAATATCCGCCAATTACACATCCAACGCCAAAGGCAGCCACCGTAAGATTCAACACAAACGCACCTGTATCCTGCCCAAAACCATATTCTTCGCAAACCGCTTTGCGAAAGATTCCCCAACTGGACGGCACACCTGAAAACAACATCATGGCAGAGCCAACAATTGGAACCAACCACCAATTTTTTTGTTTATCCATCTTCAAGTCCCTTTTCTTTTTTTGTTACTATGGATTAGTTTGGGGAACTTATGTGATTTTATTCTAGGTTATATCTGAAAACTAAAAAATTGAAGAAAATTTCAACTTTTCAGATATGCCCCTATTTTTGCAAAAGAAAAGCGTGTGTGAAACAAATTCACACACGCTAAAGAATCTTACAAGGATATTATTTTTCTTCGGGAACATAGTGGATGCACAGTTCACGCAGCTGCTTGTCCTCAACAGTTTCGGGGCAACCAGACATCACTTCGCCTGCATTCTGCACTTTGGGGAACGCGATTACATCACGGATGGAATTTCTGCCCAACATGAGCATAATCATGCGGTCAAAGCCAAATGCCATACCACCATGAGGAGGCGCACCATAACGGTATGCGTCCATCAGGAATCCAAAGCTCTCTCTTGCACTTTCCTCGGTAAAGCCCAGTACACGGAACATTCTGTCCTGCAAAACAGGGTCATTGATACGAATGGAACCGCCACCCAATTCACAACCATTCAAAATCATATCATATGCTTTTGCACGGCAGCAGCCGGGGTCAGATTCAATCTTGTCCAAATCCTCATCTTTGGGCATGGTAAATGGATGATGCTTTGCTACATAGCGGTTTTCTTCCTCATCATACTCAAACAATGGGAAGTCGGTCACCCACAGGAAGTTGAATGCTTTTTCGTCAATGAGTTCAAACTTTTTGCCGATTTCCAAACGCAAAGCACCCAATGCAGCAAAGACTACATCGTTTTTGCCATCTGCAACCACCAACAGCACATCACCAGTTTCAGCATTTGCAGCGCTGCGCAAAGCAGCCTTTTCTTGTTCAGTCAGGAATTTTTCAAAACTGGAAGTTTCGCTTTCGGCGGTTAAACGGGTATAAGCCAAGCCCTTTGCACCATAAGTTTTGACAACATCGGTCAACTTGTCGATGGTTTTGCGAGTCAACTGGTCTGCCATACCTTTGCAGTTAATCAAACGAACACTGCCGCCGTTTTCCAACGCACCTTTAAAAGGAGCAAATTCACTGCTGCGTACCGCATCGCTTACATCCTGCAATTCCAAACCAAAACGAGTGTCTGGCTTGTCGCTGCCAAAACGATTCATTGCCTCAGAATAAGGCATCCGCTGGAATGGGGTCTGTACATCAACTCCCAAGGCTTCACGGAATACATGCTTAACCAAACCTTCATTCATGGACATAACATCATCTTCTGTAACAAATGCCATTTCCATATCAATTTGAGTAAACTCAGGCTGACGGTCTGCACGCAGGTCTTCATCACGGAAGCAGCGGGCAATCTGGAAATAGCGGTCGAAACCAGACAACATCAACAACTGTTTGTACAGCTGAGGGCTTTGGGGCAATGCGTAAAAATGACCGGGCTGCACACGGCTGGGAACCAAATAGTCACGAGCACCCTCCGGAGTTGACTTAATCAGCATCGGAGTTTCGATTTCGCAGAAATAATTATCACAATAATAATCACGCACCAGCTTTGCAACCTTGCTGCGCATAGACAGCAAAGAATGCATTCCAGGACGACGCAAATCCAAATAGCGATATTTCAAGCGCAATTCGTCTTTGACATTGATTTCATCACGAATTTCAAAGGGAGTTGTTTCTGCAACACTCAGCAGACGCAGTTCGGTTACAAACAACTCAACATCTCCAGTGGGAATTTTATCAGTCTTTGCGGCACGCTCCCGCAAAGTACCTTTTGCAATGACAACATATTCGCTTTTCAGACTGCTTGCTTTTTCAAACACATCTCGTTCAGTTGACTCATCAAAAACCAGCTGCAAAATACCACTGGTATCACGCAAATCTGCAAAAACGATGCCGCCTTTATCACGGCACTTGGCAATGGAACCTGCAACAGTAATTTCACTGCCTGCATCGGCGATTCTCAGCCCTCCACAATAGTGGGTACGGCGCAAATTGCCCATTGTTTCCATCAAAATCCCTCCTAAATTTTTGTATAATCAATATTATAACATAACATAAACATCATGCAAGTATCTACTTTGCAAAACAGCGCAAAAAATAAACGGACATTTAAAGGATATTTTTTATTTTAAGAATTGAGATTCTTCTACAATCCATCAACTAGAAAAGAAACACACCCCTGTGCTAGAATGGATTTTATAAATAATAGAACCAAAAATAAGAAAGGATGACAGAGATATGAGTTTTCAAATAATCCCAAAACAAAATACCATTTCAGACTTTGACTCAAAAGCAATTACAGTGAAACATATTTAATATTATCCCTTTGATGAAATTTATGAACAGGAAGAAATTACAGAATCTCTGATTGCTCAAATATTAAATAGTGTATACACGAGTAATGTGATATAATAGGAACATCAGGACAGAAAGAGGTGATCCTATGAGCAACGAACAGCAACGACATGATATAAGTGATAAGGTATGGAATCTGTTGGAGTCGCACCTACCGGGACAACGAGGTCAGTGGGGAGGAATCGCACAGGATAACCGGCG
>JAHHUF010000081.1 GCA_020024115.1 Anaerofilum sp.
AATATGATATTGAAATTTTTCTATTCTCGCTATAAAATAATTATAAATTATAATTTTACTTTAAAATTATTGCAAGTTAGCAGTTTAATATGATAAAGTAAAGAGGTGGAACAATGAAGCTATTACTTCGTCAACGAATTTTTTCCTGGTTTGACAGCTATGATATTTACGACGACTGTCAAACACTGGTATTCCATGTGGAGGGCAAGCTGGCATGGGGGCATCGATTGGAAATTTCTGACCATACAGGAAAATATCTGGGACGCATCAATGAAGAAATTTTTTCATTTCTCCCCCGTTTTAGTTTATATGTAGTGGAAAACGACACAAAAATTGGTGAAATCAAAAAAGAGTTTGCTCTTTTCAGGTCAGTATACACATTAAACTGTGCGGACTGGTCAATTGAGGGGGACTGGGTTAGTTGGGAGTTTAGTGTTCGAGATGGGCAAGGCAATCGAATTATGGAAATCACAAAAGAACTCTTTCACTTTTCCGATACTTACACATTGGAAATTTTCCAAGAAGAACACACTTTGCTGTGTTTGATGATTATGCTTGCTATTGATGCTGCTAATTGTTCTAATAATTAAAATTTGAATTTTGAGGTGTTAATTTATGATTTGTATTCAAAATGGTTTAATCCACACTGCACTTTCTCCGGAACCTTTTTTGGGGGACATTTTAATCAATGGCACTGTAATTGAAAAAATCGGCACAGATTTGGCTGTCCCTGCTGATTGTGAAATCATTGATGCAACAGGGCTTTCTGTATACCCCGGTTTTATTGATGCTCATTGTCATATTGGTTTAGACGGCAGTGCAATTGGCTATGAAGGGCAAGATTATAACGAATATAACAATCCTGTCACCCCTCACCTGCGTGCAATTGATGGCATCAATCCAATGGATGCATCTTTTAAACTGGCACTAGAAGGTGGTGTCACCTGTGTTTCCACCGGCCCCGGCAGTTCCAACCCCATTGGCGGTGCATTTACTGCCATCAAAACCTATGGCAAGCGTGTAGACTCCATGATTGTCCGTGAAATTTCTGCAATGAAATGTGCATTTGGCGAAAACCCAAAGCGTGTTTACCGTGAAAAAGGAATTAGCAGCCGTATGACAAATGCTGCTATTATTCGGGAAACTTTGTTCAAAGCAAAAGAATATCTTGCCAAAAAGAAAGCAGCTGGAAATGATATTTCAAAAGCCCCTGCATACGACATGAAAATGGAAGCCTTAATTCCTGTTTTGGAAAAAGAAATCCCACTGAAAGCCCATGCACACCAAGCAAACGATTTATTCACTGCTTTACGGATTGCAAAAGAATTTGATGTAAACATCACATTGGAGCATGTTACTGAGGGTCACTTGATTGCCGACGAATTGGCAAAAGAAAATGTTCGCCTTGCCGTTGGCCCCACTTTGGGACATCCTTCTAAATTTGAATTGCAGCATAAATGCTGGGAAACTCCCGGTATTTTGGCAGATGCAGGCTGTCCTGTTTCCATTATCACAGACTCTCCTGTCATCCCGCAAGAGCATCTTGCCCTGTGTGCAGGTATGGCAATCAAAGCAGGCATGAAACCCTTTGATGCTTTGCAAGCAATCACCATCAACCCTGCTCATCATTTGGGAATCCAAGACCGTGTTGGCAGTTTGGAAGTTGGCAAAGATGCAGATATTGTCATCACTGATGGCTCTCCCTTCTCGGTAGAAACCATCATCCGTTATGTTTTGTGTGACGGAAAGATTTTACACAGCCAAAACTAACCACTAAATTTTAAAAAATCTCTGTTTTATTTTGAAACAGAGATTTTTTTATTTTGTCTATTGACTTTTGAAAGAAAAAGTAATAATATATGAACAGATATTCATATATTGTACGGAGGTAAAAAGAATGACCAACGAACCTTCAACTGAATGTTGTGGTTTTTTACACCTACATCAAGAAACACTGCACAAAGTTTTGGAAGAAATGCCAGTAGATGAAGTTTTGTATGATTTGGCAGAACTTTTTAAAGTATTTGGTGATTCTACCCGCATCAAAATTTTATATGCTTTGTTTGAAGCAGAGCTTTGTGTTTGTGACATTTCTCAGCTTGTAGGTGTCAGCCAAACAGCAATCTCACATCAATTGCGTGTTTTGAAAAATTCCAAACTGGTAAAATTTCGCCGTGATGGAAAAACTGTATTTTATTCCCTTGCCGATGACCATGTCCGCCGCATTATTGGTCAGGGAATGGAGCATATTTGCGAATAATCATTCAAATTTTTAAAAAAGAGGTGCTTTTAAGATGAAAAAGGTTTTTAAAGTGGTTGATTTAGACTGTGCACATTGTGCTCAAAAGATGGAAGATGGAATCCGCAAATTAGATGGTGTTCAAAAGGTAACTTTGAGTTTTTTGACTCAAAAACTCACATTGGAGGCAGATGATGCACAGTTTGATACTGTTGTAAAAGAAATGGTAAAACTTTGCAAAAAGATTGAGCCTGACTGTGAAATTATTCTTTAATTTTACCCACCCGCACCGAATTTTGTGTGCGGGTCATTTTGACCCAAAATTCAACTGTCTTATTCAAATTTGTTTCAAAAGGAGCTGAATTGTGTATGAGCAAAAAGCAAAAAAAATCTTTGTGGCGTATTATCATCAGTGCCATCTTACTCATTATCGTTGTGCTTTTGCCCTTTGATGGATGGATGAAATCCTTTTTGTTTTTCATTCCCTATTTAATCATTGGCTGGGATGTACTTTGGAGGGCAATCCGCAATATTTTAAATGGTCAGATTTTTGATGAAAACTTTTTGATGGCAATTGCGACCATTGGCGCCATTATACTCGGCGATTTTACAGAAGCCTGTGGTGTTATGCTGTTTTACCAAGTGGGTGAATTGTTCCAAAGCTATGCCGTTGGGCGTTCACGCAAGTCGATTGCGTCTTTGATGGACATTCGCCCTGACTATGCCAACATTAAGCAGAACGGAACATTGGTACAGGTAGACCCAGAAGAAGTTTCTATTGGTCAAACCATTGTTGTACAGCCCGGTGAAAAAATCCCACTGGACGGCATTGTTTTGGAAGGCAACTCCACAGTAGACACTGCTGCTTTGACCGGTGAATCTGTCCCTCGTGATGTTTTGGTAGGAAACGAAGTGATTAGTGGTTGTGTAAACCTTTCCGGATTGCTCAAGGTGCAGGTTACAAAAGAGTTTGGAGAATCTACTGTTGCAAAAATTTTAGACTTGGTGGAAAATTCCAGTGCAAAAAAAGCAAAGGCAGAAAATTTCATCACCCGCTTTGCCCGTTGGTACACCCCTTCTGTGGTCATTGCAGCCCTTGCTCTTGCAGTAATTCCCTCCATTTTGTTTGGCAACTGGCAAATTTGGCTTGAGCGTGCATTGATTTTCCTTGTTATCTCCTGCCCTTGTGCTTTAGTAATCTCGGTTCCTCTCAGCTTCTTTGGTGGAATTGGCGGTGCCTCTCGCTGCGGAATTTTGGTAAAAGGCGGAAACTATTTGGAAGCCTTGGCTCGCACCGACTTTGTTGTATTTGACAAAACCGGCACTTTAACAAAAGGCAGCTTTTCTGTTTCCTCTATCCAGCCGCAAGAGGGTATTTCTGCGGAATCTCTGCTGGAAACCGCCGCCCTTGCCGAATCCTATTCCAGCCACCCCATTTCTCAATCCTTGCGAACTGCCTTTAACTCCACATTGGACAGAAATCGTGTTTCGGATGTACAGGAAATTGCCGGGCATGGTGTGCTTGCCCTTGTTGATGGGGTTTCGGTAGCGGTTGGTAATGACAAATTGATGAAACAACAAAATTTGACACCTGTGAACACAACCGAAACAGGAACCATTGTTCACATTGCGCAAAACGGCATTTATCAAGGTTACATTGTAATTTCAGACGAAATCAAACCCGATTCTGCAAAAGCAATTTCTTTGCTGAAACAACAAGGAGTTCGCAAAACCATTATGCTGACCGGTGACACCAAAGCGGTGGGTGAAGCAGTTGCAAAACAACTGGGGTTGGACGAAGTTCACACACAACTTTTGCCTGCTGACAAAGTTTCAGCTGTGGAAGAACTGATGAAACAGCGTTTGCCCAAAAAGAATCTTGCTTTTGTGGGCGATGGTGTCAACGATGCCCCTGTGCTGTCCCGTGCGGATATTGGTATTGCAATGGGTGCAATGGGTTCTGATGCAGCTATTGAAGCTGCTGATATTGTATTGATGGATGATTCTCCATCGAAAATTGCAATGGCAATTCAAATTTCACGCAAAACATTGCGTATTGTATACCAAAATATTGTGTTTGCTCTTGGCATCAAAGGGCTATTCCTTATCATGGGTGCCTTTGGTATTGCAAATATGTGGGAAGCAGTCTTTGCAGATGTTGGCGTTGCTGTGATTGCAATTTTGAACGCAACACGAGTTTTGAAAATATCTGAATTTAAAGAAAATCATTAAACAAAACCCTCACAAGACACACTGTCCTGTGAGGGTTTTGTTGTACTATCATTAGATTCCCTGTGACAAAGTTGCTTGTGCAACCTTTTCAAAGCCTGCAATATTTGCACCTGCTACATAGTTGCCTTCCATTCCATAACGGCGAGCGGCATCGTCCAGCTTTGCAAAAATGTTTTCCATAATGTCTTTCAATTTTGCATCTACTTCTTCAAAGCTCCAAGACAAGCGTTCGCTGTTCTGGCTCATTTCCAATGCGCTGGTTGCTACGCCGCCTGCATTGGATGCTTTGCCCGGTGCAAACAAAATGCCTTGTTTTTGCAGATATGCAGTTGCATCCATTGTGGTTGGCATATTTGCACCTTCTGCAACTGCAATGCAACCGTTGGCAGCCAATGCTTTTGCATCTTCCAAATGCAATTCATTTTGAGTTGCACATGGCAATGCAATATCACATTTAACACTCCATACTCTGCCCTCTGTGTGATATTCTGCATTGGGGCGATAGTTTGTATAATCAGACAGACGACCGCGTTTTACTTCCTTGATTTCCTTGACTGCTGCCAAATCAATTCCCTCTGCATCATAAATCCAGCCAATAGAATCGCTCATGGTAACAACCTTTGCACCCAACTGCATTGCTTTTTGCGCTGCATAAATTGCAACATTTCCAGAACCGGAAACAGCAACAACCTTGCCACTCATATCATGTCCATTAGCTTTGAGCATTGCCTGTGTAAAATACAGCAATCCATAGCCGGTTGCTTCAGTACGCACTAAGCTACCACCAAAGGTCAAGCCTTTTCCGGTGAATACGCCACCATAGTTTCCATTGAGTTTTTTGTATTGTCCAAACATATAGCCAACTTCACGACCGCCAACGCCAATATCGCCTGCGGGTACATCTCGGTCAGGCCCGATATATTTGTGCAACTCGTTAATGAAACTGTGACAGAAGTTCATAATTTCATTGTCAGAACGACCTTTCGGGTCAAAGTCCGACCCGCCTTTGCCACCGCCAATAGGCAAACCAGTCAGACTGTTTTTAAAAATCTGCTCAAAGCCCAAAAACTTGATGATACTCAAATTTACAGAGGGATGAAAACGCAAGCCGCCCTTATAAGGCCCAATTGCATTGTTGAACTGAACACGATAGCCAGTGTTTACATGCACTTGCCCCTTGTCATCTACCCAAGGCACACGGAATAAAATCTGGCGGTCAGGCTCGGTCAAACGCTCCAGCAATGCTGCTTTGCGATATTGCTCCTCATTTGCTTCAATTACAGGTGTCAAGGAAAGCAAAACCTCCTGCACAGCCTGCAAAAATTCGGGTTGGTCAGCAAACTTCACTTTCAGGTTATCCAATACTTTATTTATATAAGACATCATTCATTTCCTACCTTTCAAAATAATACATTTCCCACAAACAGACCTTTTGTCTGCCATCGGATTTTTCCAATAAAAATATTATAGTGAATCTTTTGTTATCATTCAAGATTCTTTTTGCACAAAATCATTTTTTTGAAAAAATATCCTTTTTACTTTTTGACGATTTTATTTTATCTCTTTTTGCACAAAACAAAAAGCATAACACGGATTTTTGTGGTATGCTTGTAAAACATATCTAAAAGCCCAGAAATTGACGAATTTTTTGTAGAAAAAGACGAAAATTTCGACTTTTCAGATAACCCCTGATTTATCTTGTTAATTTCACATTATTTTTCCCATTTTTTTTCACATCATACAAAAGCTGGTCAGCACAGCGATACAAATCGTCTGCTGTTCTGCGGTCTTCTCGTACCATTGCTACACCAATACTCAAAGATGGCATTGCTTTTGGGTGATACTGTTTTGTTTTTTGTATAAATTTATCCAATACACAATGACAGCGTTCCATGATAATATTTTTGTTAGAAATATTACGCATAAACACCAAAAACTCATCACCACCAATGCGGCAGATAAAATCTTCTTTTCTGAAATAATTTTTGAGCAAATTTGCCAGCAAAATCAAAACCTTATCCCCTTCATCATGCCCAAAATTATCATTGACCTGTTTGAAACTATCAATATCCATCATAACCAAGGCACCAGAATCCTCTGTTTTCAAAACAAAATCCATCTGCTGACACATATAACGGCGGTTGTACAAGCGTGTGAGTGAATCCAAATTTGCTTCATTTTCAAGCCATTTTTGCTGGTCAATGTTATGGATTCTTCCCACAAGTTCTGTCGTTGTTTTGTTATCTTGTGTAATGCTTTTCACAGTCAAACGATACCAATAGTAGGTAGAATCATTTTGATATCCCCGAAACTCAATTGAACCATGCGGCATAGGTTGCCTTAAAAATTCTTCAAATGTTTCTTGGTCTTCCTTATAAACATATTTTTCCAAAAGTTTAGGGAAGCGTTTTTGAAAGGAAGAAACTTTATAGTTTCTGGTTTCTCCATTGGGAAGATACTCACGAAAAGTAACTTCATCCTTTTCATAGTTGTATTCCAAAATGGTATCACCATTCATCTCCAGAACAATTTGATTGTGCAGATGCTCAATTTCTAATTGAAGCTGTGCTTGTTTGTGAGAAGTGATATCCAAAAAAACACTGTAAATGCGTTTTTTCCCACTGCTGTCTGTTCCATATCTGCCTGTGGTATAAATCCATATATCCTGCCCATTTTTATGGGATGTTTTATATTCACACTGATAATTACCTGTCAACTCCAAATGTTTACGGATTTGTTGTTCAATTTCGTTTCTTTCTTGGTCTTTGATTCCCCACAAACCGCCTTTGTATACTTTGAAAAACTCCTCTTGTGTATACCCCACCATATTGCACATTGCATCATTGATATACAAAAAACGAAATTCTTCATCATCTTCCATAACAGCCAAACCGCCGCCGCAAGTTTTCAGCAGCATTTCCAATTGGATACTTTTTTCATAATATTTGTCATCCAAATTATGATAGCTGTCGTAAATGGCATGACCAATCATCTCAGAACACTCTTTTTCTATAATTTCAGGTGCAGAAATATCCAATGCACAAACAGTCCATTCTTCTTCTTTTTTCCAAAATGAAGAAATACGATGTTTTTGGCTGCTTTTGCTGCGATGCAAAAGAATTTCACCACATACCATACAATAGGAATCTGAAATAATCAAAACACTAAATTCATAGTGATTCAAAGCATATTGGGGAAACTGGGGAAAAAGTTCCTCCAACCAATTTTCGATATCAGCATAAGTTTCCAGTTTTTGTGTATTGGTCAATCCATTTAATGCAGCATAGTTTTTATTAAAAAAGCGCATAGCTGCCTGTGTATTTTTATTTATATAAATTTCTACCAATAAAGCTAAGATACGCTTTTTCAGCATCATTTCATGGTTGCCTTTCATGTGTTTTCCACCTTTGAAATTTTTGAATATTATCTCTATTTTCAGCAAAAAATTGTTTTTTAAATATTATATCTTATTCTATTATATTTTGTATAGGTATTTTTGACATTTT
>JAHHUF010000082.1 GCA_020024115.1 Anaerofilum sp.
CTTTATTGCGTAAAAAAACATCGAAACACAAAAAAGGTTTCGATGTTTTTTGGGTATATTTATAATTTTTATTGGTTCAGTTTCCAAATATCAAGGAAAACACAGGCATCAAAATTCCGCTTTTTCTCATGATTCTTTTACCGTCCTCACTGGGCTGTTAGAATTGGTTCAATGATTTTACTATATTGATTTTTGGTAAAAATCAATATTTTTTCATTATAATATTTTTATTTTCACACGATATGCACAATATAATTTTAATAACAAAAGCTGCTGCTTATCACAAGCAACAGCTTTTGTTATCAATAATACATATACACCTGACAAGGAATCATACCGTTGTACAATTTTCTGCGTCGGTTCGCCTTTTTTTCGAAGTTTTGCTCAAACCCTGCATCAGCAGTGATGATATACGCACCCTTCACAGGATGTTCTTTCAACTGCTTGCCCAATGCTTTTTCCACTGCAGCAGCCTCGGACAAATCGCCCAAACGCTCACCGTATGGGGGATTGCTCAATACAATTGCATTTTCTGGTGGTGCAAAATTGCGCACATCTGCCACCTCAAAATGGCAATACTCTGCAACACCTGCCAAGCGAGCATTTTTTTCTGCCAAAGCAATTGCCGCAGGGTCAATATCAGACCCAAAGCCTTGAAATTCTACACTTTCCCGGCGAATGGCTGCCAATGCCTCAGAGCGTGCTTTTTGCCAGCTTTCCACAGGCACAAAGCTATATTTTTCCGCTGCAAAACGGCGACGCAAACCAGGAGCCATATTCAATGCCTTTTGTGCTGCTTCAATCACCAATGTTCCGCTGCCACAAAATGGGTCATACATCTGTGAAAACTGGCGAATCCGTCCCAAATCGGCAATGGTAGCTGCCAAAGTTTCTTTTAATGGAGCAGCATTGGCATTGCGACGATAGCCACGCTTATGTAAACCGTCTCCTGAAGTATCCAAAAAGATTTCCGCAATATCTTTTCGCAGCGAAACACGCACTTGATATTGGCTTCCGCTTTCGGGCAAAGTGTTGACTCGATGCCCCTTCTGCAAACGCTTTACAATTGCTTTTTTAACAATACTCTGACAAGCAGGAACACTGGACAGTGTACTGGACAAGGATGAGCCTTTCACGGGGAAGGCTGCATCTGCGGGCAGCAGTTCCTCCCATGGAATCGCATACACTCCGTCAAACAACTCATCAAAGGTTACTGCCTTATAACTTGCCAAAAGCAGCATAACACGCTCTACACTGCGAACATTGATATTTGCAGTAGCAATCAAATCCACTCCACCTTCAAAGCGGATTCTGCCATCGCTCACTTCCACATTTTCTGCGCCTAAACGCCGAATCTCAAACCCCGCAACCGACTCTGTTCCAAAATAACATGGTGCAACAAATGTATAACTCACAAATCATTTCCTTTCTTTGACTGGACATTTCCAAATCAAGCCATCTGCCAAAATACAGATTTATCATCAACTAAAAAGGGCATAATAATTCTATTTTGCCCTACTTTTTCTTATTTTACTATGTTCTTGCACAAAATACCAGTCTTTTCATACAAAAAGCACACTCTTTCCTGTTTTTTAAAGAGTGTGCAAATAATTTTGTACTTTAAGTAGAATGATTCTGCCTGATTGCACCTTGATAAAAGGACTTTTGAGATTTATTTCACTTCTACCACAGTGATATTTTGTGCAGGAATATCACATTTAGACAGCACAGCATCCCGAATCTGTGCAACTTCTTCTTTGCCAAGCCCCTGACTTTGGGTTTGCACTGTCACATTCACTTTCCCATCGTTCAAAAAGGCAACACAATCGACAAAGCCTTTTGCTTTGACCAGATTTTCAATATCACTTTCGGTGGTAATGCTGTTTACCACCGAGGAAAGTCTTTGTGTCAGTTCAGCTTTTTCTTCTTCGCTCAGGTTTGCTTTTTTCAGACTTTTTTGCAGGGTATCCAATGCCTCATCTCTGCTTTTTTGGCGGGAAAGGCGTGCTTCTTCAAAATATTGCTTTCCGCTTTTCTGCCCCACACTTACCAGCTGTGCATCCCCATAGTTTTTGCTGCCTTGGTCTTGGTCAGGTTCCATCAATGGGTCTGTCAAAGCATTTGCGTCTGCTGCCTGCTCCTCTGTATTTGCCACAACCGAGATTCCACCGCTTGTGGTTTCGGTGTCGGGCAGCATTGGGCTTGTTTTTGCATACTCCCAGTTCAAATATACTGCCACACCCAAAGCGGCCACCAAAGTAAGCAGTGTAAACTGCCTTCTGCTTTTTGCATTTGCTGTCATATCCATTCCTCCATTATTTCATTTTTGTCACGCAAATTCGGCTTGCCGGCAAATCTAGCACGACTGACACAGCATCCGTAATGCGGCTGACGACTGTAATATTATCTGCACCCTGACAAACCACTGCCACACCGCGAACCTGCGGCATATATGTAGTTTCTACCAAAGGCTGCTGCCCTGCTCCGCTGCCCAAAATCACATGGCTGGATTCCTGCCGACTGGTTTTATTTTGGTCGGATTGGTTTTGTTCGGTTGTTTTGTCTGTTGCATAAATTTGCTCACTTTCGGTGTCCAGTGTCAGCATCACTTCCACTTTGCCGACACCTTCAATATTTTCAATGAGATATTTCAGTTGTTTTTCCAATTCCACTGCTTGCGTTTGCTGAACTCCTGATTCCACAACAGCCTTTTCTTCTTTTGGAATGACTGAAGATAAAAAAATCAAACAAATCCCGGCAATTCCAAGCCAAATCGGAACATTTTGCTTCAATTTCGGAGAAAGTTCTGCGATTTGTTGTCCAATTGCTTTCATGCTGTCTCATCCTTTTCTATCCACTCCACTTTAATTGCATCCCCTAAAAATTTTTTTGCAGTCTGTTCAGCCTGTGGCTGTTTTTTTCCTTTCAACTGCACAGCACTCACTTCTGCTGTGCTGTGTTCAGAATCATATTCCAGCCAAACTTGCTGAACTGTAACCGCAAATCCTATTTTGTCCAGCTCTGTCTGCAACAGCTTTTGCAATTGTTGTTGAGATTGGTTTTGCACCAACGAATCAAAATCCATTGGTACACTTTGTTGTACTGCAATTTTGGGTTCCATCAACAATTGTCCCCAGTTGATGCTTACAGTTGGTTTTAATATGGTTACTAAAATATATAACCCCATAACCAATTTTATTCCCATTGATTGCTCTTTTTGAGGAAGAATCATCTGCAAAATTCCCAAAATCACACTAATAGTGCAAAAAAGCATTGCCCAGCTTTTCAAATCTCTCATTTTACCCTCCTGATGTCATCATCCACACCACCGAAAGTGCAATGGGCAAGCCATAAAACAACAAGGTCAATCCACAAAGGCTCACACATTCTGCTGATGCGCGCAATAGCTTTTCACAGCGTTTTTGTTCCAATCCCTTCGCAATGGATGCCGCCACCGAAAAGCACATCCAATATAAAACAATTTTGATTAACACTGGCAGAAAATACCCTCCCAGAGTCGCCAGCAGCCCAATGCCTGCTGTACCTTTTGCCACCTTGATGCCTGCACTTACTGCCCCAATTGTGCCGGAAACCGCTTGACCTACAATTGGAATACTGCTGGAAATCAGAAACTTTCCTGTTTTCATGGCAAGGGAATCGCTTGCACCTGCCACAAAATTCTGCAAGCCTAAAAATGTACAAAAAACAGTGGTAATCAGCCCCAAGCTCCATTTAATGGCCTTTTGCACAAACTGTGCTGCTGCTGAAACCATTCCAATCCCACAGACACCGCTTGCTGTATGAAATGCCATCAAAATTTGAATCAGCGGCAGCACAATCCCAACTGCAATTTCCATCAACAGCAAAGCAGTAGACATAAAAAATCCGCTAAAAATTGCTGCCGATGCCGGTTGTCCGCCTCCAATCAGCATGGAAGAAAAAACCGGGACAAAGCCAATCAAAGCACCTTTGCAATAAAGAATCTGCTGCCTGACCTGTTCAATTGTTTGCTGTATGGGGGCAACACAAAGCACAGCACACACCAAAAAGCATATCATTTCAATCACTGGCAGAAAGGTTTTTTCTCCTGTATCGGTGGGCGTGGATATAACCGTTGCAAATAGCAAAAACACTGCAATGTTGCAAAAAATTTTAAATGGGCTGGTTGTCATTTTGGAAATACTTTCCCATCCCTGCTGCAACACTTGAAAAGGTGTTATATTTAATAGTTTTTGCAGTTGTTCTGATTGTTCTGAAATTTCCTCGGTTATTTGTGGAAAAGAGTCATTGTGTGGCTGCTGTGCAAAAATTGTTACACTGCAAAACAACATCACCACCACTACGGCTGACCAAAAAAACTTTACCCAAGAAGTTCGGAAACAATTTGCAATAGCTGACGAAAGAGCGGCAAAGCAGAAAACAGCACCAATGCCCTTGCTGCCAGCTCCACCTGTCCTGCCAATGCACTTTGTCCTGCATCTTTGCAGACATCTCTTGCAATTTGAGCCAAAATGATGATGCCCATTGCTTTCAGAACAGGTAGTATTTCGATGACTGAAATTTTTTCTGTCATTGTAGACAAAAAGTTGATGACAGGCACCAAAGCGGACATTGCTGCGATGAACACCATGCCACAGCAAGCGATTCCTGCCACAACTGCATAGATGGGGTTGTATTGCCGAAGAATACTGATGAGTACAATACATATTAACACCATTCCTGTTATTTTTATCCATTCCATAGCATTTTCAACAAAAGAAAGGCAATTGCCTTTTAGTCAAAGTGTTATTTGTTTGAATCATTGTTCTGTCCCCTCTTTTAGGTTTTCTCAAAATGTAATGATTACAACCGCTAACCCTGCACAAATACCCAACAAAAAATATACCTTTGAATTTTTTTGTTCATTAATACGGGCCTGTTCCTTGCTTTGCTTTAATAGTTGTTCCACAAAATCAAGCCGCTGAATTTCTTGTGCTGCACTTCCGCTTCCCAATTCCTGAACCCACTGTTCCAGCAATAAAATATCTGCTTTATTCAGCAGCTTTTGGCTGTTTGGTTGTCGGCATAACCATTGCAATATCCTTTCTTTGGGTGAGCCTTTGATTGGCTCAATTTCCAACACTTGAAATCGGTCTTTTTGCATCAAAATCTGGTTGCACAACAACTCGAGAGAGGCTTTTTGGCTGCATATTCCTCCACGAACAAGGAAAAGCAGTTCGAGAATATCCTGCAAAATCTTTCGCTGTCTGTGCAGCATTTGCACTTTATAAAGTCCCATTCCCGTTCCTGCTGCAATCACCAGCACTCCACCCAATACATTCAGTACAATGCTCAAAGTTCAACCACCTCTTTTACCTGCCCTACTTTGCTGCCCTTGTCCAAAAATATCGCAGTAGAAAACGCCCCGGTGTCTAGCACTTTTTTGCAGGTGGGACGCTTTAAAAGCTGCTTCTGATTGATTGCATGAACACTCACAATCAACCTTGCGCCTGCATTTGCTGCCATACACACTGCCTGCGCATCTTGTTCCGCACCAATTTCGTCACATACAATCACTTGTGGTGCAAGTCCACGAATTGCCCACATCAGCCCTTCTGCCTTGCTGCAATTTTGCACCAAATCGCAATGAATGGGAAGTTTCCCTGCTGCAAGTTCACATCGCTCATCTACAATACAAACTCTTTGCTGTGCATTGCTCAATATCGAAATCGCTTGCTTCAAAAATGTTGTCTTTCCGCTGGCAGGTGCTCCTGCCACCACCAAGCCATCTTGTCCATTTAATACCATATCTTTTACAATGGGTGAAAATTGCTGTGGAATGTCCCTTGCGATGCGGATATTTAAGGAGGTAATTGGATGCACCCCTATAATCTGGTCTTGCTGCATCACTGCCTTTCCTCCAATTCCAACCCGATGCCCTCCATCCAGTGTAATAAAGCCTTTGCAAATGCTTTCCTGCCAGGAATAGATGGAATATCCACACAATACCTCTAACAAATGCTGTAATTGTTGTTGGGTCAAAATTGGTTTTTCCAATAAAAACGGCTTTTCCCGCAAGGTTAGCACCGGAGGCCAATTGGCTCGAAGCCGTATTTCAAGCACCTGTTTTGCCAAAGCATCAGGAGCACTTCGCAAAGCAGTTCCCAATTCCCCTGAAATTTGCTGAATCGCTTGATGATAAAATTTCATACTTTCACTTCCGTTCTTTTTTCAACAGCATAAGCATTGTTGTGCCATCATTTCTTTGTACTAAAATATGCTGACTGCCAAAAAAATAGAACAAAAAAGCCCACCATTCAAAAAATTGAATGATGAGCTTCCATCAGTTATGATATGAAACAGATGTTTTTCGAGCAATTTAGGGCATATCCGAAAAATAAGAAATGTCAAAATCAAGCTAAATTTAATTTCACAAAATAGGATAAACTAAATTAAAATGAATTTTATCTCTTTCTATCCAATTTTGCAATGCTCCAAAGCAGTTAATGCAAGGACAAAATTTCACATACAAAGTTGCTGTTTGGGAAGATGTACTGTATTTTGTTTTTAGTTTTGCTAATATTTTTCTTTCACAGCAGGAATAAGATTTTTTCAAAAACTTCTTTGTATCTTCTGATGGTAACAAAGCGATTTCGTCTTTCAATGAGCCTTTTTGAACCAGCTTGCAATTCGAGTCCAATTCATAACGAATCATTTGTTCTGCAACATCTGAAGAAAGAACTGCCAAATCTGCACCAAGCGCATTGCTAATCCTGCGGAAAGCATCTACGATGTCAGCCTGAAAGCTGCCTTTCAGAACATCTCTTACTTTATTATCTTCATAGTCCCAAAAACCGCTAAATGCCATGATAGATGCCTTTTTAGTTTTCAGCAGTGCCACACATCGCTTTCCATCCTGCGTATATTCTTTGAAAAACGATTTACTGTTTTTGTCAATCTTTTCCACTTCTTCTGCGACACAAGTAAGCATTTTTTGCAATGAGACCCTATCGGAAGTTTGGGAGCCATTGATTTTATCGCAGATAAAATCTGCGGCTTTCTGTATTCCCTGCCAAATAGAGCATATATACTCATTTGACAACTCATCAGCATCATCAGGCATCCAATGTGGTATAATTTTCTTGACTTTAGCAACCAATTCTTTTAGTTTTTTGGTTGCCTGTTCATCTTTATGCCGCCAGAAATTGGTAAAAAAATCAATGGTTTTGTTGCTGAAATCAATTGCTGATTCAAATAGCATCTCTTTTTCATCAAAAGAAATTTCTTGCAAAAAATAGCGGATATTTTCTTCAAACTGTTTGCAAAATTTCTTTGCAGCTATTTTCAAGTTCTTTTTCTGTTCACTTGCAATCGGCAAAGTATTCATCTGTTTCGCCGCTTTATAAAGTGGGTTGAGCAATTCCATAATCAAGGTGTGGTTTAACAATTCACTATTTGTTAATTGTCTGATACATTCAACAAACAATTCTCGATTATCTTTCCAATACTTTTTGAGAGCATCCTCTTTTTGCTGAAATTTTTCTAAGGATTCTATAATTTTGGCATAACCGCCAATCCATGACCCCAAAGCGGTCACAATATAGTACAAATTATATTCCAATTCAATGTATTCCGAAAATGAGTCAGCACCATCTTCTTTTGGGCAACAGAAATTATCATTTGTCATGTTTGCAAGCCAATGAATATCAATTAACTTTTCTGGAACACTCCAATAACTTTGAATATCTGCCTTATTGCGAAAGTCTTTGGAATCCAACACTTCACAAATTGTTTGGACATTCTCTGTATTTGATGAAATGGGCACAAAGCTAGAAATGTTCCAATTCAGCCGGATTTTTTTGTATTTGCTGTCCTCTTTGCCCATTTTATCCCTTCTCCCTTCTACACAAACTTAGGCTGTATACATTTTATTAAATGTACACAAAATCAATCTTCCAACTCAGTTGGCACATCTGGTTCATAGG
>JAHHUF010000083.1 GCA_020024115.1 Anaerofilum sp.
TCACGGTTGCTGATAATCATCTCTTTTTGTTCTTCCACATCGCTGGTAGCATTCAAAATTGCCTGAACCTGTGCAAAGTTCACCTTTTCATTGATGCCCAGTTCTGTGCAATCAAAGGAGAAGAAATCATTTGCATCAACAGTGCCGTTGGTAATAACTTTTACCTCAACATCGTCTTCCCCGTAAACATATACCAAGCTCACGCCTGCTTTTTCGGCTGCTTCTGCTGCCTCACGGCTGATTTTTTCGCCTGCTGTCACCAGCAATTCACCTGTTAAAGGTGCTACAATTTCACGAGCAGCAACTGCCCCTGTGATACGGCGTGCCAGTGCCAGCTTTTTGTTCATTTTGTAGCGACCAAAACGAGAAAGGTCATAACGGCGGGGGTCAAAGAACAAACCTTTCAGGTGGCTTTGTGCGCTTTCCACTGTCGGAGGCTCACCAGGACGCAGCTTGCGGTAAATCTCCAGCAAGCCTTCTTCTTCGTTTTTGGTGGAATCCTTTGCCAAAGTTGCCAGCACACGAGCATCCTCGCCAAAATAATCCAAAATCTGCTGGTCGCTGCCTAAACCAAGAGCACGCATCAAAACAGTAACGGGAATTTTTCTGTTTTTGTCAATGCGAACATAGAATACATCATTGGAATCAGTTTCAAATTCCAGCCATGCACCACGGTTTGGGTTCAAGGTTGCGCTGAACAGATTTTTACCGATTTTATCCTGTGTGCAACCAAAATACACACCTGGGCTGCGCACCAACTGGGAAACAATAACACGCTCAGCACCGTTGTAAAGGAAAGTACCGGAATCGGTCATCAAAGGGAAATCACCCATAAAGATTTCGGATTCTGCAACATTGCCGGTTTCCTTGTTAAACAAACGAGCTTTCACTTTCAGAGGGGCTGCGTAGGTAGCGTCCCGCTCCTTGCACTCTTTAATTGAGTACTTTGGCTGAGAGTCCAAATGATAGTCAACGAACTCCAGCACCAGGTTGCCGGTATAGTCCTCAATTGTAGAGATGTCATGGAACACCTCTTTCAGACCCTCATCCAAAAACCACTGATATGAATTTTTCTGCACCTCGATGAGGTTTGGCATTTCAATAACCTCATCAATGCGGGAAAAGCTCATGCGCTGGGTTTTTCCTAGCTGTACGGGCTTGACCTTCATCATAAAAAGCGACCACTCCTATTCATCTATTTTCACATATCCCTATAAGCAGTACAAAAGCGTGCTGCTTACGCTACATTTTCACTGTCTTTTTTCACAAATATCCCTTCTGATTTTATGCAAAAAGAAACAAAAAAAAGCAACTTAGGACACTTTGAGCCATTATGATACATTAAAGCATTATACATCAAAAAAATGGGTGCGTCAATACCCTTTGAGCAAAAATATGAAACTTTTTTCATTTAGAAACGCATGGAGGCGTGTATTATTTTTTTCATTTATTCTTGAGCAATTGTGCAAAATCCACCTCTTTTAATTGCTGATTGATGGATGCAGAAATGCGTCCAAACACATGTTGAAAGGCACAGCAGCCTGTATCCCCCATTGCACAGCCACAGCTTTCTTCCCCTTCGTTTTCACCAATACAACGCGATAAACGATAAGGGCCTTCCACTGCAACAATGACATCCAGCAGGCTGATTTCATTTGCAGGGCGTGCCAATTCATACCCTCCACGGTTTCCTTTATAACTGTTAACAATATTGTTTTGTGCCAATTTTCCCAAAATTTTTAATGTAAAACGAAGTGTAACATGCATTTCTCCGCTAATTGTCCTAGCGTCCATGCGAACTCCACTTCGTGCCAAACAGTATACAATGCGAACTGCATAATCTGATTCTTGTGTAATGTGCATATCAAAACCTCTTTTAACTATACCAAATTGATATAATTAAATCATATCATATCAATTCTATCTTGTCAAAATGTTCTTTTTTGCACCACAAATTTTTCTGCCTTTTCATCAAAAAAGGCACAGAGCATTTGCCCTGTGCCAATGAAATTCAATCTTTTTTTTGCCCAAACTTATACTCTGTTCCTGCAAGCAAGCGTTTGATATTTGCTCGATGCATCCAAATCACCATTGCTCCCATTACCGCTGCACAACTTGTTGTCAACACAACATCATTTCCTGCATACATTGACCAAAAATAAGTAAAAACAGGATACAGTGCTGCCACAACAATACTGGACAGGCTCACAATCTTACTTGCAAACACACACACAAGGAAGACAAGCACCAACCCCAAAAACACCACTGGCTGTGCAGCCAAAATGGAACCTGCTGCAACTGCCACACCTTTGCCGCCTTTAAACCCAAACCAAACAGGCCACAAATGCCCACAAACAGCTGCAATGGATGCCACATATCCCGCTGAAGTAACCACCGAACCACCAGTCAACAGCCAGCCAGCCAAAAACTGTGCAATCAAAACTGCAACAACACCTTTACTAATATCTCCAGCCAAGGTGAGTGCTGCTGCCTTTTTTCCATAGGTTCGCAAAATATTGGTCGCACCTGCGTTTCCGCTTCCTTTGGTACGGACATCCTCATGATACAAAACACGGCTTACAACAACGCCAAAATTGATGCTTCCAAACAAATATCCTTGTATTGCACTTAAAACCATGACCGCAACATTCATCATCCAATACCCTTTCCGCTCCAAAGCCTTTACTTGGTTTTTCCATCTCCGCGTTCACGAGACAAAATTCGTACCGGTGTGCCTTCCAATCCAAAGGTAGCACGAATTTGGTTTTCAAGATATCTCTGATAGGAGAAATGGAACAACTGTTTTGAATTTACAAAGCAAACAAAAGTAGGCGGACGAGTAGAAATCTGAGTCATATAGTAGATTTTCAATCGTTTACCCTTATCGCTGGGAGGCTGCACACGAGCAGTTGCTCTGGCAAGCAGTTCATTTAGTACACCGGTTGTAACACGCAGCGCATTTTGGCTGTCTACATATTGAATCAACTCAAATAGACGGTTTACACGCTGACCGGTTTTTGCAGAAATAAAGATAATGGGAGCATAGCTCATAAAGCTGAAATCTTCCATCAGTTTTTTGCGCATAATATCCATTGTCTTATCATCTTTTTCAACAGCATCCCATTTATTCACAGCAATAATACAAGCCTTACCCTGTTCATGGGCAAATCCTGCAACCTTGCTGTCTTGCTCGGTGAATCCAACTGTTGCATCAATCATAATCACACAAACACGGCTGCGCTCTACTGCGGCAAGACTGCGCAGAACACTGTATCGTTCCACACCTTCTTCCACTTTTCCGCGTTTACGCAGTCCGGCGGTATCGGTAAAAATGAACTTCCCATATTCATTGTTCACTTCGCTGTCAATGGCATCGCGTGTAGTACCTGCCTCATTGGCAACAATCATGCGTTCTTCACCCAAAATAAAGTTAACCAAGCTGGATTTACCAACATTTGGGCGTCCAATGACAGCAACACTGATGCGTTCATCTTCTTCGGCATTTTCGTCCTCAAACTCTAAATGCTCAAACACTGCATCCAGCAAGTCACCTGTACCATGACCATGCACCGAACTGACAGGATACAAATCCCCCAAACCAAGGGAATAAAAGTCATACAATTCCATAGGAGGTGCACCCAAAGTATCCACTTTGTTCACTGCCAGCACAATTGGCTTACCGCTTTTCATCAACATAGTCGCAATGTCTTGGTCTTGTGCTGTAACACCACTTCTCAGGTCGGTTACAAAAATAATTACCTGTGCAGTATCAATGGCAAGCTGTGCCTGCTGACGCATATGCAGCAAAATACCATCATCAATAGATGGTTCAATACCACCAGTATCCACCAATAAAAACTCTTTATTTTGCCACTCACAGGTACCATAAAGACGGTCACGGGTAACACCTGGAGTATCCTCTACAATTGCCAATCTTTGTCCAATCAATTTATTAAACAATGTGGACTTTCCAACATTCGGACGCCCTACCACAGCAACAATTGGTTTAGCCATACAAATACCTCCTTATATTTCTTCTGTTATTCCCAACATTCCACGCAGCGAACCTGCTCCATCAACACTAAGAATTTCCACTTTCACGCCCAATTCCTGTTCCAATTGAGGAATGGTGATATTATCCAAAAACATATCCCGTTCTGTACGCAGCATTACTTCAGGAACACCCAACAGGTCACTTTGCAAATTTCCTTTGCACTGTTTGATGATGTCAGTTCCTGTCACCAAACCGGCAACGCCGACATTTCCACCAAAAAAGTCATTTTTGATAGCATGTACAGTCAGTTTCAACAACGGATTTTGTTTTTCTGCTTCTTGTGCCATCTCTTTAATCAAGGGCGCCGCCATTGTTCCGGTCACAACATCCATGCTCCGAGGCTGTTGGATGGGGTCGGTATATTCAAGTTCCTCCAGAAAGTTATCTCGATACATTCTCCACATTCCAACACCATTTTCCAATTGCAGAAACTCATCATAATATTCTGTTGGAGGAATGGAACGCTCTGCCAGCAAAAACCATTCATCACCGGGATAAATCAACCGAACACCAAACTGCTTCAAGCACTTCTCGCCGTATTCTTCCAAAATATCCAATGTTTGGGATGCGGTTTCTTTATCATAAGCAACCAGTGGATACAATCCTTTTCGATGTGCTGTCAAACCGGCAGGCACCGCTGCAATACTTTGTACAGCAGGATGCAAACTCATCAACTTTTCCAAACTCTGCCGCAAATAATCCCCATCATTGACACCTCGGCACATAACCAACTGACAATTCATCTGAATTCCGGCTTGTGCAAAGTCATTCAAATATTTCAGAGTTTCACCTGCGTGTTTATTCGCCATCATACGAATACGCAATTGAGGGTCAACCGTATGCACTGAAATATTGATTGGCGAAATACGCAGTTTCATAATACGCTGCACTTCATGTTCACTCAAATTGGTGAGTGTAATGTAGTTGCCAAACAAAAAACTCAATCTTTCATCATCGTCTTTAAAATATAACGATTCACGCATTCCTTTTGGCATTTGGTCAATAAAGCAAAACATACAATGGTTGCTGCATGAATGATGCTTATCAATTAAATAGCTTTCAAAGTTACAGCCCAATGGCTGATAATCTTCTTTTTCAATGGTGATATTTTTGAGGTTTCCCCCGATATTCACTGATAGTTCTATCTTGGGCCCGGCAGTATAAAACTGATAGTCCAACATATCGTTGATGGGATTTCCGTCTACCGAAAGCAACATATTGCCTTCACAAAGTCCAGCACATTCTGCCGCTGAACCTTTATCCACAGAAGCAATTTTCACTGCCATAATCCTATTTGCTCCTTTCCGCTCCACTGGCGGGCATGATACAAAGCCCAATTTTCAACAAATTCACATTTGTAAAATTCTTTTTTATTCTGAAACATTTTTTATATTTTTAAACAAAAGAAAAGGGGAAGGTCACCCTCCCCCTTTAGTTTGGGAAGCTTACGCTTCCTTCTTTACGATTTCCTTGCCCTTGTAGTAGCCGCAATTGCCGCAAACCTGGTGGGGAAGTTTGTACTCACCGCACTGGCTGCATTTTACAAGTGCGGGCGCGTCCAGCTTCCACACGGAGGAGCGACGTTTCTCACGCCGTGCCTTGGAAACCTTTCTCTCCGGTACTGCCACTGTAAGCACCTCCTCATAGTGTGAATCTTAGCTTAACAGTTGTTCAAAAACAGAAAGCCTTTCGTCTGCCTGCTGCGTTTCGCAGCTGCAACCCAGCTTGCGCGGCTTGCCGCAGACGGGGCATAGCCCTTTACATTGTTCGTCGCACAGAATCACCTGTGGAATCTGTAAATCTATTTCGCTTCGGGCAAGCTCGTCTAAATCAAGCATTCCCCTACCGCTGATAGGCAGTTCACACATATCTTCCTGCAACTCGTCCAAACTGACAACATATTGTTGCTTCAGTTCAAACTCTTGCACGACCGGTTCAAGACAACGAGCACATTCTGTTTGGACTTTCACACTGAAAGAAATCTCTAACATCGCCCTGCTGCCTTCATGCTTTGCGGAAAATTGTACATTGCATGGTGGCTCAATACGATAGCCTGAAAAGTCCTGTTCATTGCACTCAAGCACAAATTCCCTTTCTGCGGGCACTGTGCTTTTTGTCAAAAACTGATTTAAGTCAAATTGCATAACTCACCTCAAAAGGTCGCTCTGCTATTATACCTATTCCGACGGAATTTGTCAATAGCGTTTTCTGAAAATTTCCTTCGGCACAATTATTTTTTCACAAAAAGCATAATTGTACCATAAAAACAAGCGCAGGGGCATCAAAAGCCCCTGACGCTTGGTGGCATTCTTATCTGCCAAAAAAGCAAGCCATATACTTTTTAACCGTCTCTGGCAAATCCTCTGCTGCTGCAGATACAGTAACAGTAACATTCACTTTTTCGCCAGCCAGTGCGTTCACTTCATCCAGCAATACACCCAAACCGTTCAGGTCATTGCTGCCAATCTTCAAGGCACCATCCAGGAACAAATCAGTGATGTCATAGTTGCCAGCCATCAAACCGGCAATAAAGCCATACAGCACATCATAATTGTTAACTTTGTATTCATCAACATCAATCAGACGAACTTTGTGGTTGATGTCAAAGGTCAGTTTCATAGATTTTTCAACAACAACGATGTTGCCGCTTGTGGTTTCGGCAGCAGCATTAATCATATCAATCATAGCTTTGGTTTTTCCGGTACCTTTAGTACCAACAATCAATTTAATCATAAGAGATACCCTCCTTTATTTTTCACCGTCCGTTTTACCTTTCGGTGGCTTTTAACGAAGTTTTGCTTCCAGCTCGACTTTTTGAGCCTCGTAGCCAGGTTTGCCAAGCAATGCAAACATATTTTTCTTATAGCTTTCCACACCAGGCTGGTCAAATGGATTTACACCCAACAGATAGCCACTGATTGCGCAAGCACGCTCAAAGAAGTAAATCAAGTATCCAAAGTCAAACTCTTTCAGACTTTCAACCTCCAAAACAATGTTTGGAACACCGCCATCAGTGTGTGCCAAGATGGTTCCTTCCATTGCTTTACGGTTTACATAACTCATATTCTGCTCTGCCAAAAAGTTAAGTCCATCCAGATTTTGGGGGTCTTTCTCAATAAACATTTCACTGTGAGGATGTTTGATGTCCACAACAGTTTCAAACATGATTCGTGCGCCGTCTTGTACAAACTGACCCATAGAGTGCAAATCAGTTGAAAAAACAACGCTTGTTGGCATCAAGCCTTTTTGGTCTTTGCCTTCGCTTTCACCAAACAGTTGTTTGTACCACTCATTCATCATAGCAAAGTCAGGCTCATAGCTTACCATCAGCTCAACACTTTTACCTTTGCGATACAAAATATTGCGGGCAGCTGCATAGCGATAGCAGTCATTTTCCATATTGCAAACGCTCAGTTCTTTTCTTGCCTTTGCAGCACCTTCCATCAATTTATCAATGTCCAGTCCTGCACAAGCGATGGGCAGCAAACCAACTGCGGTCAAAACAGAGAATCGTCCGCCAACATCATCAGGAACAACAAAGCTCTCCCAGCCTTCACGGTCTGCCTGCTCTTTCAAGGTTCCCTTTGCACGGTCGGTAGTAGCATAAATGCGGCTCTTTGCCTCTTCTTTGCCCACTGTCTTTTCCAGATACTCTTTCAAAATGCGGAATGCAACTGCCGGCTCGGTAGTAGTTCCCGATTTGGAAATTACATTCAAGCTCACACGCTTGCCTTCGCAAATTTTCAAAACCTGATTCAAATAAGAAGAAGAAATGGAATTTCCTACAAAATAGATTTCAGGTGTTGATTTACAGGTTGCATTATAC
>JAHHUF010000084.1 GCA_020024115.1 Anaerofilum sp.
GAAACTAAACCAATAGGAAAAGGCTTACACTTGATGCAAATGTGTAAGCCTTTTGTATGTTCATTATGGAAGCAGTTTTTTGAATGTTTGTTCAAAGATAGCAAAGTTAATGGGTTTTGCAATATGAGCATTCATTCCAGATTGTTGTATCTGTGCAATATCTTCTGAAAATGCGTTTGCAGTTACCGCAATGATGGGAATTTTTTTGCGTCTGAACGGTTCAAAGGACGAATTGCTTTGGCTGCATCACAGCCACCCATTACAGGCATCTGTATATCCATCAAAATTAAATCAAAGTGATTTTCGGGATTGTTTTTGAAAAGCTGCACAGCCTCTTTGCTGTTCCATGCTTGCTCTACTTCAAACTTGTGCAGTTGCAGCAATTCGGTTGTGATTTCCATGTTGATTTCATTATCCTCTGCAAGAAGAACACGATAGCCGGACATATCCTCGAAAGAAAGTGTTTTGTGGTCGTTTGAACAATCAACATCCGACAGATTGCTGATACACAAAGGCAGAGTGATGGTGACGGTGGTGCCTTTGCTCAATTCACTGTCCATCTGAATTTGTCCATCCATTTGTGTAATCAAATCTTTGGTGATGGTCATTCCAAGACCGGTTCCAACAATATTGGATTCGGCAAAACGGACTTCTCGTTCAAATGAGGTGAATAGTTTTTCTAAAAATTCTTTGCTCATTCCAAAACCATCGTCTTGGACAATAAATTGAAATTTTTTGTATTTGCTGTTTGTGTCACTAAATTCCGATACTAAAAATGAATGGTGGAGCCTTTTTTGGAATACTTAAAAAAATTTGACAAAATATTGTTTAATACCTGCTGAATACGCCGCCAATCCCCCAAAACCGCTTTATCTGGAAAATTAAATTGTGTAATCAACTGCTTTTTCTCATTGCTTGCTTGAATTTGTAAAATTTCGCAGAGTTCTTGCAGTTTTTTCTCCAAATTAAAAGGAGTGGTAAAAGTTTCAAGTTTGCCCTGTTCAGTTTGGAAATTTCTAAAATATCATTGATTAAATTCAAAAGCTGTTGGCTGGAGGAAAGGATTTTTTTGAGAGAATCTTTTGTTTTTTCAGGGGAGCCAACACACTCAAGAGTCAAACGGGAAAGACCAATGATACCATTGAGTGAGGTGCGCATATCGTGGGACATATTGGAGAAAAAGCGGTTTTTGGATTCTGCCATTTGGTTGACCGAATTCAAAGAATTTTGCAGCAATTCTATTCGTGCAAGTTCTTGCTTTTTTGAGGTGTTTACATCGCTAAAACACAAAACAACTTTTCCGCTATGCAAGGATTCGTCATACAGCATTTGAATGTGTGCCCAACAATACTCATTATTAAACAGTCGTTTGAAGTCACCGCCAAAATTATGAACACATTTGTTTTTTAATTCTGTCATATTTTCGATGGAAAATGCTTTGATGAAATCAGGATAAAAATCAGGGTAGATAATATCCTCTAATACTTTTGTAAAAAGAGAATAATCACCTTTCACAGGGAGTTTGCGAAAGAGCATAGTAGGAGTTGCCCAAAACAGCAAGTGTACCGTTGTATAAACGCAATTTTTGGGGATAGAACAAATTGCGGAACATATATACAGCCAGAAAAACACCAAATACAACCAAAATAATAAAGAATGGTTGCCAAATACGGTTGCTTTCTGCTAAGAGAGTGGAATAGGGAATGGTTACAATGGAATACCAGCCGTTTTCCATTTCATAAAAATAAACACCACATTTTTTTGGTCTAACCCATAGGTGTAGGATAGGGCAGAGGTGTGTTTTACATCAAGAATTTTATGGTAAAGGTTTAAAACATGGTTGCCTGTATAGTCTGGTGCATAGAGCTTGCTTAAAACACCATATAATAATTTGCCTTTGGAATCACACATAAAATAATTGCTGTTTTTGGGAAGTTCAGCAGTGGAATTGACAGAGGAGATGCTGTTGAAATATAAATCAATGGCAACCACATCTTCAGTGCCTAATACTTTTTTGGCAATGGTGATGACGGGATTTTGAAAATACTTATCCATATAAGTATCTGTAAAAATTGTTTTTCCCCATGCATCAATTGCTTGTTAATACCATGCTTGGGTATAGGGGTTGTGATATTGTTGGCTTTTTGAATTGATTGCAGAAACAATATTGCCATTGATTGCAGCATAGATATCCATATCTGCAATAATAGGAATGTTATTTAAAGGAAACATATAGTTCTGTATCCATCGGGAAAGGTTTTGAGGGCGTGATTCTTTTCTCAGCTCAATTTCAAGCTGGTCTAATAGTTGAATAAAAGGTTGAATTTGATTCGTTTCTTCCAATGTAAGGCGATGGGAAGTTTCAACGCCAACCACTTTGTGCGCTTTTCAGCAAACTTTGCTACATACGAATAACATTGAAAATTGTGATGCAGCTTAAAATGACTGCAAGGATAATAGGGAGAAGCCACCATTTTTTGTTGGTTTGGTTTATATAAAAAATCCTTTTTGTTTTAAAATAGAACAACAATAGTTTTGTCTGTTTTTTTAGAATATAACACATTTGATATCTGATTGCAACAAAAAAGGGAATGCACTTTGCATTCCCTTGTGGCGCCTCTTGTTGGGCTCGAACCAACGACCTACGGATTAACAGTCCGGCGCTCTACCGACTGAGCTAAAGAGGCATATTTTGTTTGTTGGCAGCCACTGGCTGACTGCAAAAAATAATATAACATACTTTTTTTGAAATTGCAATAGGAAATTTGAAAAAAAGTAAAAATAAATTTTTAATCGACAGCTTATACTTGACGGAAAGTTGAAAAAAGCGTTATAATTACTGAAAATATGCAGAAAAAATGCCGCTTTATAATGGAATATATCCATTTTTTTTGCAGAATACAAAAGGAGAACCTTTTTATGAATATTTTTAATACACTAAGTCGCCAGAAGGTGCCTTTTATCCCTATGAAAGAGGGAGAATACAAAATCTATGTGTGTGGCCCTACTATTTATAATTATATCCATATTGGAAATGCTCGCCCTATCATTGTGTTTGACACCCTGCGCCGCTATTTGGAATATCAGGGAAATAAAGTAACCTATGTAAGTAATGTAACAGATATTGATGATAAACTAATCAAAACTGCACAGCAAGAAAACACAACCGTAGCAGCAGTGGCAAGCAAATATGAAAAAGAATATCTGAAAGATTCTCAGGGGCTGAATGTCAAGCCTTTGTCTGCGATGCCTCGTGCAACCGAGCATATTCAAGAGATTTTGGACATTGTTGCCGATTTAATTGAAAAAGGCTATGCTTATGTGGCAAGAAATGGCGATGTTTATTTCAGAACCAAAAAATTTGAGGATTATGGCAAGCTGAGCCACTTGGTGATGGAAGATTTGGAGGCAGGCAACCGTGAACTGCGCAGCCGTATGGATGATGACCTAAAAGAAGACCCCACCGACTTTGCTGTTTGGAAAGCTGCCAAACCGGGTGAGCCTGCATGGGAAAGCCCCTATGGAATGGGGCGTCCGGGCTGGCATATCGAGTGTAGTGCAATGGTACGCAGCCATCTGGGTGAAACCATTGATTTGCATTGCGGTGGACAGGATTTGGTATTCCCTCATCACGAAAATGAGATTGCACAGTCTGAGTGTGCAAATGGATGCACCTTTGCGCATTATTGGATGCACAATGCGTTTTTGAATATTGATAACCATAAAATGAGCAAAAGTGCAGGAAACTTCTTTACTGTGCGTGAAATTGCCGAGAAGTATGGCTATGAGCCGATTCGCTACTTTATGCTGACCGCACAATACCGCACACCATTGAACTATACCATCGAATTGATTGAATCCTGTAAATCCAGTTTGGAGCGTTTGTATACCTGCCGTGAAAATTTGGATTTTGCCATTAAAAACGCAGCCGATGGCAGCAATATCATTGTAGCAAAAGCTGCAGAAGCAAAGGTGAAATTTAACGCTGCAATGGATGATGACCTCAACACAGCCGATGCACTGGGCGTTTTGTTTGAGTTTGTGAAAGAAATCAATACACTTTCTGCTGGTTCTGCAAAGCAGTCCTTGAAGGAGGCAGCAAAGGTGTTTGATGAAATTACAGGTGTATTGGGTATTTTGTACAACCGAAACAAAGATGAAGTTCCAGCAGAGGTTATGGAATTGGTAGAAAAGAGAGCGGTTGCCAAAAAAGAAAAGAATTGGGCGCTGGCTGATGAAATGCGTGCAAAAATCGGAGAAATGGGTTGGGCAGTAGAGGATACCCCGCAGGGCCCCAAAGTTGTTAAAAAATAATAGAATGGTTTTGCCCTGTATTGGTTATGATACAGGGCAAATTTGCTGCGAAGGAGAAAAAATGAATCAAATTGAAGTGATGTTTGTTTTTTTGTCGATTTTGCCAATCATTGTACTTTTGTATGGTGTGAAATCATGGCGCAAACCTGTGCAGTGGGGCAAAAATATGCGTGGGGGATATCATTCTCGTCGTGCTGACAAAACCCCGGAACATTGGATGTTTGCACAGATGGAATATGCAAGATTGAATATTAAAACAGGTGCTATATGGAGTGTGATTGGTATTGTTCAATTGGTGCTGTGGAAGATGAAGCTGCTGTCTGCACCAATTGGAGTTGGAGCAGGGCTTGTGGAATGTGTTGTCTATTATATTGCTGCTAGATGGCTTATGGAGCAAAAATTGTCCAAACGGTTCGATGAATCCGACGCATTGCTGGGGAGATAAGAATAAAAAGGTGCAGATGTTTTCAACAATGTCTGCACTTTTTTCTTTTGGAAATAAAAATCACTGTACACAAATCCCCAAGTTTCACGGATTGTTTGGGGGTATAATGAGAAAGCTGCCTGAGGGTGTAAAGGTGAAGCCGAAGCAAGATTGCATAAGGGTTGCCTTGATTGCCAAACCTGATGTAAGCTGAGAATCAATTGAAAGACTCAAAAATTAAAGAAAACACAATGAATAGCAAAAACAGATGAGTAGTTTTGGGCGGAAAATGATTGAAAAATATTCTTTTAAAGAGTAAAATTATGGGAAAAATAGCTTTTTATACAACAAAAAGCTATTTGGCTTAGATTGTGAATCTTGCGTGAAAACAGAGGATTGTATCGTGATTACAAGCATAAAAGAGAATCAACGAGCAATTGAAAGATGAATGCACGGAATGGTTAAATCAGGCGAAATGTGCTGAAATCAACGGTGAAATCAGGTTTGACCATCAAAGCATCATCTGGTAAAATGCCAAAAGTGCTTATTTTGGCACTTCTTTGAAAGCAGGTGCCATCCGGTGTGCAGACGGATGGGAGTATGCCAAATCTGTACATTACGTTAGGAGTTTGTATGACAAAATTCACAGAGCATTTAAGAAGGCGCTGGCTTGCCATTCCGGCAAGAGTTTGGGCGTGTCTGCTCACCCTGTGCTGTCTGTCGCTAACCCTTTGTGCGTTAGTTCTTTCAATCAATGTTGTTTATGTATCCGATTCTCAAGGCAATCGCCGTATGTTGGTGACTGCTGTCAGCAACCCTGAGCAATTGATGGAAATGTCAGGAATTTTGGCAGAAGAAGAGGATGATGTGTACTACACAGCTTATAACGGGAATCTTGCAAGCCTGAATATTCAAAAAGCCTTTCCTGTGTATATTCATGTTGATGGCACTTTGCAGAGTGTCAAAATGTCGGCAGGAACTGTAAAGCAGGCTTTGGCAGAAGCAGGAATTGAGCTGAGTGAGCATGACTATACCGAACCTTCTCTCCATACCCCTGTGGAGGAGGGCATGGAGATTGAAGTGCATCGAGTACAGTATTTGGATAGCCATACAGAAGAAAGTATTCCCTTTGAGACAGAATATCGCTACACCAGCTTGTACCACCGCCGCAAAGGCACCTCTGTTGTGCTGCAGCAAGGACGAGAGGGAAAAGATGTTGTCACTACTCGCTCCCGTGTTGTTAATGGAGAGGTGGAGTCCAGCAATGTAGTGAGCGTAGAACGAACCATTGAACCACGGAATGCAATTATTAAAGCATATAAAGCAGGTGCACCTGTAAGTGATATGCAAGGGCCTGAGATTGTGAACGGAGCCCCTGCAAATTACACCCGTGTGCTGACAGGTCGTGCAACTGCCTATTCCGGCAAAGGCCGTGGCGCCAGTGGGCTGGGCTTGTATGAGGGAACAGTTGCAGTTGACCCAAATGTAATTCCTTATGGTACAAAAATGTATATCACATCCACAGACGGAAAATTTGTGTATGGCTATGCCATCGCAACCGATACAGGAACAGCGCTGCGAGATGGTCAAGTATTGGTGGATTTGTTTTTTGAAAGCCACGCCGATGCTTTGACCGCAGCTGTTCATGAGGTGAATGTGTATATTGTGGGATAAATTTTGATTCAAACCGCATGGATAGAGTGAGCATCAAATTTTGCGGTATTTGTAAGACAGACAGATTGAAAAAAACAGGTTGTTGCTATACAAAAAGGTGACACCTGTTTTTTTATTGAAAAATTGCACTTAAAAACTTGACAAATCATACAAAAAAGGAATAAACTAAAACTATAAATGCAAGAAAGCTGCTTTTATAATAAGATATTTTTAGGAGAGTGAAAACACATGGACGGCGACCCTAGTAGACAGACAAGTGAATATAACACCGCCTGTGTAGTGCTTTTTTAAAAAAATGATGCCTGCATGGGTTCTTATGGTGTGCCATTTTAAGAAAGCAGGTATATAAATTATGATTTCTATTTATCAATCCGAAGAAGGTCGTGTAACCGAAAAGCAAGAGATGGTGCCAGGAACATGGATTCATTTGTGCGAGCCGGAAGAAGAAGAAATTAATTGGATTTGCACCACTTTGAACCTTGACCCTGATTTTGTTCGTGCCGCATTGGACGAAGAAGAACGCAGCCGTATTGAAGTGGAAGATGGTGTCACTTTGATTTTGGTGGATACCCCAACTGTTGAGGCAGAGGGGCGCAGCTTTGTTTATTCCACCATTCCGTTTGGTATCATTTTGACTCCGGACAACATTGTGACCGTTTGTTTGAAAGAAACTTCTTTGCCACGAGCCTTTTCAGAAGGCTTGGTGAAAGGAGTTTCCACCAAAAAGCGAAATCGGATGACACTTCAGATGTTGTATCGCAATGCAACCTTGTTTTTGTTTTATCTTCGTCAGGTGGATAAAGCTAGTAGCCGTGTGGAAAATGAATTGCACATTTCCATGCAAAATAAAGAGCTGATTCAAATGCTTGGTTTGGAAAAAAGCCTTGTGTATTTTTCCACCAGTCTGAAAGGCAATGAATTGGTGCTTGAAAAGTTGCTGCGTATGGATTTTGTCAAAAATTATCCAGATGATACTGAACTGCTGGAAGATGTTATTGTCGAGAATAAGCAGGCGATTGAAATGAGCAACATTTATCGTGATATTTTGGGTGGAACAATGGATGCTTTTGCGTCGGTTATTTCCAACAACTTGAATATTGTTATGAAATTGTTGGCGGCACTGACAATTATTCTGACTGTGCCAACAATTGTGTTTGGTTTGTGGGGCACAAATGTGCCGGTTCCTTTTGAAGGCAATCCATTTGGATTTTGGATTGTTTTGTTGATTGCTGTTGTGTTGACCGGCGTTTCAGTGTGGTTTATGCAACGGAAAAAATGGCTTTAATCAACAACTCAGTTGCAG
>JAHHUF010000085.1 GCA_020024115.1 Anaerofilum sp.
AGGCTACAACAAAGCATTGTTTGCAGAAGCCGGTATTGATGCTCCTCCTACCACATGGGACGAATCTTTGGAAGTTGCCAAAAAAATCACCAACCCTGATAAACAGCAATTTGGATATGCTGTGTTGTCTGCAGAATGGACTGAATGGTTCTTCCAATATTATGTCTGGCAGGCTGGCGGAGATTTGACAAAAGAAAATGATGACGGCACTTTGGAACTGACTTTCACCGACCCTGCTGTAATTGAGGCTGGAAAGTATTATCAAACACTTCGCAACGAGGGTGTTGTTCAACCTGACCTTACTCTCACATTCAACGATTTGCGTGACAAATTTTCACAAGGCAAAATCGGTATGATGCCTTTTGGTGCTGACTGGATTCCAATTTGCATTGCAAACGGCATGAAACTGCAGGATATCGGCTTGGCTCCCTTCCCTGCTGGCCCTTCCGGAAAATCTGTAACCACCGACTTGGGTCAATGCTATGTTATCAACGCAAAAACCACACAGGCAAAAAAAGATGCTGCTTGGGAATGGATTAAATTCCTGCTTTCTGTGGATACCTTAAACAAACGGGCTGATGAAATGATTGCCACCGGCAGTGCTTACCCCATCACCTATCTGCGTACTGACTTTGATATGATTGAAAAAACCGGCATGCCTGAAGAATACCGTGAGGTTATTGAATCCACCAAAGGCGGACGCCTTGAATTTTCCGGAAAAGCAATTGTAGGTGCTTATGTTGATAGAGCTGTTCAAAATATTTTGTCTGACCCCAATGTTAACATTGAGAATGAATTCAACAAAGCACAGGCAGCTGCACAATCAGAAGTCGTTGATGAATATAATTCTGAAATTTTGTCTTCTAAATAAGAATCATGAACTCTAGGGTGTATCGGAAAACGAAGAAACCGACGAATTTTTCGCAGAAAACTAGTAGATGCAATCCAAAAAACACAGGCATCTTTGCTGGATTTCGGGTATTTTGAACACAGCAGATATTGCTTATTGTAGAAAAGGCGAAAATTTCAACTTTTCAAATAGCCCCTAATTAAAAATAACCCAATTGCTAAACAGTATGTTATACTAAATAGCAATTGGGTGAATTTTATATTTCGGCAAATACAGCTAAACACAAGGAGGCTGCCCTATGATAAATGTTAAAAAAACAATGGTTCTTTCAAAAATCATCAATTTTTTCCGAAAAACCCGCATTTTCCCACGACTTCTTTGTGCAATGCTGGTTCTTGCTATACTGCCTTCTTGTTTTATAACATGGTACAGCTATATGTCATACACAAAAGAAATTCAACAAAATACCGAACAATATCTTTCTCTGCTTGTAAAAAACATCACATTGCAAGTGCAGGAACATTTTGAACTTTGTCAACAGATTGCTCGTTCTGTCTATTCCGATATTCATTTAATGGAACTTGTACAGCAAAACGAAGAACCGCTTTTGGATATAGAAAGCGCTGAATATTTACACAACAAACAAATGATTGAACAGCGTTTATACGAAGCCTCTTTGTCCAACCGTTATATCAAAAACTTTCAACTCATTACTTTTAACCATCAATACCAAATGCACAATAGAAATGGCGAGCCTCGTGGTGCAATGATAAAAGACATTGAAAATTTCAGAAAAAGTGAATTTTTTATGCAAGCGATTGAAAATGCAGGCTATCCTGTTTGGTTTGATACAACACAAAATATAGATTTAATTCACAAAGACATCAACAGCAGTTCCGGACTTGGCGGCACACTGAGTATGACCGTTTTGGTAAATGCTCCGTATAGCAACACTCCAATGGGCATTTTGATGTTGAATGTTGACCTTGGATTTTTTACCCGTACATTAAAAAACTATTCCTTTTATGGCACAGGGAATACTGTTTTTTTAACGAATAATGATGTTTTATCTGTATTGAATCCCAATGTAAATGCCCCTATTTTTGAATATCAATCTGAAATGAAAGAGTTTTTTCATCAACACACAAAGGGAGAACTAACACAACAAGTAAACAACCGCACTTTGTTTATCTGCTTCCAAAAGGTGCAAAATATGGATTTGTATATTGCACATGTTGTAGATTTAGATACTTTGCTTGAGCCGGCATATCAATTGCGTCATCATTCGTTTGTAATTGTGCTGATATTGGTTTTTTGCTGCATTCTTATCGCATATTTAACCGCCCTCAGCATTGGACAGCCGCTCAAAACTTTGCTAAAAAGTATACAAAGATTTGAAAAAAACTGGGATGCCAAACGCTGTGATGTTTCCGGCAAGGATGAACTAACCTACATCAGCCAGCATTTTAATCAAATGGCAGACTCCACCCAAAAAATGGCGGATGAACTTGTGCAATCCAACTTGAAACAACACACTTTGGAACTAAGCCATCTAAAAGCAGAACTGAACGCTTTGCAGATGCAAATTAAACCCCACTTTTTGTACAATACATTGGATTTAATTCGTTGGGAAACCATCCATGTGGGCAAAGGCGAAAGCACTGCAAGCTATATGATTGACCGATTTTCGGCACTTCTGCGCAAAAGCATCAAAAAAAACGAAAACAAAGTCCGCATTTCGGAAGAACTGGAACACATTCAAGCCTATATTGATGTAATCAACTTTAGCAGACGCAATAAAATCGAATTGATTAACTCCATCGACTTTGATTCCTCCCAATACTCAATCCCCAAACTATCTCTCCAACCAATTGTAGAAAATGCTGTCAAGCACGCATTTGATTCTCACTCAAATCACCCTGCAATTCATCTGCGTGGTTGGTTGATTGCCCAAAATTTGATTTTGATTACGGTAACAGATAATGGATATGGAATGAAGCCCTGTGAGATTGAATCTCTGCAAAACAATTTGAAACATAAGAAACTGCATTTGGATGGAATTGGTTTAAACAATGTAAATCTTCGCATAAAACTGGTTTATGGTGAGGAATATGGTCTGGATGTAGAAAGTGTTTTGGATTTGGGGACAGAGATTTCACTGCGTATTCCGGCAGACGCCTTTTAACAAAGAGGTATATTTTAACAGATACAAAAAACAGGATTTGACATTGCCGCACAACCTGCCAAATCCTGTTTTATTTTGCAAATTTATAAATCAAGTGCTTTTACTTATGAAAATCACGATATTCTTTGGGAGTCATTCCGGTGGTCTCTTTAAAAATTTTACGAAAATATTTTGGTGTTTCATAGCCAACCATTGGCCCAATATCATTGATTTTCAAGGATGAATGGGCCAACAGTTCCTTTGCATTTTCCATTCGTACACCTGTCAAATAATCAACAAACTTCTTTCCGCTTTTTTCTTTAAACAAACGACTCAAATAGTTTGGATGCAGATAAAAAATTTCAGAAAGCTGTTGTAATGTAATGTTTTCCATAAAATGTTCTTCAATATACTGTTTAATCTGCACTAAAACATCTTTGGATGGCGGAAAAGCCTCCTTAACCAACGGCCACACCGACAAAATATAGCTTTTGAAAAAGGTGATAATATCCTCTGGCTAGGTGCGTGCCACAATTTGCTGAATGACTGCCATAACATCATTGCCTGTATATCCCGGCAAATAACTTCTCAAAAACCGAGAAATCAGCAAAGACAGCTCCATTGTGAAAGAATGAAGCAACTGCACACAGTTTCCGCTTTTTCTGAGAAGAAGCATTTCTTGCTCTATAATAGAGGAAATCCCTGCATAGTTTTTTTCTACTAAACATTCAATACATTCTTCACGCAGTTTATCTGACAATGAATATACAGGATTGACTTGCTGAATTTCGCCAAAATTGACCACTGTGCTGATATGGCCTAAAAGTGCATAGTCCAAGGCTTGCCCTGCTTGACTATACGCTGCATACATTGTCTGCCATGACTTAAACGGCTGGCTAATACCTATTTTTAATGCAGCCGGACAGTTTTTTGAAACTCTATCAATTGTTCTTTTAAAAGGTTTGTGGATTCATCATAAAATAAAACGGTCAGTTCAGTGGGTGCATTATCAAATGTATCCGGTGTTTTTGTTTTACATGGCAATTGCTGCAATTGTTTTGTCAGCATTTTTTTGATGCTTTCCGGTAAAAAACCTGCTCCAACAAACACAAGCGCACTAATGTAATAGAGTCAGCCTGTGGAATACCAACTTCTTTGAGCAAATCGGAATCTGCTTGATAATTGCTGTCACTGATAAGACGATTGAATACGGAAACTCGTTTTAAAGCCAAATATTCTTCGCTTATATCCATCTGGTCAGTTACTTCGTCCAGCCGCTTTTTCAGATTGCCAAAGGTTTTTCGCAGTGCATCAAACTGGACAGGCTTTGTCAAAAAATCAAATGTACCATAGCGCAATGCTCTGCGAGCATATTCAAAATCTTCATGTCCGCTTAAAATCACACAAAACAGATTGGAAAATTTTTGGTGAGTCCACTCAATCAAATCCAATCCGGATTCATTTTCAAGCTGAATATCTGTCAGCAAAACATCAATGGCTTCCTGTGTCAAAATTTCCTTTGCTTCTGCAATTGTATAGACTCCTTTTACCAGTTCAAAGCCCATACTTTCCCAGTCTACATACGATGAAAGCCCTTTCAGTGCAATTTCTTCATCATCCACAACCAATAGTTTATACATCTCGATTGCTCCTTACAGTCTATTTCAAATCGTTTAGTACATCACACTGCAACTGCTTTGTTTAAGAGCATTAAATGCTTGTAATGGTTAAAGTATAACAAACTTGTTTCAAAAAGTACAAGCATACTAATCGCACACTCTTTATACACAGTCCTTTTCTTGTGGGAACACTTTCACACAATCCTGCAATTCTGCTGTGTCCTGCTCTGAAATATATATTTCTGCACTGAAAGATAAATCGTTTCGCAAAATGGGTCTTTTTTGAAAAAGCTGCAAAACAATCTTCCAGCCTTCTGCTGCATCTTCTGTTTCCAGCCAAATTCCCATTAAAATCTTGCGTCCATGTTCTATATAGTCATATCCGTTATCTAAAATTGCGCCTTTTGAAAATTTTTCAATTTGCTCAGGCACCTTATAGCACAAATCTGCATCTGGATTTTTTAATTTACTTGGGTCTAATACAACAACAATTGTCTGCATTTGCTGTCATCTCCTTTTAAGCTGTTTTTATATCGGCTTTTTCTTCTTCTGAAAGTTTTGTTGACAAAGGAGTGAAAAAATCAATGCTGTCAAAGGGGCCTTTCTTACATTGCAATATTTTATAAATTTTAACTCGCATTTGATATTCCTCTGGCAAGCCTTTTCCTCTCAGCCAGTGAAGATACCCTATCAGATAACTTTCCACCACTTCCTCCCAACTGGAAAACTCCTGCTGCAATTTTGTGCCTGCTTTCACACCAATGGACAGCATTTCGCCCAAACTCAAATATCCACACATAGCACCATGTTGTAACATACGCTGCACGGCACAAATCCCACCCCAGCACAGCTTTATCACCTTTTTTCTCCCACGCCTCATACATAATGTCAAATCTTGTCTTTTTTTCTTTGGTTTTTGGGTTCAACGCACCTTTTTGCTCCATCTGTTGGTTATAGATGGATAAAAGTTCTATTGTACGGGCAAATTCGCTGCAATCTCCATCAAGCAGTTGAGTCATTGTTTCAACTGCGGAATCATGGTCTGTAATGCCCCACCATTCATCCAACCCGCTGGCACATCTGGCTTGTTTTGCGGATTGATGCCACCCACATACTCAGGGTTGCTCAAATTGGCTGTCAAAAGCAATGCTCCTGCGGTATTGAGTCAACGGATAGTGGGCGGCAATGTAACCATATCCCAATGTGTTCGGTCAAGACGAGATAATCCCAAAACCAGTAGCTTTGCTATAAATTTCATAACAGATACACCTTTTCATCTTTTTATGAGATGATTATAGCATACCATGGCTATGGCAAGCAATCGCATTTTTACTGTTGTTTATCAAAATTTTACCGACAAATACTCCTTGTAACAAGAAAAACTTTTCTTTGCTCTTGTTTTCGGTTTGATTTCGGCATATAATCAAATACAGCGGAATTTTATTAATAAAATTTATGCAAAGCGAGGTACTGTTGTATGAACCATCCCAACATTCTTTTTATTATGACTGACCAAATGCGGGGTGACTGTCTTGGTATTGCAGGGCATCCTGATGTAAAAACTCCCTATTTAGACAGCCTTGCTGCAAAAGGTGTCCTGTTTGACCATGCTTATTCTGCCTGCCCTAGCTGTGTGCCTGCTCGTGCAGCTTTATATACAGGTTTAGCACAAAGTAATCATGGAAAGGTTGGCTATGCTGACGGCTCAGATTGGAACTATCCCCACACAATGGCTGGTGAACTGTCCAAAGCGGGCTATCATACCCATTGTTCCGGCAAACTGCATGTTCATCCTTTGCGAAATTTAATGGGTTTTCATAGTGTAGATTTGCATGATGGCTATTTACACGCATACCGTGACCCCAATGTTGCCTATTGTGAATCCCAAAAGGTGGCAGATGACTATTTTTATTGGCTGAAAAACGAAAAAGGCATCAATGCTGATGTGACTGACACCGGTGCTGAGTGCAACGGCTGGGTAGCTCGCCCTTGGATTTATGAAGAAAGCTGTCATCCTACTAACTGGGTTACTGACCGCTGTTTGGATTTTTTGCGCAAGCGTGACCGTGAAAAACCTTTCTTTTTAATGGCATCTTATCTGCGCCCCCATCCTCCATTGGATGCACCTGCCTATTACTTTGATATGTATCGCAACAAAAATCTGACTCCTCCCGCCCTTGGTGACTGGGAAAATTCACAGGATTTCGAGCGTATGGGACGCATTTACGATTCTGCAACCGGGCCTATCGACCCTGATTTAATCCGAGAGGCACAGATTGGATATTATGCCTGCATCACTCACATGGACCATCAAATTGGACGATTGATTCAAGCCCTTGTGGAAGAAAAGGTAATGGACGACACCTTGATTGTATTCACCTCTGACCACGGCGAAGAACTTTGTGACCATCATTTGTTCCGAAAATACCGTCCCTATGAGGGAAGTTCAAAAGTGCCAATGATTGTTTCAGGCAGTGAGAAATTGCTGGGTGCAAAACTCGGCAGCATTTGCCATAGCATTGTAGAGTTGCGTGATGTTATGCCAACCTTGCTGGATGCCGCAGGAGTCGAAATTCCTGAAGCAGTTGATGGAGAAAGTATGCTGCCCTTGGCGAAAGACCCATCCAAACAAATTCGCACATGGCTGCATGGAGAACATGAAGTGGGCAAGCTGTCCAATCATTTTATTGTTACCACCACTGACAAATATGCTTGGTATTCTCAAACAGGTGAAGAACAATACTTCAACTTGGAAACAGACCCATATGAACTGCATAACGGAATTAACGACCCTCAATATCAAGACCGCATTGCATATCTGCGCAGTTGTTTGGTTGAAGCACTCACCGACCGTGAAGAAGGCTTTGTCAAAGATGGAAAGTTAGTGGTTGGCTGTGAGC
>JAHHUF010000086.1 GCA_020024115.1 Anaerofilum sp.
GGGTATGGTTGGCGATTTTGCAAAAAGTGTCCCGGAAGAAAAGGGATTGAGTTTGGAGTTTCGCAGCGTCATGGGTGTGGAACTGCCCATCGTTCATTTGGAGCCACGGGAGCAAACTGAGTTTTATTATGGATTGTATTCCACGAACAGCCAACTGGATGACGTATACTTTCAGTTTGAGGAAGTAAAGCGTCTGACAGTGGAACTTGCTGAGGTAGAAGGCAGCGTTTATCGCTTGGCAGTGGCAATTAAAAAGACACAAAAGCGTGCAAATGCTTTGAACAATATCATGATTCCAAAGTTTACTTCTACAATTAAGTTTATTACAGAAGCATTGGAAGAAAAAGAGCGTGAGGAGTTTTCACGCTTGAAGGTAATTAAAAGGCAAAAGGACAGCCAGATGTCTGATTAAAAGCAAATTAAAACAGGGGAACTTGCAAAAGTTCTCCTGTTTTGTTTTATAGAAAAACACTGGGGGATATGATATAATTAAATACAAATATCGTGATTCTGGCAGAAAAATTTCAAAAATGCCTGCTGAAACTATTGTAGGAATTAACATATTTTGATAAGAGATGACTGTCAGATAGAATGACGATATTGTCAATTTCAGTTTGTTGAAAATACAATTGTGTTCAAAATAGATGGATAAAAAATAAAGGGCGAAATAATATGCAGATAACACTTGATAAAAAAATACAAACATCTAGCCGGTTATGCTTGTTGGATGGTTTACGAGGGTTTGCTCTTGTCAATATGATTTTGTATCACACTCTATATGATGTGGTCTATATTTTTGGGCATCCTATTGGATGGTTTCAATCTCAAACAGGATATTTGTGGCAGCAAAGCATTTGTTGGTGTTTTATTTTGCTTTCAGGGTTTTGTTTTTCGTTGGGGAAAAAGCCAATCAAACGAGGTGGTTTGATTTTTGTTATGGGGTGTGCTGTCAGTTTAGTTACAGCCATTGTCATGCCGGAACAGCGGGTACGATTTGGTATTTTGAGTTTGATTGGGTGCAGCATGATTTTCACAGAATTATGCAGTAACCTTTTAAAAAAAATAAACCCCTTTGGAGGTTTGGGGTTGTCGTTTGGGATATTTTTGTTGACAAAGACTGTTCCAATTGGAGCAGTGGGATTTGCGGATATGCCCATTATAGCTTTGCCAAAGGTGCTGTATCAAACCAGTTGGCTCTATCCCTTGGGGTTGCCTCGATGGGACTTTTTTTCAAGTGATTACTTTTCCATCATTCCGTGGCTGTTTTTGTATTGGACAGGTTATTTCCTTGCAAAAGCAGCGGGGGATTGCCAACGGTTTGCATGTTTGAAACAGTCAATTCCTGTTTTGGGCTGGATTGGCAAACGCAGTTTGTGGATTTATTTAGCACATCAGCCTGTTGTGTATGCTGTGCTAATGCTATTACATCAATTGCATTTTGTTTGATTTGAATTACCAAAATTATGGTGAGACGATTGAAATAAGGCATACAAAGTGGATAACTGGTTTACAGTGGATGAAATTGATGCAGAAACTTACATTATCAGTGAATATTGTCATTGGGAAGAAACACATTGTTATTTGCTGAATGGAAATGAACGGAGTTTGTTGATTGATACAGGGCTGGGTATTTCAAATATATATGATGAAGTGAAAAAGAGAACCAATAAATCCATTACAGCAGTGGCAACACATATCCATTGGGACCATATTAGAAGACACAAGTATTTTCCGGACTTTTACGCTCAGACAGAAGAACTCAGTTGGCTGAATGGAGAATTTCCTTTGTCGATTGAAGCGGTAAAGGAAATGGCATCTGGGCATGGTGCTTTGCCACAGAATTTTGACATCAACCAATATGAAATTTTTCACAAGGGATGCCCACCAGAGTGCTGACAGACCATGATATAATTGATATTGGAGGAAGAAGGATTGAAAGGTTGCACACACCAGGACATTCACCGAGACACCTATGCTTTTGGGAAAAAGAAAAGGGATATTTATTTACCAATGATTTGGTTTATATAGATATATTGTTTGCATATTATCCTTCTACCGACCCACAGGCATATCTGACTTCGTTGAAAAAAGTTGCTTCATTGCCTGTCACAAAGGTGTTTCTCGGGCATCATTCTTTGGATATACAGCCAGAGATTTTAAGTCGTATCTGCACAGAATTTAACAAGCTGAATACAGCCGGAAATCTTCATCATGGCAGTGGCATTTTTCGCTATGGGGATTGGGGAATATGGTTATAAAATACTTTCATGGGATTGCTAAAACCAGATATAAAATTAAAAAGACCAGAGGTACTGAATCCTCTGGTCTTTTTAGGTAACCCCGCTGTGTTTGTTTGGTATGCTTGTTTAATAGAGCAAAAAGCGAAAAAAGCGAAAATTTGTTTGTAGGAGAAAGAAGTTGTTTCAGCAGGGGGGAAAGCCATCACCAGACAATAAGGTAAGGAAACTGTATGGAAATGGCATTGAAAGCAAAATTAGAAGTTGGCAAAGCCTTCGCCAAAGCTACGGCAGTTGGACAAGCCATCATCGTCAGGAGTGTTGTTGACGATTAAGCCTTCGCCGTTGTACAGGCTTGCACCAGCTGCGGATACACGGTCTTGCCAATCACGCATCCATTGACCGTCGCCCCAATCATAGGAACCGAACAGAGCCAGCTTTTTGCCAGACAGAGAGGATTCCAAGCCGGAGAAGAATGGCTCAAATTCGCCCTCCTCCAGAACTTCTGCCCCCATAGCAGGACAGCCAAGTGCCAACAGGTCAGCAGACAAAGCATCCTCAGCAGAAGCAGCATCAACAGAGAGAACGGTGACATTTGCACCAGCAGTTTTTGCACCCTCTGCAATGGCATTTGCCATCATTTCGGTGTTTCCGGTTGCAGACCAGTAGATAATAGTCATATTTTTCATTTGTAGTAGCTCCTTTTAAATTAGTAAATTTTTATAGATACAATAAAATAGAAGATATTGTTATGCAACGCCAAACATTTTTGTAATTGTGGCGCCTTGCTCTAGACGGCGGCAGACAGCCTCACGACAGCGGTCATAGCGGTAAAACAATTGTTTTGCACTTTGTGGATTGGTGTACACTTTCCAATAGCCACAAAGCTGAAAGTTTTGCCCTTTGTATTGTTCAAAGGCGATGACATCCTCTGGAGGATAGCCTAGAAACAAACCAATTTCATGAGGAAAATCGCTGCTGTTTGAAAATCTCCGCTGCAAATGCTGCAAAAGCTGTGGAATGTCTGCGCAAGCAGGGTAGCCGTCTTGGGACAATAGCTGCTGTACCAATGGAAGGCTGACCTGCTGCATGAGAGGCTTTTCTCGGTAGACAAGCAGTAGATACCGTTTGGGACATTCACAAAGCACACAGAAACGAATATCAGTTCCCGAAAATGCAGTTTGATATTCTCTTAGGATTGCTTCAAATGCAGGAAAATTTTTCTTTAAACAGCTGAACAAATTTGCGGGTTTAATTCCTGCCAAAGCAGGGGAGCAATGATGAGCAAGCTGTTGTTCAAACAGAAACGACATAAGCGGCCTCCTTTAGTTAGTAAAAACTAACTAAGTGACTTTAAAAAAGAACACCGAAGTGTTTTTGAAGTTAGCATTAACTAACTTGATGATATATTACCACACAAAAAACAGTTTGTCAACTCTTTTTTGAAAAAATTTTTTCAAGCAATAAAAGATGGAGTTTAAAGGTTTGTTTCACAAAAGATAGCGATATATCAAATAAAATATATAAAAAATCAGCAAACTCTTTTTTAAGAACTTGCTGATTTTGTTCGGGTTATCTGAAAAATAATATAAAAATTACAGATTGATTTCTGCTTTCTCTGCGGTGAAGTTTTCCAGCAAAGGTTTCACTTTTTTCAGTAAAGCGTCCACCTGTTCCGGACAGCGTCCAATATACAGGCTGGGAGTCAGCACCTGCTGCAGTTCCTCCTCGGTCATATCAAAAGCAGGCTCAGCAGCAAGGCGTGCCAACAGGTCGCAGGGTAAGCCCTCTTTCATTTTAGCGGTTGCTGCCATAGAGCAGGTACGGATAATCTCATGCAACTCTTGACGGTCACCGCCACGCTTTACAGCTTCCATCATCAGGTTTTCGGTAGCAATAAAGGGCAAATATTCCTGTACGGTTTTTTCAACGATTTTTTCGTTTACATGCAGTCCATCTGTGACATTTTGTGCCAGTCGCAAAATTGCATCTGCACACAAAAAGCCTTCGGGCATGGAAATACGACGGTTTGCAGAGTCGTCCAGAGTGCGCTCCAACCATTGAGTAGAGGCAGTCATGGGAGCGTTTGCAGCATCTGCCATTAAATAGCGTGCCAAAGAACAAATACGCTCAGAGCGCATGGGGTTGCGTTTATACGCCATTGCAGAGGAACCAATTTGATTTTTTTCAAAAGGTTCTTCCAGCTGACGGTCGTGCTGTAACAAACGAATATCATTTGCCATACGATAGCAGCTTTGTGCAACAGAGGACAAACAGTTGAGGATACGGCTGTCCACCTTGCGGGGATAGGTTTGTCCACAAACATCAAAACATTCATCAAAGCCAAATTCGGCACTAATTTGACGGTTCATTTCTTCAATCTTTGCAGAATCGCCTTCAAACAAATCCACAAAGCTCGCCTCGGTTCCGGTAGTGCCACGACAGCCCAAAAATTTGATGTTTTTGATTGCAAAATCAATTTCTTCCAAGTCAGACAAAAAGTCCTGCATCCACAAGGTTGCACGCTTGCCAACAGTGACCAACTGTGCAGGCTGATAATGGGTGTATCCCAAAGTAGGCATTGCTTTGTATTCTTCAGCAAAGGCTGCAAGGTTGGCGATAACTGCCAAAACCTCTTTGCGTAAGTATTGTAAGCCATCTCGGTAAATTACCAAATCAGCGTTATCGGTTACATAGCAACTGGTCGCACCCAGGTGAATGATGCCTGCTGCACAAGGGGCAGCTTTTCCATAGGTATATACATGAGCCATAACATCATGGCGCACTTCTTTTTCTCTTGCAGCAGCACATTCGTAGTCAATTTCATCCAGATGTGCTTCCAGCGCATCAATTTGCTCCTGTGTGATGGGCAGCCCAAGATTTTTTTCTGCACGAGCCAACGCAACCCACAGCCGCCGCCATGTTTTGATGCGAGTGTCTGCCGAAAAAAGATTCAGCATATACTTGGAGGCATAGCGGGAGGACAAAGGGGATTCGTAACAATCTTTCATGATGATTCTCCTCTTATTTGCGTAGAATAATGCTGTCGCGCTCTGGCCCTACCGAAACATAGCCGATATGGCAGCCGATTGCCTTTTCTACATATTCAACATATTGCTGTGCCTGTATGGGTAAATCTTCCCATTTGCGAATGTGAGAAATGTCACACTTCCATCCATCCAAATACCCAACAACAGGTTTTGTGTCATTGAGTGCTGTGGGGAATGGGAAGGTGTCAATCTGCTCACCATTCAATAGATAATGAGAGCATACAGGAATTTTATCCATATAACTCAAGACATCCATTTTTGTTAGTGCAATGCAAGTGGCAGCTTGTGTTTCCACACCGTAACGGGTTGCAACCAAATCAATGGGGCCAACACGACGGGGACGGCCGGTTTTTGCACCATATTCTCCACCAGCTTGACGCAAAGCCTCTGCTTCCTCTCCAAACCATTCACAGGTGAATGGACCTTCTCCGACACAGGTGGAATATGCTTTTACAACACCCACAACATCGTCAATTTTGGCGCAGGGAATTCCAGAACCAACAGGAGCAAATGCAGCGATGGTATTGGAAGAAGTAGTATAAGGATAAATACCATAATCCAAGTCACGCAGTGCGCCTAGCTGTGCCTCAAACAAAATGCTTTTGCCTTCTTTTTGAGCATTTTTCAAAAACAAACCGGTGTCACAGATATAAGGTTTGATTTTTTCAGCATAGGTGTCCACCCATTCCATCAGCATTTCCAATGTGTAAGGTTTTGCACCATACACATTCACTAAAATTTGATTTTTCCACTCCAAAAGGTCAGCCAGATGCGCTTTTAGCTGGTTGGGGTAAAGCAGTTCACCTGCCATAACGGTTTTCTTTTGGTATTTGTCAGAGTAAAAGGGAGCAATGCCTTGTTTGGTAGAGCCGAATTTTTTGTCTTTCAAACGCAGTTCTTCCAGCGAGTCCAAATCGCGGTGCCAAGGCAGCAGCAAAGATGCACGGTCGCTGATTTTTAGGTTTTCAGGGGTAAGTGCGACATTTTGATTTATGACTTCCTGCATTTCTTTCCACAGGTTTTCACAATCCAATGCAACACCGTTTCCCAAAATATTTACTACACCGTTGGTGAAGATGCCGGAAGGAAGCAGATGAAGGGCAAATTTGCCATATTGATTGATAATGGTGTGCCCTGCGTTGCCGCCACCCTGATACCGCACAACAATATCATAGTTTTGGGTCAGCAGGTCTACCATACGCCCTTTTCCTTCATCGCCCCAGTTAATGCCAACAATTGCACAATTCGACATCAAGAATATCCTCCAAAATTATTTATGATTTAACAAGCGATTCATTACTTCGGAATAAGCATCCTCTACACCGCCCATATCACGGCGGAAGCGGTCTTTATCCAATTTTTCTTTGGTTTTGGAATCCCACAAACGGCAGGTATCAGGGCTGATTTCGTCAGCCAAAATAATGCTGCCATCGCTGGTTTTGCCAAACTCCAATTTAAAGTCTACCAAAGTTATGCCACACTCATTCCAAAAAGCCTTCAAAACTTCATTTACCTGAAATGCGTATTTTTTGATGGTTTCGATTTCTTCGGGTGTAGCCAGTTTCAAAGCCAGTGCATGATAGTCATTCAGCAGAGGGTCACCCAAATCATCGTTTTTATAAGAAAATTCAATTGTGGGTTGGTCAAATACAATGCCTTCTTCAACACCGTATTTTTTGGAGAAAGAACCCGCAGAAATGTTGCGGATGATAACCTCCAAAGGAACGATGGAAACTTTTTTTACAACGGTTTCGCGCTCGCTTAATTCTTCTACATAATGGGTAGGAATGCCTGCCTGTTCCAATCGCTCCATAAGACGATTGCTCATTTGGTTGTTAATAACACCTTTGCCAGCAATGGAACCTTTTTTCAAGCCATTGAATGCAGTCGCATCATCTTTGTACTCAACAATAAGCAGTTCTGGAGAATCGGTCAAATAAACTTTTTTTGCTTTTCCTTCATAAAGTTGTTTTGTTTTTTTCATAGGTAGACCTCCAATTTGTAAAATCTATCTCAGTGTTGTGCTTTTATCAGCACTTTTACTATAATAACAAATTTACAGCTTTTTGGCTATATCAGGATAACCAAGAAACAACCTTTTTTGCAATGATGTTTTAGGCAAGACGGCACAAATTTCGACAAAAGATGAACTTACCATAAAGGTGTGAATTTTTTGTCATATTC
>JAHHUF010000087.1 GCA_020024115.1 Anaerofilum sp.
TAACCGACATTCCCAAACCCCAAAGCCGCTCATTGCCAACAACAGGAGCACTGTTTTTCAGATAGTCAACAAGCATTCCTTCACTTTTCAAAAACAGGTGAAAAGGTTTGAATCCAATCCTCTTTTCAAAAAAGAGCATATAAACCAAAACAGCAGAAAATTCAAAGGCTCGCGCAATTACTGTACCCATTGCAGCACCACGAATACCAAAAGCAGGGAAACCAAGTTTGCCGAAAATAAAACACCAGTTGAAGAATATATTGATGAAGAAACTGCAAGTGTAAATAATTGTGCTGACACGCACCTGCTCCACTGCACGCAAACACATCAAAAAGCAGTTTGAGAAACTGAACAAAAGAAAGGAAAACGAAAGGGTGGAAAGATATTGTGCAGATGCCTCTATTGCAGTAGCATCGTTGGAAAAGAGGCTCATGAGCCGGTGTGGAAAGAAAATTCCCCCAATTGTAAACAAAAGACTTGCAGCAATCACAATGCGCAGGCTGAGAGCAAGCAAACAGCGAATACGGTGTAAATCACCTTTGCCCCAATATTGTGCAATCAATACATTGGCACCACTTGCCAAGCCAAACCCCAAAATATTTAAAATAAAGAATGGCTGACCGCCTAAATTGGCAGCAGTGATTGCAATATCACCCAATTGCCCCAGCATAACGGTGTCCATCAAATTAACACTCAAGCTGATGATGTTTTGCAAGGCAATGGGGATTGTGATGGAAAGAACCGACAGATAAAAGTTTTTGTCTGTACGGAAATGCTTTTGAATAAAAGCAGTCATAAAAATCTCCTTTAAAAACATTTGAGTTGGTCATAAAAATAGCAGTCTATCAAGCAATAGACTGCTATTTTATAACTAAGAAATTATTTTACCATTTCAATTGTGTAAGTAAAACCATACTCTTGCTGCAAAGCCTTTACTTTGTCCTCACAGTCCTCAATAAATGTGGGAGTGTAAACGGATTTACCTTCTTTTTTGTAGTCTTCCAAAATTTGATTCAACTTATCCCAGGCTTCCTCGTTGCGCTTTTCGTCGCTTCCTTCGGGAAAATCAATCATAAATTCACGGTGCATAGGGATGCGTGCTTTCATAGTTTAAAACTCCTTTATTTTTAAATTGAAATGCCAAACAAGCGGACTGCATTTTCAGCAGTTGCCTGTAAAACCTCTTGGGTTGAAATGCCTTTGATTTCAGCAATCTTTGCAGCAGTGTGGATAATCAGAGAAGAATCCGACCGTCTGCCACGCACTGGCTCGGGTGCCATATAGGGACAATCCGTTTCCAGCAAAAGATGCTCCAATGGGATGGCTGCAATGGCTTTTGCAGCTCGTTTTGCCCCCTTGAAGGTGCAGGCACCGGTAAAGCCCAGATACATTCCTTGTTTTACCAAGGTCAAAGCATCCTCTGCCGAACCGGAATAGCAATGCACAACCCCTTTTGGGCGATATTTTGCCAAAAGAGTGTATGTTTCTGCGTGTGCCTCACGGTCATGGACAATCAAGGGCAGGTCTAATTCCAGTGCAGTTTTGATGTGTGCCTCAAACATGGCATATTGTGCATCTTTTGGGATAGGCCAGTGATGGTCTAAACCTGCTTCACCCACAGCAACCACTTTGGGATTGCTGTACAAGGGGAGAATGGCTTTCATTTCCGCCTGCCAGTCACCACCAAAGCGAAGATTGGTGGAAGTGTCATCTTCAATCAGGCTTTGTGGGTGAATACCTGCTGCGGTGTAGAGCCAAGGAAATTGTTCTGCCAATTCCAAACTTTGCAGAGTAGAATCATAGTCTGTGCCGCAATCTACCACACCGACAACACCGCTTTTGGGCAGGCTTTGCAGCAAAGCAATGCGGTCGTTGTCAAACTGGTGAGAGGTATAGTGGGCGTGTGTATCAAAAATCATATTCATAATCATCAATGGATTGCGCTGCCGGGCAGAACATCATCAGGGAAAAATACAACCGATGCACCACCATCGGGCATATCTGCTGCCATTACCATACCCTCACTGACATATTTGCCTTTCAGCATAGGACGGGGAGCCAGATTGATGACAACACCCACATTTTTGCCAATCAAGTCAGCAGGAGTGTACCATTTTGCAATGCCGGAAAGAATGGTGCGTTCACGCTCACCATCAAACAGCTTGAGCAGCAACAGCTTTTTGCTTTCTTTGACTGGCTCGCAGTCCATAACCTTTGCAACACGCAGTTCTACTTTGCAGAAATCATCAAAAGAGATTTCCGGCAGATGCTCAATTGGCTCACCGACAGGAGCCACAGGCTCAGAAGGGGCGGCTGGCTGGGCAGCTTGGTGCATTGCCTCCAACTCTGCCAACTCTTTTTCTGTATCAATACGGGGGAACAAAACCTCACCTTTTGCCACAGTATAGCTTTCAGGTGTGCCATAGGTCAGGCTGTCAAAGCCCATGTTTGCAGTGTTCAAGCCCAGTTGTGCTGCCATACGGGGTGCAGTATCCGGCAGGAATGGCTGAAGCAAGGTTGCAGCAAAACGCAGAGTTTCGCACAGGTTGTACAAAACACCTGCCAAACGGGGACGGTTTGCCTCGTCTTTTGCCAATACCCACGGAGCAGTTTCGTCAATATCTTTATTTGCACGCTGAATGCCTTTGAAAATTTCAGCCAATGCTTGAGGAATCAGCAGCTTTTCCATGCAGGAAGAAACATTTTCGGGCATTGCCTTGATGACAGCAACCATATCTGCATCAAACTCACCTTCTGTACGGTCAGCGGCAACAGGCAAAGTGCCACCAAAGTATTTTTCTGCCATAGAAACAGTACGGGAAAGCAGGTTGCCCAAATCGTTGGCAAGGTCTGCATTGATGCGGCTGATAAGTGCCTCGTTGGAGAAGTTGCCGTCGTTGCCGAAGGGAATTTCACGCAGCAAGAAGTAGCGAATGGCGTCTGTGCCATAGCGATTGCACAAAACAACAGGGTCAACCACATTGCCCTTGGATTTGCTCATTTTGCCGCCATCCAAAAGCAGCCAGCCATGCCCAAAAACACGGCTGGGCAATGGCAGTTCCAAAGCCATCAGCATTGCAGGCCAGATAATGGTGTGAAAACGCAAAATTTCTTTGCCAACCATGTGTAAATCAGCAGGCCAGTATTTGTCATAATCAGAATAAGCATCATTGCCATATCCCAAAGCGGAAATATAGTTGGACAATGCATCCACCCAGACATAAACAGTATGGTTGGTGTCAAAATCCACAGGAATACCCCATTTTACACTGGTACGGGATACACAGGTATCCTGCAAGCCCTGATTGATGAAAGCAATCATTTCATTGCGGCGGGACTCGGGCTGGATAAAGTCGGGTACATCATTGTACAGTTTCAGCAGACGCTCAGCATATTTGCCGGTGCGGAAGAAATATGCTTCTTCCTCTGCTTCATACACATCGCCGCCACAGTCAGGGCATTTGCCCTCTTTCAACTGGCTTTCTGTCCAAAAACTCTCACAGGGTTTGCAGTAGTGACCTTTATAACAGCCTTTATAAATATCGCCCTGCTCATACAACTGCTTGAAAATCTTTTGCACAGTTTCTACATGATAAGGGTCGGTTGTGCGGACAAAACGGTCATGGGAAATATTCATCAATTTCCACAAATCCTGAATACCGGCAACAATGTCGTCTACATACTGCTGAGGAGTTACCCCCTTTGCAGCTGCTTTATCCTGAATCTTTTGCCCATGTTCATCTGTGCCGGTCAGAAACATCACATCATATCCCTGCATTCGCTTAAAACGAGCCAGTGCATCACAGGCAACAGTTGTGTAGCTGTGTCCAATGTGTAGCTTGTCACTGGGATAATAGATGGGAGTGGTGATGTAAAATTTTTTGTTGTGCATGAATCCATCTTCCTTTCCTGCTGCCAAATTAAGACCGAATGAAAGCCCTGATGCAGCAGATAGCAATACACTATACATTATAATGCACAGGAAAACAAAGTCAAGGCAGACACACAAAATACACTCGTCTGACACAAAAAATCTGTTGTAAAATCAGTAAATGTTAGTATAATACTACAATAAAACAGCACAAAGCTGTAAAAAAGGAAAAGCATGGGGACAGATTCTGAATCCCCACGCTTTTTGAGATATGTTTCGCCAAAAGAGTTGTGGTGCAACTGCTCTTTAGCGTTATTCTGTTTTGGTTTGCAGAGTGAATTAGCGGCTGCCTCAAAAGTCGAACTTTTTGTTGTTTACAGAAAGGGGAATCTGTCAGGTTAAAAACACTGGGAATCCACCAAGGATTTCTTTATTTTCAGATACATTTTAGCAACAGTTATCTTTTCAGGACATAGATTTCTTTGTCATTTTTATCTACTTCAAATGTATCTTCGGATATGCGAATCAGTCTTGTTCCGATTGGCATATCAATATGTGGAAAAATATCCGAATCAAGTTGCTGCCATACATTCCCCACACATACCAATTCTATATTTTTACAGTCTGAGAAATATCCTTCATCTTCAATTCCAGAGGCAAAAAACCAGCCACTGTCTTCTTTGTTACATGGGTCATTTCTTTCCATATACCCAACCTTCCAGCCTTCCTCTGTGATTTTCTTTGAAACACAGGCGGTTAGATTTAGGATGTTTTTTCTGTGTTTCATAGCAGCATAATTTTGCTGACAACCTTTCAATTCATCAAGTGCATTGTTACTGATTTCGATATTTGTGTTTATGCTCTCAATATCCGCATCCCATATTCTTTGGTCATCTGCCTGATTTTTCAAGATTCCAGCCAATCTAAAAATTTCTGTTTTATTTGCAGATATATGGGTATACCCCCTTTTTATCAGGTTTTTACCATTTTCGTCATAAATATATATTTCTGTTTCGCCATTGTTGTACAGTAGCAATTTTACCGCACCTAAATTATCTTCATCATTATAAAATGTCATAAAAGCTGGCAGACGCTCGTTAACATACCAGTCAAATTCAGTGCCGTTATTGCCGTTCATGTAAAAAATTGCACCGTTTTTTTCTAAATCGCTGGTTTTTACATGGGGCAGATGCAAAGCCATGCTTTCATCAATGATTGCCCGAATATCCTTTAGTATTTTATGCATGGTTATACCTCCGTAATTTTTTGTTTGCGGTTTCACTTTGTTTTACAGATATAGCTTTTTCTGCATAAGAAAAAAATATCCAAAGCCAGAGAATGATTTGGGTAATTCTGTGGCTTTGGATTTCTATGTTCAATATGTTCGGGATTTCTTTTGTGCCATTATCAGGGCTTACCCTTTTATTTAATCAAAGGGAAAAGCTGTTAAAAATGTACATAATTGCATTTTATTATATCATTTTGAAAATGAAAATGCAATAGATAAAATTTTCTTGATTTTATCAAGAAGTTATAAGGATAACACGGAATTTATAAAAGAACAGCCCAAAAGTTTGTGTATTTTTTGAATTGAAAAATTTTATGCAATACCAGTATAATAAATTGCGTATGATTTACTTTTAAATTTGAACCACTGTGTTTGAATTTTATTTAATGGGGGTAAGAAAATGGAAAGAATGATTGGAACTGTTTGTCGTGGTGTCCGTGCACCAATTATTCGTGAAGGTGATGACATTGCTCAAATTGTAGTGGATTGTGTGTTGAAAGCATCCGAAGAAAATTTCACCATTCAAGACCGTGATGTTGTTGCAGTTACTGAGGCGGTTGTGGCACGTGCACAGGGCAACTATGCAAGTGTGGATGCCATTGCAAAAGATGTAAACGCAAAATTTGGAGATGCAACAGTGGGTGTGCTGTTCCCGATTTTGAGCCGTAACCGTTTTGCAATTTGTCTGCGTGGTATTGCAAAGGGCTGCAAAAAAATTGTGTTGATGCTCAGCTATCCCTCTGATGAAGTGGGCAACCATCTGATTGATTTGGATGTTATGGACGAAAAAGGTGTAAACCCATGGACAGATGTTCTCACCGAAGAAAAATATCGTGAGTTGTTTGGCTATGAAAAGCATGTATTCACTGGTGTGGACTATGTGGAATACTACAAACAACTGATTCAGGATTGCGGTGCAGAGGTTGAGGTTATTTTTGCCAACAACCCTAAAGCAATTTTGAACTACACCAAAAATATTTTAAATTGCGACATTCATACCCGTGCACGCACAAAGCGTTTGCTCCAGCAGGTTGGCGCAGAAAAAGTGTACAGTCTGGATGACATCATGACACAGAGCATTGATGGCAGCGGATATAATGACAAATATGGTTTGTTGGGTTCTAACAAGGCAACAGAAGACAGTGTAAAACTGTTCCCTGTCAATGGACAGCCCATTGTTGACCGTATTCACGCATTGCTGCAAGAAAAGACTGGCAAAAATGTTGAAGTTATGATTTATGGCGATGGCGCATTCAAAGACCCTGTCGGCAAAATTTGGGAGTTGGCTGACCCAGTGGTTTCTCCTGCTTATACCGCAGGTTTGGAGGGAACCCCCAACGAAGTGAAACTGAAATATCTTGCAGACAATGATTTTAGCGATTTGTCCGGTGATGAGCTGAAAGATGCAATCTCCAATTACATTCGTGAAAAAGATGAAAAGGCTGCAAGTTTGGTTGGCAGCATGGTAACACAGGGAACAACTCCTCGTCGTTTGACCGATTTGATTGGCTCTTTGTGCGATTTGACCAGTGGTAGTGGTGATAAGGGTACTCCTATCATCTACATTCAAGGTTATTTTGACAACTACACTAAATAAGTTTTAAACTTCAAAGCCCTCCTTTGCAAAATCTGTAAAGGAGGGCTTTTGGTATAAATCTTGACTTTTTTTGACAAAGTCCATACAATAAACCATAACAGAGAGGGGGCATACTATGGACAGAACAGAACGCGTTGAGTTGGCTACCATTTGCCTTGTGTATCAAGATACTAAAATTTTAATGCAAAATCGCACAAAGTCTGACTGGAAAGGCTATGCTTTGCCAGGCGGACACATTGAGCCCGGCGAATCGGTGGTAGAGTCAGTCATTCGTGAGGTAAAAGAAGAAACAGGATTGAAAATTGAAAATCCTGTTTTGTGCGGCATCAAGCAATTTCCCATTAAAAATGGAAGATATATGATTTTTTTGTTTAAAACAAACGAATTTTCAGGCACTTTGGTTTCTTCCGAAGAAGGGGAAATGAGTTGGGTAGAACGCAATGATATTCCCAAACTAGACACCGTAGCAGATTTTGCAGAATTGCTGCAAGTGATGGAAGATGACAGCTTGTCAGAGTTTTATTATCGTGTTCAAGATGGGGACTGGAATCTGGAACTGCATTGATTTTTTTAATAAAAGTGTGCAATCCCTAAATAGTGTATACACGAGTAATATGATATAATAAGACCATCAGGACAGAAAGA
>JAHHUF010000088.1 GCA_020024115.1 Anaerofilum sp.
TGAAGGGCTTGAGAGGTATAAGCAAGGTATCTATCCCTTTTTTCAAGCCTTTCTCTGTACATTTTCAGTAAAGCGAGGCTGTTTATAACCTGATGTTTCTCAATCCGCCTTAAATTCTCTGTTACAGAGGGTGCAGAAGATAGTGTTCCCCCAAACAACAAAAAAGAGAGAAACGCTCTTATAGAACACTTCTCTCTTTATCTTATTTTGTCCTTTTCCCTATTATTCTTGAATTAAATCCTTCTTTCTCCTTTTTGGCTGTAGGATAAAGCACCGCCACTTTGGACAACTTAGACTCTATTCTTGGACATTTAGGGTGAGATAGGGACAAAAACAAATTATTTTACCATGCTTGCAACTTCGGATGCAAAATCATCTTCGCGTTTTTCAATGCCTTCGCCCTTTTCATAACGAACAAAGGAACCGACCTCGATGCTGCCACCCAATTCTTTTGCAACATTTTCTATATACTGACCAACGGTAATATCAGGGTTCTTTACGAACTCTTGGTCAACCAAACAGTTCTCTTTATAGAACTTACCAATTTTGCCAGTAATCATTTTCTCTTTTACTTGCTCAGGCTTGTTTGCATTCTTAGGATCGCTTTCGATTTGAGCCAGCAAGATTGCTTTCTCTTTCTCGATAACATCAGCAGAAACATCGCTCTCACGAACAAATGCTGGATTTACAGCAGCAATCTGCATGCAAACATCACGACCGCAAGCCTCAAATGCAGGATTTACTGCGATTTCATCACTGGTATTGAAACTCAACAAAACTGCATGAGTACCACCTGCATGGATGTATGCAGCACAAGGGCCTTCGTAACGAGCAAAGCGGCGAATCTTGATGTTTTCGCCAATAACCAAAATTTTATCTTTCAGTTCAGCGTCAACAGTAGTGTTGCCCATCTGGCAAGCCAACAAAGCATCAACATCAGCAGGATTCTGCTCCATGATAACTTCTGCAACACCTTTAACGAATTCTTTGAACATATCGTTCTTAGCAACGAAGTCGGTTTCTGCATTTACTTCCAGAATAACGCCAACTTTCTTGGTGTTATCTGCAATTGCATAAACCATACCTTCAGCAACAACACGGTCTGCTTTCTTTGCAGCAACTGCCAATCCCTTTTCACGCAAAAACTCAACAGCCTTTTCAAAGTTACCATCAGACTCAGTCAGAGCCTTTTTGCAGTCCATCATACCGCAGCCGGTCTGCTCACGCAGATTTTTAACATCTTGAGCGCTAAAGTTTGCCATAATTTAAAACTCCCTTTCTTCTGTTATGGTTTCAGTGCAAATTAAGCCTCAGCTGCTTCCTCAACAGGAGCCTCAGTTTGCTCACCCTGACGACCTTCCAGAATAGCATCTGCCATAGCACCAGCAATCAGCTTAACAGCGCGAATTGCGTCATCGTTACCAGGGATAACATAATCAATCTCATCAGGATCACAGTTGGTATCAACAATAGCAACAATAGGAATGTTCAGCTTGCGAGCCTCAGAAACAGCGATGCGCTCTTTGCGAGGATCAACAATGAACAAAGCCTTAGGCAGCTTATTCATATCTTTAACGCCACCGAGGAATTTCTCTAATTTCTCGATTTCCAGTTCCAGCTTAACAACCTCTTTTTTGGGCAACAGGTCGAAAGTGCCGTCTTCACGCATTTTCTTCAGTTGCTCCATGCGGTCGATACGGTGACGAATGGTACGGAAGTTGGTCAACATACCACCCAACCAACGAGCATTTACAAAGTGCATACCACAACGCTCTGCTTCCTCACGGATAGACTCTTGAGCCTGCTTTTTGGTACCAACAAACAATACAGAACCGCCTTCAGCGGACAAATCACGAACAAAGTTATAAGCCTCATCCAGCTTCTTTACAGTCTTCTGCAAGTCAATGATATAAATACCATTGCGCTCGGTGAAGATGTATTTTGCCATTTTGGGGTTCCAACGACGAGTCTGATGACCGAAGTGAACACCAGCTTCCAAAAGCTGTTTCATAGATACTACTGCCATAATAAAAATCCTCCTAAAATTTGTTTGCCTCCGCATTGCAGCACCAAACAGCCACCTTTCGGCACCGGCTATTTAAAGCAATGCGTGCGTTTTCTCTGATATCATATCATATCTTGTATCAAAAATCAAGCCTTTCCTGGACTATTTTAAAACAAAAAATTTATCACATTAAATTCGACCCTCGCCTGTTTCTGTTCATGTTAAACCTTTTTATATAAAAAAGCATAAAACATGGAGTATGTTTGATCGTCCGAATTTATATAAAAATAATTGTGATATTTGACTTTATCGAAATATGTGGTATAATAAAAGCAACATATTTGATGTCTGCTGATGTAGCTCAGTCGGTAGAGCAGCTGATTCGTAATCAGCAGGTCAGGTGTTCAAGTCACCCCATCAGCTCCAAAGCCCTGTCAAAATTTGACAGGGCTTTTTTCGTTAAACCGTTTTATTTTATTCAGATGCTTTGAAATTGTACAATGGTTTGATTCGTTCTGCAATATCAACCGTTGGTTCAATTTGACTGATAATTTCATCTATGCTTTTGTATGCCATAGGAGATTCATCAAGGGTATCATGTACAACACATGTGGTATAAATCCCTTCCATTTCGCTTTCAAACTGCTCCATTGTAAGTGAAGCAAATGCTGCTTTTCTGCTCATCAACCTTCCTGCTCCATGTGGAGCAGAACAATTCCACTCTTTATTTCCCTTTCCAATACAGATTAAACTTCCATCGCGCATATTGATAGGAATGAGCAGTTTTTCTCCTGCTTTGGCAGAAACACTCCCCTTTCTCAAAATCATTTCCTCAGTATCAATATAATTATGGATGGTTGTAAACTGCTCCACTGGTGTCAATTTCATTTCGTTGACAATTACCTCAACCATCGCTTTGCGGTTCAATACTGCAAAATGTTGAATAATTTTCATATCATGGATATAATCATCAAACAATTCCCCTTCTACATACGCCAAATCTTTTGGAATTTGCAAATGATGCTCCTTTTTCAACCGTCTGATGGTTGCTTGAATTTCAGAGCAACGCCCTTGTTCTTTCAGTTCTTCAATGGTTTTTTGAATTTGATACTGTGCCCCACCCCACATGGCACGCCGCCCTTCGTTTTGGTAAAACTCTGCAACCTCTGTACCAAGATGGCGGCTTCCTGAATGGACAATCAAATACAAAGCCCCGTTTTCAGAGCAATCCACTTCAATAAAATGGTTTCCTCCACCCAAAGAACCAATGCTATGCTGGGCACGGTCAAGGTTCACCATTGAGGCACAACGCAATTGCTGCAAATCAATTTCATTGTTTAATGGGTGCAGTTCTTTGCGTATATTGCGTCCTGACGGAATATGTTCCCGAATGATTTGGTCAAGCCGTTCAAAGTCAATCTTCTTTTCTGCTAGCTGTACCGTTTCCATGCCACAACCAATGTCCACTCCCACCATACCCGGAACAACTTTATCTTTAATTGTCATGGTTGTTCCAATGGTACAACCTTTACCTGCATGTACATCAGGCATAATACAAATATTTGAATCTGCAAACACCTCTTGGTCACAAACAGTTTGAATCTGTTTCAAAGCGGTTTCTTCCAAGCCCGCACAAAAACAAAAGGCTGTATTATATTTTCCTTTCACCTTTATCATAGCTGTCCCTCCGATATTACGATGTTTTTGAACCATGCAAAACATTGCTCAATTGGGCAAGAATATCACCACTATTATTCAAGTTGATATTTCCCACATTGCTGCAAATTCGCTCAATGTATTCCAATTCTTTCAACTTATAAAGGGTTTGGTTTTCTTCCATCAATTTCGCAGTATTCAACAATGACCTTGTAGATGCAACTTCCTCACGGCGTGTAATCACACTTGCCTGCGCACGCTTTTCTGCCACCAAAACAGTATTCATAATATCTCGAATTTCCCCTGGCAGAACAATATCTTTTACACCACCATCTACAATTTCCACAAACAGCATGGGGGCTTTTTTCTGCAAGGCTTGTAGTACATACTGAGAAATCTCCTCTTTTTTGTCCAAAATTTCGTCCAATTTATGTTTCCCGACATACTCACGCAATGCAAGCTGTGCTGCAACATGCAGTTGTTCCTCATAATTATCCACTTCTGTCAGAATTTTCACATAGTCTACAATGCGATAATTGCAAACAAAGTTAATCCGAATCGTAACCTTATCCTGTGTCAGAAGTTCCTGCCCATTCACATTCATTTGTGTTAGACGGGTATCCACAAAATCAATTTTGACATTGATGTTATTCTTCCAAAAACGATATACACCAGCATCCAAAAGTCTTTCAAATTTTTGATTCAAATACAATCCCGCTTTTTCATAATACGCTACTGTAACTTCTGTATAAAAAGCAGAAGGAATTTTTTGGAACATCCAATCAGGAACATCTTCCCCGACCATCAGGTCGGAAATATCTACAATTTGATAAGTATGTTCTTTTAAAGCGTTCCAAAAAGCATACTTCCCTTTTTCAAAAGTGCGCACATATTTTCCATCAACAAAATGAAATGCCAACTGCTGGTTTGCAACATCAACAACAGATACCTGCTTTGCAATTTCATCCTGCTGCAAGAGAAATTCCAAAGAACAGAACTTTGATTGTAGCATATTGTCAATAGACAAAATTTCAACATTGCTGTCTCCCCAGATATAATATTTGCCTGCATCCAACAGTTTTACAAACTTTCCGTTTTTAAACAGCAAACCTTTTTGAACTTCATTGATAATCACTTTTTTCATATCTAAAACCCTCCTCAAGGTAAATTGTCGATTACGCTTTTCAAATGAACCAACCACGGCTGACAATTTGAGTATGTTATTTTACAGGCGGAAAGAAACTCTTTTGACCTGTTGAATACACATACGGTATCCATCATCAGGCAAGGTGGGTGGCTCATTGCTCCAAATCTTTATCAGTAGACAAAATGTCTGTTGATGAAGATTTTTTGCGTTGAAAAGTGTGTAACAAGTAACTGGGAGCCATTTGCGGCAAAACCAAAACCACTTGGCCACAATTAAATTGTGGGCAGGATTCGAACCTGCGATATTATTTTTGGGAAGTTACATCCCATTTCAAAGCCATTGGCATACATTTTGGAATATCCTCATGCACCGTTGTGAATGTTCAATCACATACAATCTTGACTTTGTGAGCATAGTATACCAAAATATTCCATCCCATTCACGGAAAAAAAGTTGCGAACTCAAATCAGAGTTCGCAACTTTTCTGCTTTTTCAGGCGTTCTTTTACCAATTCTATAAAATCATTCGGAGCAGTTACTTGAATCATCGGGCCAAATGACAACACACGAATCAGCAATTCTGTTTCGTCGTCTTTTTCATACCAAAGGGTGACTTGATATTCATATTTTGACAAACGAATGGTTTCTTTTTCAAAATGAGAAAAATGGAGCAGCACCCGTTCCAGTGCATTGCGTTGATTGTTCAAACGAAAGGTCAGACTTTTAAGCTGTTTGGGGTGTTCTGCAAATTCTGACAACTCCACCTGATGCAGCAATTCGCAAGATTCAATGCGAGCAAGATTGATGATATGTTTATTTTTTGTTCCAAAGGCAATCACTCGAAATTTATCATCCTTTGGGGAATATTCCAAATGATACGGAACACAAAACACTTGATGATTTGTCTGTCGATGCCCTTTAAATTTAACATGAATTTTGCAATGTGTTTTGATTGCCTGCAAAATTTGACGAAATATCATTCGGTATGTTTCATCTTGATAGGGGTCTCCATCCAAATACTGGTCGAAATAAACAATATCCTCCACATCAAACAGTGGCTCTACATCCTCCAGCCCTGTTGTGTTAGGAGAAAACAAAGCAATCCGTTCATCTTGCAGCAATGTTTTCAGCCATCGCTTTTGCAGTTGGGTCAAAGGCATAGTTGGAGTATGTTGAATGGGTGTAGTAAAATCCTCTTTTAAAAGCAGCCAATCTTCTTTAAGTGCTGTCGGAATTGTCAGCAGACTCTCTGCAAATGCTTTTTTCTGCACAATTTGATTGAGTGTAGCTTGGTTTAATGTTCCTTGTACTGCTTCTGCCAAAATATCTGCCACTACATTAAAATAACTGCCATAAATCTCATGAAAGAGCATCGCTATCCTCCTCGTACAGTTGCAGCATCTGCTCCAAATCTGAATAAAAAGTATCTACAAGCTGTTGATTGCTCGATTTTAATTGGATAATTCTGCCGATAAAGGTACGAATCCATGGCAGCAATTCCATCGCATCATAAGTGTTCGTGCTGTAACGATATGTATGCTCATCCAATTTCTCTACTATACCATTTCGTTTTTCCCGTTCCAACCGCTTTGGGATATGTGGTTCATTGTTACCTGCATAGATTGTCATTTCAATATGCGCCACAGTGCGTCCAACTCCAATAGATGCCCCCCACAAATGATTTTTCATTTTTTTATAGTGGTCAATATACTTTTGGGCATTTGGTTCAAAATTGCCTGCTTTGATTTTATGAATAGAATCCAACCTCAGCAAAATCAATCGTTTGGTATGATACTGATAGCAAACCAAATATTCTCTGCCTGTCTGGGTGCTAAGATGTATTTTTATAGGATAAATTGTCTGTTGACTTATTTTATGACTATACTGGTTTTCCAAATACAACACAACCGACCGATGCTCTCGAATTTGCACCAACAATTGACAAAGAATGTCACTATCCATTGCATGAAGGATATAATGATGCTTAAAGCAAAAATAGTCTGGTTGCTGTTTGCACTTATCCAACAAAAACGACCCCACAACCCCAACGGGGTTTTCCTCTGAAAAAAATGCAATGGCATCTATCCATGAGTCCAAATTCACTGTATCCTTTGCCAACCGATAATGGACTTGTCTCCCTTGTTTTTCACTGACTATCAGCCCCAAATCCACATATTCTTTCAATTTTTTTCGCACAGTGGATTCCTCAAAAGCATCCTGATTTTCAAAACAAGAAAGATATTGTTGTGTCATTTGCTCTACCAGTTGATTGACTGTCAGCAATTTTCCAGCCTGTAAAACATCCAAAAGATAAAAATGTAGTGTAATATCCTTATTTGTAAAACTTTTCGCCTTAAAGGATTGATAAAGCGGATTGTGCAAGGTGCTGTGGCTATCCACCGACAAAAAAACATTTTTTCCGTTTGCATTTTGTCGAAACCGCATATATTCCCCCAACCAGCTTTCCACACGGCGGCGTTCATTGTCAT
>JAHHUF010000089.1 GCA_020024115.1 Anaerofilum sp.
TCTTGAAGTACGAAAACTGGACGGTAGATAAAAAGAGAAAGATATAACGATCAAGCAAAATCAATTCATTCTATTCTTATCTAAGCTATTTTGCACGGGCTTTTCTGAGTAAAACCCGGATAGGAAGGAATGGGAAAGGAGTTCTATGAGTAAATCCGCAGATTTTGAAATCACCCGTGGGCGTTCTGAGAATGGGCGCAATGTTTGGCAACTGTGTATCGCAGGAAAGGAGCGTGAGATGGGCTAAGTTGAGCCGGAAAGGTTTTGCTGTTGGAGCAACACACCATGGCCAGCCAAGAAAAACGCCAAAATCCATACGAAATCGAACTGCCGCAGTCTATTATTGATTCCTTTGCTCGATTCCTTGTGCCTGAGATACAAAAATTCTACGCAAGCGAACAGGGACAGAAGGAACTGGCTGAATGGGACAAGAAATCTTCTGATAAAAGTGGGGAGTGAGGTAAAATTCAAAGATGATATGTGAAAGGATGCCCTATTTCGGGGCATCCTTTTTTGTCACAGTAATGGGGAGGAACGTTTTGTTCCGCCCGTTTCTTGGGATGGGGTGGCGTTCTGCCTACCCATCTGTACTGCACTTATGTGAGGTGCATCACGTTTTATGACATACACGCTCCGTGCACAGCAAGGATGCCGCATTTCACGACACTCTTAAAGGGGAAAGAGTTCCACTTTTCGTTACATCTTTTGTCATTAGGAAGATGGACAACGTTTTAAAGCGTATAATAGACGCAAAACCGCAGGATAAAATCTGTATTCAAAGGAATAGAACGTGCATTGTTTCGATGATTCGACATTGCTAAGTCGAGTAGTTGTCTTGTATTGGTCATTAAAAAGCAATAAGTGGAAAAAGTTTTAATCTCCAACTTTTCCCACTTATTATCTATTGCAATTTGAATCCTAATTCACGGATCATATAAAAAAGCTTTTCTGTCTTTACATCAAACTCATTGGCCACATCTGGAATTTTTGCATTTTTACTAGGATTTCTACTATTTAATCCTTTGTTTGCTTCTTCAAAAGTTATAATGGTGTAGTTATAAGTAGCTGCGGCAGCGATAAGCCATGGATCGGCAACGCTCTCTCTAGACCATTCGCTTAGTGCAGCAAGCTTATAGCATGGGCTATCTTGAATGTGTTGCAAGATAGCACCATATTTCTGGAGAAGTCTTGGTTCACGATGATCAATATACCTCTGGATTTCAATGTTTTCCATCCACTCTTTGAGATTATCATTTCCGTGGAGAATTTCAGCTTTCACCATATCGAGAATTGCGATTCTTCCATCTTGTATCGATTGCTCAAGCTGGCTCCAAAAACCAGGGGCAAAATCAAATGGGTAAAATGTAAGATGTGGCGTGATTAATGAGTTTGCATCTATAAGAAAAATTTCTTTACTCATTTTGCACCACCTCCTACACTTTCAATAAGGTTAGCAAATGTAGAACGGTTCGTATTAGTAAGGCGGAAAGCATCTGAATACAGAGTTTTTCCTTCATACACACTACCTACAAGCGACCGGAAAAAACGTTGATCTATTCTGCTGGCTGCAGTTCGATAGTAGTTGCCCCCACCTTCACCTCGTTCTTTTAGCCTTTTCCGTTTTTCATTATAGAGTTGGACTGCTAGCTGAGCTGTATTTTGATATAGCTCATAATTAATAAAATCATTATCATAAGCTTTTCTGGCAATCACCGTAATACCGCATTTAAAATTATGAGCAAGCATTTCTATGGCTTGTTCCGGCTCATTCTCTTCAACAACTTCATTCCAGTTGCGTACAAAAATTTTCTGTGGCACTAAAATTTCTGCAGCAACCGCATTACAAAGTGTTTCGATTCTTTTTACCTTTTTGCCGCCACTATAGCGATCGTTAAAAAGGCTGTTTTCACCTATACATACATGGGAAAATTCGTGCAACAGAGAAAAAAGTTTTCCATTTGCGGAGTCGTTAGAATTTATAAAAATCAGAGGAGCATAATTATCAACAACAGCAAATGCACGAAATTCATCAATAGATAAAGGACGATGAGTGTTATTGCCAACGATTCCACTCATCATTACAAGCGTGCCTACATTACTGATTGCGTTACGAATTATATTAAAAGATTCTTCTGAAGTTTTAGACTTTGCGTACCATTCTATTGGAAGGTTAAGCATATCACGCAACTTCTGAGAAATCACTTCATAAGATGTTGTTTCCTGAAAAATTCCAACATAATCTACAGGAGAAGCACCCTCCGAAATTAGATAATTATGCATCCACTCCTGAATTTGATCCATATCGTGCATAATATGAATCAAATTTCGGCTTGGATTTTCTAGTTCTATACTATCTACAGTTCTGTATTCAACAAAAGATAGATCCTCTTTTGGGGGATGTTCTAGGAAGAAATATCCCAATGGAATTCCTGTCGCACGGCTCACTTTTTCAACTTGGTTAAATGTTGGTCTTTTTTCTCCACTAACCCACGAATTCAAATAGTTAACAACCTGTTGGGAAAGGGAGTTCATTTGTACATGCGAAATGACCCAGTTTAATACTTCATTGGAAACATTAACACACATTTGCACTCGTAATCCCCCCTTGTATTTTGTATAATCATCAAGATTACTACTATAAGACATTTTAGCGGATAAAAGGTAACAGGTCAAGGCATTTGCCTTGACCTGTTACCACTGTGGTTGACATCACAGCCAAACCCTTACGGCAAAGCCGCCACTAAAAAAGTAGGTGTTCGTGTAATGTCCATCTGGTGGAGATGACGGGAATCGAACCCGTGTCCGAAAAGAAGTTAATGAGAGTATCTCCGGGCGCAGTTTGTTTACAACATTCCCGCAATGCCAAGCCAACAAACAGGCAGACAAATTGGTAGCTTCATAAATTCATGACAGCCTGCAAAGCTTAGGGCTGTTCACGTTCAGTGCCTAAATGATGCCCTGACCCCACACGGCACTTGAGTGGGCAGGACAGCCGCCGTTAATTAGGCAGCGAGAGCTAATTTATTGTTATCAGCTATTACTTTGGAGGCGTTTTATGTGTGTCCCCCGAACACAGCCCGCTGCTCGCACCTTCCTCTCCCCGTCGAAACCTTTACATCCCCATATAGAAACCCCTTATTAAGATAAAGGTTTTTGGCTGGTTTATCAAAAAAGATTTGTGCGGCATTGTTTATCGACCCTGACTTTTCATTGCACGGTCAATGTCGCGTTTTGCATCTCGTTCTGCCATAGATGCACGCTTATCATACAGTTTTTTGCCTTTGCAAAGTCCCAAATCCACCTTAACTCTGCTGCCTTTAAAATACAATGCCAGCGGAATCAATGTGTAGCCCTCTGTTTTAATTTGCTGTGCCAATTTGCGTGTTTCACGCTTGTGCATCAGCAAACGGCGAGGACGCATGGGGTCTTTGTTGAAAATATTTCCTTTTTCATAAGGGCTGATGTGCATTCCATGCAAAAGCAACTCACCATCTTCGATTTCTACCCAAGAATCCTTCAGATTCACCTGCCCCATACGCAGGCTTTTTACTTCAGTGCCAACCAATTCAATGCCAGCCTCCATCGCTTCAATGACAAAATAGTCATGCCTTGCCTTCCGGTTTGCTGCAATGGTACGGTTTTGCTGTTTTTCGGCAGCCATTCTGTCATCTCCTCTCTGGGTTTTCTGGGTAACTTATTATACACCTCTTTTACAGATACTGTCAAGAAAAAATATGTCGCATCAAATTTGACAAAAATCAACTGAGGGTTATTCCTTCCGCACTGAAGCTATATTCCACAATGGTACTTTTCTCATAAACAGTTTTTCCCACAGCAAAAGAAAATACAAACAATATCACATTGATTGCAAAGACAAAAAGAATCACAAACAAAATTATTTTCCAGATTTTATTCCATCGCCTATTTTTAACCGCTAACTGCTCGTTAATTCGAGCCAGTTGTTCTGCAATTTTATCAATGTTATCTTCACTTGCAGAATCAGCAAAATGAACATTTCCCAACAAACTGCTGACCTCAGTTTCTAAAATTTCTACCAACTTTCTCAGCAATTCAGCATCTGGCACTGAAAGTCCTTTTTCCTATTTTGAAACAGTCTGCCGAACAACATTCAAGCGAATCGCCAATTCTTCTTGTGTCAGCCCTTTGTTTTTTCTCAAAGTTTTAATATTTTCTCTCAGCATATCAATGCCTCTTATTCAATTTCTGTTTTTATTGTATTCAGGAAACATTGTTGCTACAAGCAACGCAAAGTAACATTGTAAAAAACATGAAATTTTATCACATTTCTCCTCTGCCGGAAAGCGCACGATAAAGGGTTGTTTCATCTGCATATTCCAAACTGCTTCCCACAGGCAATCCGTATGCCAAACGGGTTGTTTTGATGCCAAGAGGCTTAATCAAACGGGCAAGATAGGTTGCAGTCACTTCTCCTTCTACGGTAGGGCTGGTCGCCATAATCACTTCTTTTACTTCGCCATCCTGCAACCGAGCAAGCAATTCTCGAATACAAAGCTGTTCTGCACCAATGCCATCCACCGGCGAAAACAAGCCATGCAGCACATGATACAGCCCATTATATTCTCTTGTTCGCTCAAAAACGGTCACATCTCGTGGACTTTCCACCACACAAATGACGCTGTGGTCTCTTTTTTTGCTTTGGCAGACAGGGCAGATTTCTTCTTCTGTATAATCCTGACAAATCTTGCAGCGATGCAATTTTGTGTGCGCTCCTCGAATTGCATCTGCCAGCGCCTGCACTTCGGCATCTGACATAGACATCACCTGATATGCCATACGGGTTGCATTTTTTCTGCCTACTCCTGCAAATTTGCTGAATTGTTCCACCAATAGCTGCAATGGTGCTGCTTGTTTTGCCATAAAATTCCTGCACTCCTTTTGCCGTTTTAGGATAAACGGCTCTGCCAATGCACACAAAGATTGCACAACAGCAGAGCCGTATTTAATATTACAAATCCAAACCGGGAATATTCATACCACCGGTAATTTTGCCCAGCTCCTCAGTGGAAGCGTCTTCAATTTTGCGAACAGCCTCGTTGATGGCTGCCGCAATCATATCTTCCAGCATCTCAATATCATCGGGGTCAACTGCTTCCGGCTTAATCTTTACTGCTTTAACCTGGTGGCTGCCCATCATTGTAATTTCTACCATACCGCCTGCTGCTGTTGCTTGGTATTCAGTAGCCTCCAGTTCTTCCTGCTTTGCTTTCATATCGTCCTGCATTTTTTGTGCCTGACGCATCAAAGCATTCATATCAGGTTTTCCAAATCCTTTGGGCATTCTTGCTTTCATGGTTCGCTTTCTCCTTTATAATTTGTTGTTTGAATTTCCACATCAACCCCCATTGCTTGCAGCTGTTTGAGGGTATCTTCTGTGTTTACAGCCGCAGTTTCCTGTGGCTGTTTTAGTTTATCGTAAGGGCCGATGCCATAGCGAACACCGCACACCTCTTCGATCGTTTGTTTCAGCACCCGTTTTGCAGATTGATTTTTTCGGATATATTCCAAAAAGATTTCTGTACCGTCAATCAAGACACGCCGTCCATCACAAAACGCAGATGAATCTTTCAAATTGGCGTGTAAAAGAGGGGCTTTTTTCTTCAAAATTTCCACAATCTGCTGCCAATTTTCAAAAGGTTCCAGTGCATGGGCTTCTTTTGCTGTTGGCACAGATACAGATTTTTGGGGTTGTGATACAATGGGTTGCTCTTTTTGTTCTGGTTCAATAACCGGTTGTACAGGCTGTTGTATCGGCGCAGGCTGTGTCACTTTAAACCCACCCCCACCAATTGGTGGCAAATTATTTGCTGTATTGGCTGGTTGAGAAGAGTGTACTGGCTGCTGAACGATAGCCGACTGTTGTTCTGGCTGACACAGTTCAAACAATGCCAATTCCAGTTCAATCCGCTGGTCTGCACCACGGCTCATCTGCTCTATAGCATTTCCAAGCCGTCGAATGGCTCGAATACAGACAGTTTCAGAACAATTGTTTGCCGCCTGTAAGTATTCCTGTTCTTCTTCCGCTGAAATTCCTCCCAAAAGTTCCCCTTTTTGAGCAATTTTAGCCAACAGCAGATTGCGATAATGTGCAATCAATTCTTCAGTCAACCGCCGCAAATCTATGCTTTTCTGGCGCAGCTTTGCAATTTCCTCCAAAGCGTCCACTGCTTTTTGCTCAGACAATGCGTTGCTGATAGAGAACAAATATCCTCTTTCTGTAACCCCTGCCATTTGCCGCACAAGTTCTATGTTTACCTGTTCCGAAACGCTTGCACAGGTATCCAAAATGGAAAGACCATCGCGCAGTGCACCGTCTGCCAAACGAGCAATCAGCTCGGCTGCATTGTTGTCCAGTGCAATTGCTTCTTGTTGAGCAACATATTCCAATCGCTTTGCAATTTCGGCAGGCTGAATTCTTCCAAAATCATACCGCTGGCAACGGGAACGAATGGTTGCAGGCACTTTGTGAATTTCGGTTGTTGCCAAAATAAAAATAATATGAGGCGGTGGCTCCTCCATAATTTTGAGCAGTGCATTAAATGCTGCAATGGACAGCATGTGCACCTCATCAATAATATACACTTTATATCTGCAAATTCCGGGAGTATATGCAGTTTCATCTCGCAAATCCCGAATACTGTCTACACCGTTATTGGATGCTGCATCAATCTCCACAACATCCAAAATAGAGCCATCATCAATCCCTTTGCAAATTTCACATTCGCCACAAGGGTCGCCATTGTGCTGATTGACACAATTGACTGCTTTTGCAAAAATTTTTGCACAGGTTGTCTTGCCGGTTCCTCTTGTTCCGGTAAACAGATAGGCATGGCCCACTCTGTCCATACAAATTTGGTTTTGCAATGCTGTTACAATAGGAAGCTGCCCCACCACATCTTCAAACCGAACCGGTCGCCATTTGCGGTATAATGCTCGATAACCCGCCATTTTCACTCGCTCCTTTTGCAAATGCCCAGTTAAAACAAAAACCGAACGCTGGGGCGACGGTAAAACCGTCTGCTGTGTTGACTGGCATACGGAGGACAGGAGATCTGCGGCGCACAGGGCATACCACTTAATGCTGCTCGGTTCCCCGCCTGACATGGTTCATGGGGCCCCATCGC
>JAHHUF010000009.1 GCA_020024115.1 Anaerofilum sp.
CACCAGCGCACTGGCGACTTTGCGGCTATGTAAACCCTACCAGAAGCAACACCCGTATGGAACAATGTGTCCCCTGCACGTTTCGGAGGTGGCATGAGCTGTGCGGCAACGCGCAGCCTAGACAGATCGTCGTTTAATACAAAACCCGGCTTATGGTTCAGTTATTTTTCACAAAAAAGCCTGATTGCTCAACAACAAGCAATCAGGCTTTTTTCTTTATGCCACTCCTAGCAAAACCCGCAGCACCAGCATTGTAATCACTCCCGGTGCCCCCAACACCACTGCTATAAAAGATGTAAACCAGTTTAGTGACACCATAATCCCACTAAATGGTGCCAAAAGTGCCAGCACTCCCAACATTCCAATTCCGCATACACTGCTTGACAATGCTTTTGAAACCGCATTTTTCGACCTGCTTGCTCCCACAGCTGTCATTACAAGGCTCACTGCACCAAAAAATATGGTGATTGCATACAGTTTTGTCATTTTCCGGTCACTCTCCTGTACTTTAAAAGTCATTTTTTCAAAGTTGGCAGCACATCTTGTCAACAATCAGCCAAATGCAAACCACTTTTTGGGGCGTGGCTGTGGTTTTTCGCTTTTTTTGACCTGACGCAGCAAATAGCGATATTCACATTCCAAGGATAATCTTCGATAAATATGTGCTTCAATCAGTTCGGGTTCGGTTTCCAAATCAAACAGTTCTTCATTGTGTCTTTTTTCTTCCAAGCAGTGTTTCAGTTGTTTTTCAAAATATGCCCTGTCTTGTACCACTTGATACAAGCCCTCTTGTTCTTCAATGTTTTGCTGTTTCATTCGGCATCCCTCCACTAATAAATGTATGCAAAGAGTTTTGCCGCAGAACGGAAAATTATTCCATATTTTTTATATTTGCAAAAAAATTGCCTGTTCTTTCAGTCTGCTTTTCTACTTGTCCCAATATCCATGAATAATCGACAAAATAGGGTCGCTCTTATCTTCATTATCCACCAAATAATCAATAAACAACTGCTCTACTTCGGGGTCATCTTTTAGCTGACTAAGCAATTCATACGCAATGCGGGAAGTCCCCCATTTCAAATATCGCATTGCCACAGGTTTGAGGCGTGGGTCTTTGCGAAACCTCAAATAATATAAAATTGATTCTATTTTGCATTCATTTTCAAATGTGTATTCACCAAAACATTTTTCAATTGTTTCGTTGTCCAAGTCTTTCCATCTAAGGTTTGCTGCTTTTATAAAGCTGTACGCCTCGATTGTGGGGTACTCCTTGACAGAATCCTGATATTCCTTTTCCCGGTTTCGCTGTTCGAGCATTCCTTTTGTTTGGTTGATTGTTTTTGTTTCCAGTGATTTTTGTTGTTCCTGCGAATATTGTTCTGGGATTTGTTCCGCATCAATCTCAACATCTGAAAAATAACATTTATCCTTAATTCTCCCCTGATATGGGATAATCGCAACACATGGCAGCGGTATTCCCAGCAAAGCTGCGGCACAGGCTTTGTGATGACCGTCCAACACTAAACTCAAATTCTCGCAAAAATTATAAATCACTGCATGGGGCAAAACTTTGGTTTGCTGAAACTGCTCCAGATAATAGTCCACTCGTTGTTTGTTATAACAGTTCCCATGCTGCGAAGGATACAGATAAATCGGTTCAGAATTGACATATTCCAATTGAGCATTGCAATACCATTGGACAGTTCCATGGTTAATTGTCATTTCATTGGATGCTGCCCAAAAAAATTTGCCTGTTCCATCGGTTGGATAGCATACCACATCTGCTATCAGATACAAACCGCTTTTCAGCAGTTTTAAAATGGGGTTGAGTTTTTCAATAGAATCATTAAGCGAAACAAAAGGCTCATTCATTTTTTGGATTGTTTTGCTCCAATCCTGTACCGCAGCTTTTTCCAGCCCATACCCTGTTGCCACCCATCCCGAACAGGTCGGACAATAAGGGCAGTTATACTGCACAAGAGGGACATCATTCAAACATAGCTGTGATTCAATATCATGATGCTTTGAATATTCTGCATAGGTTGTTTTTTTCTTTAGCACACCTTTCCCTTCAATATGAACCAACCTTGCATCTTGAATGGAAAAACAGTGGTTTGTATCAATGGTTGCCTTGATTTGTTCCACTTTAAATTTTGAATTTTTAAACATCCACAAACAACTCTCTCCTTTATGACGGAAAAGCAAAGCTATCTTTTTTCAGACAGCTTTGCTTTTTCTTTCATTAGCAAAGTTCAAAATCAATTTTTCCTGTGCTGACACTTGCAGCTGTGCATTTCACCTTGACTTCATCGCCCAAATGCCAGCTTTTTCCGCTGAATGGGTCATTGATATAGATTCCATCCACTACAATGGGTTCTCCTCTGCTTAAACGAGTGATATGCACCAAACCTTCAATCGTATCAGGCAACTGCACATATAAACCGTGATTTGTTACTCCAGAAATGACTGCATCAAACACTTGTCCTAACTTTTGGTGCATATATTCTGCCTTGTAACAATCTTCAATGCTGCGTTCTGTCTGCATTGCCACCAATTCCCTTTGCGAACTTTGCAGGCTTGCTTTTTCCACAAACTGACGGAATCGTTTTTCAATCCCCTGCTTTTCCTGTCCATCCAAAACACCCGATAAAATGCGGTGAATGGCAAGGTCAGGGTAACGGCGAATCGGGCTTGTAAAATGCGCATAGTCCTCCAATGCCAGACTAAAATGTCCTTTTGGAATTGGCTCATACTTTGCCTTGCTCATTGCACGCAGCACTGAAGTATGCACTGCACGCTCCATCGTGGTTCCTTTGGTTTTATCCAACAATGCTGAAAACTCTGCCGGAGTAGGTTCTTCGCTGAGCGAAAAAGAAACACCTGCGGCTGTCAGCATCTTTTCGAGTCGTTCAATCCGTTCATCATCAGGTGCAACATGAACACGGTATACAAAAGGAATGTCACGGCTTTTTCCTTCCATTGCTGCACAGGTATTTGCCATCAGCATAAAGGATTCAATCATTTCTTCGGTTTTTCCCCGTTCTGCTTTGGAAACTTTCACACATCTTCCGCTTTGGTCAATCGTCAACTTGGATTCTCCGCTTTCAATTTCCATTCCACCACGTTTATTTCTGCGAAGGCTCAACAAATCATGCAGTTTTTCCATTTCAGATAACTGTTCTGCTACCTGACTATATTTTTCTTTAATTTCTTGTTCAGCAGTTCCCTCCAGCAAGGCATTCAGTTCACTGTAAACGCCCTTTACTTTGCTGTGAATGACACTTTTCACAAAGCGATACCCCTGCAGTCCTCCTTCTCTGTCCAGTTCCATCAAACAGGAAAAAGCCAGCCTGTCCTCTTTTTCATTCAAGCTGCAAACTCCATTGGAAAGCTGTTTGGGCAGCATGGGAATGACATCATTGGCATAATAGACCGATGTTCCTCTGCGGAATGCCTCTCTGTCCAGTTGACTGTGGGCAGTTACAAACCAGCTTACATCTGCAATGTGAACCCCTAGCTGCCATCCGTTTGCTGTTTTGGTCAGGCTGATTGCGTCATCAATATCTTTTGTGGATGCTGAATCAATGGTAAAAATATCCCATTCACGCAAATCCATACGCTTCTCGATTTCTTCTTGCGGAATTTCAAAGCCTTCAAGAGCAACAGCTTCTTTCAGCACATCTTCGGAAAATTCTTTTTCTAAATTTTGACTGTACAAAATGCCTTGTGCACAATTTTTGGCTTGTTCCCCACTACCAAACAGCTCAATAATTTCTGCACGGTGGTCGTCGTGATTCGTGGCACGATGGCTCAGCAAAACTGCAGCTTTGTCCCCCGGAACAGCATGCTGTGTGCTTGCACGGCGGATTCGCAAAGGGGTATCTGGTGCATCATCCGGAATCAAAACCAACTTTCCGCTTCCTCTGTGTTCAATGGTTCCCACAAACTCTTGACGCATCGAGGTAATGGCAACCACTTCTCCCTCTTTGCTTCCAGCAACACGAGGGCGGTCAAACAGTTGAATTTCCACCTCATCCCCCGGCATTGCTCCTTGCAACGCTCTGCCTGGAACAAAAATATCTCCACTTCCATCTAATGGATGGGCAAAAGCAAAACTCTTGCCCAATTTAACAATTTGACAGGGGATTCCTTTGCGGCGCTTTTCAATCAAAAAATACAATTCCCCTCTGCGTGCAGCCTTTTTTTCTTTCAAAAGCTGTTCCAACGCATAATTAACCTTGCGGTCGTTTCCCAATTTTCGTTTTAATTCTTTTTTGCTGCGAGGTGCTCGCTGTAACTCTTTTATAATTTTGTTTTGAATTGACATTCTATTTCCTCCATAGTCAAAATGCTTTATTAAGTGCTATCTGAACAGTCGAAATGTTCGTCTTTTTCTGCAACAAATACTATCTACCAAATTAAAAATACTCAGAATCTATCCGAAATTGCTGTGTTTTTCCTTGTATTTACTGATTTCCTGCGAAAGATTCGTCAATTTCTTAGTTTTGAGATACACCCTAACAATCTTTTCAATCAAATTACTGTTATTTTTTCAACTTATCTTTCAATTCATACATTGTATAAATTTGTTAAAAGAAAAACAGGGCAAAACAACTGCTGGCACCAAATAGCCAAAAGCAGTGTTCCACCCTGTTATATTTGTGCAGTTTTGCTTACAAGCGTGCAGAAAGAATGCAGGTCAAGATAGACAACACAAACAAAACAATTCCAGCATAGCGAGTTGCTAAAGCAAGTTTTGCACTTTGGGTCATACGACCACGAGTATCGTCATTCATAGGACCGCCCATAATCGCACCGGACAAGCCACGACCTTTGGATTCCTGCTTCAATACCAACAGAACAATCAAAATACAGGTCAAAATCAGCACAACACTGCCGATTATTTCAAAAATACTCATTTCTGCTACCTCCAGTTGTAGTACATCAAACATCATATCATATTCTTTTATCAAATGCAAACAAAAAAATCATTAAAAAATGTTTTGACCAAATTTTGTGCAATGAAATGCAGTAAAAAATCCAAGCAAAATTTTATCAATTTTAGGCATATAAAACAAAAAACATATATATTTTTACTGAATTTCAGATATATCTTTGTAGAATATGCCAAACTTTTCACAAATGAACTTTCGTTCACAGAAATACTTCACCCTTGTATCTTTGCAGGTTACTTCATTTATATTTCTGTTTGTTCCTTCAAATCCTCATCTTTCAGCAATGCTCCCGCTGCGGGCAAGGTTCGCACACGATAGCGGTTTTGATTTGCCAATGCAAGCCCTTCTGCACTGCAAATATCCACAATAGATTGGTTTTTCTTCAATGTTATTACTGCCACACCCGCAGAAGATTTTGTTTGTTTTTCGGCAATTTGTGCAGTATGCAGCAGCAGCATTCTACCTGCACTGGTGCGAATGGCAATCTCACAATTGTCCGCAATATACCGCAGATGTACCAATACTTCTTTTCCATGATAGGCATTGATAAGTTTTCGGCGGTTGGTTTTTGTGGCATAGCTTTCCATCGGAATTTTGGCACATTTTCCGCTTTCAAAGAAAAACAGCATATATCCTTTATAATCAGAAGTAACTGCCAGATAAATTGGCATTTCTCCTTCTTCCATGCCCAATTTCGCAGGAATAAAATCGCCTAAAACACTGGCTTTGCCATCTTCAAAATCCCCAGCATGACATTTATACACCTGTTGTTTGTTGGTAAAAAACAGCAAATGCACATCGTTTTTTGTTTCTTTCCGAAAGACAACCTCATCGCCCTCTTTCAACTTTTGCTCACCAGACATACGCAAAGATTGTGGGGTGATTTTTTTGAAATAGCCTTCTTTTGTGAAGAAAACTGTTACAGGATAATCAGCCATTGCAGCATCTTCCTGCTCATTTTTATCATCGGGAACATCATACAAAATTTCTGTTTTGCGTTCTGTACCATATTTTTTCGCAACTGCTTCCAATTCAGAAATAATAACCTTTCGCATTTTTGCAGGGCTTTTCAAAATGTCATTCAAACGCTGAATTTCCTTTTCCAAATCCTCAATTTCTTTGGTACGCTTCAGAATATATTCCCGATTCAAGTGACGCAGTTTAATTTCAGCAACATACTCTGCCTGCACTTCATCAATTCCAAACCCAATCATCAAATTGGGAACAACCTCAGCATCTTCCTCGGTTTCTCGTACAATGCGGATTGCCTTGTCAATATCCAGCAAAATCACTTCCAAACCTTTGAGCAAATGCAAGCGTTTTTCTTTTCCGCTCATCTCAAAGTAGGTTCTTCTGCGAACACACTCTGTACGGAATGCAGTCCATTCCTTCAAAATTTCCCGCACACCCATAACACGCGGCTGACCCGAAACCAAAACATTAAAGTTGCAGGAAAAGCTATCTTCCAGCGGTGTACTTTTCATCAATTTTGCCATCAGCTTATCGGGGTCTTGTCCACGCTTCAAATCCAATGCCAATTTTAAGCCATGCAGGTCAGTTTCATCACGCATATCGCTGATTTCCCGCACTTTTCCGCTTTTTACATGCTCTGAAATTTTATCCATAATCGCCTCAATGGTGGTTGTAGGCGGAATCTGGGTAATTTCAATCATGTTGTTTTCTTTTACATATTGCCATGTTGCACGCACACGCACACTGCCACGACCTGTGTTGATGATTTTTTGCATCTCATCTTCATTGTAAAGAATTTTCCCTCCACCCACAAAATCCGGGCTTGGCAATGTAGACAAAATATCATGCTCTGGGTCTTTCATTAAGGCAACTGTTGTAGTGCAAAGCTCTTTTAGATTAAAAGAGCAGATATTGCTTGCCATACCAACTGCAATTCCCAAAGTATTGTTTGCCAAAATTGTCGGAAAAGTCACCGGCAGCAAGGTTGGCTCAGTGGTGGTGGCGTCATAGTTTGGCACAAAATCTATGGTATCCTTTTCAATGTCACCAAACAGTTCCTCACACACAGGCTCCAATTTTGCCTCAGTATATCGGCTGGCTGCATATGCCATATCACGGCTGTATGCCTTCCCAAAGTTTCCTTTAGAATCCACAAATGGCAGCAAAAGACTTTCGTTTCCTCTGCCCATACGCACCATTGTTTCATAAATTGCAGCATCGCCGTGGGGGTTGAGGTGCATTGTACTTCCCACAATATTTGCTGATTTTGTTCTGGCTTTTTTCAGCAAACCCATTTCGTACATGGTATAAAGCAGCTTGCGGTGTGCCGGTTTAAAGCCGTCAATTTCGGGCAGCGCACGAGAAACAATAACGCTCATCGCATAGGGCATATAGTTGCTTTCCAGTGTGCGTGTAATCGGTGTTTCCAGCACTTTTCCTGCCGAAAGAATCTCCACATTATCCCCCAACTGAGGGCGTGCTGACACTTTTTTCACTTTCTTTTTTGCCATATTCCTTCTTTTTGCTCCCTATCTCACTTATAAAACCTTATCCGTAGAACCTTTTGATTCTGTATTTTAAGATACATCCAATTCATCCAGATATTCGTAACCATGCTGTGCAATATGCTCTTTACGACCTGCCAAATTATCACCCAGCAGCAAGTCAAACATATCAGATGTCGCTTGTGCATCCTCAGGCATCACCTTAATCAAACGACGGCTTTCAGGGTTCATGGTGGTCAGCCACATCATTTCAGGGTCGTTTTCACCCAGACCTTTTGAACGCTGGATAGAATATTTTTTCCCTTCGATGCGCCGCAGAATATCTGCTTTTTCCGGCTCTGTATATGCGAAATAGGTTTTTTCTCCGCAGTTAATTTCATACAAAGGGCTTTCTGCAATATATACATATCCCTCTTGAATCAAAGTGGGAATCAAACGATAAATCATGGTCAAAATCAAGGTGCGAATCTGGTATCCGTCTACATCAGCATCAGTACAAATCACGATTTTATTCCACCGCAGCAGGTTCAAATCAAAGGTGGTCAAATCTTTTTTTGTTTTTCCTCCCAGTTCCACCCCACACCCCAACACTTTAATCAGGTCTGTGATAATATCGCTTTTGAAGATTCTGCCATAGTCTGCTTTCAAACAATTCAAAATTTTACCACGCACCGGCATAATTGCCTGAAATTCGGAATCTCGGCTGGTTTTTACAGCACCCATTGCAGAATCACCTTCCACAATATACAGCTCTCTGCGAGAGGTATCTCTTGTGCGGCAGTCCACAAATTTCTGCACTCTGTTTGCAATGTCCATTTTTGCAGACAAGGTTGTCTTTGCACCCAAGCGTGCTTTTTCAGCGTGTTCTCGGCTTTGTTTGTTAATCAAAACCTGCTGCGCCAGCTTTTGAGCTTCTTCTGGTTTTTCTGTGAAGTAAACCTCTAGCTGATGCTTCAAAAACTCTGTCATTGCCTGTGCCACAAAACGATTGTTGATGGCTTTTTTGGTTTGGTTTTCATAGCTGGTTTGCGTTGAAAAGTTGCTTGAAACCAAAACCAAACAGTCCTGCACATCCACAAAGCTGATTTTGCTTTCACCTTTTTTATACATTCCCCGTGCTTTTAAATAGCTGTCAATTTGGTTGACAAATGCAGTTTTTACAGCACGGTCAGGGCTGCCGCCATGCTCCAGCCAGCTAGAGTTATGATAATATTCCAAAAGCTGCACCTTGTTGGAAAAGCAAAAAGCAACATTGATTTTGACAGTATAGTCTGGGCGGTCTTCTTGGTCACGACCCACCGAAGTTGCACTGCATGACACAATCGGTGTCAAGGCATCTTCGCCCACAATTTCTTCCACATAATCTTTAATGCCGTTTTCATAATAATATTCAGTGGTTTCTCTTGTTCCACTGGTTTCATCATGAAAAATAAAATGGATTCCTGCATTTACAATTGCCTGTCTGCGGATGGTATCTTGAAAATACTCCACAGGAACATCAATATCTGTAAAAACTTCGGTGTCAGGTTTCCATCGAATCACACTGCCTGTGCGCTTTTTGGAAAAGGATTCTTTTTGCAAACCGCCAATATTTTCACCTTTTTTGAAATCCAGATGGTAATGGCATTTGTCACGATAAATATCAGCCGTCATCCATTCCGACGCATACTGTGTGGCGCACAAGCCCAATCCATTCAAACCCAAAGAATAGGTATAGTCATTTTCATCATATTTTCCGCCGGCATACATCTCACAAAAAAGCAATTCCCAGTTATAACGGTCTTCATTTTTATTATAGTCCACCGGCATACCACGCCCAAAGTCTTCCACTTCCACGCTTCCGTCTTTAAACTTGGTAATCACAATTTTATCTCCATGCCCTTCTCTTGCTTCGTCAATTGAATTTGACAAAATTTCAAAAATTGCATGGGCACAACCATCTACACCATCCGACCCAAAAATTACTCCTGGTCGTTTGCGAACTCTATCGGCACCTTTCAGGCTGCTGATGCTTTCGTTTGTATACGCCTGTTTTTTTGCCATGAATGTTCCTCCATACTTTCTCATTTTATCAGAGCAGAACAAAGCCGACGTATTCTGAACAAGCCCCATGCTTGCCCTGCTTTCGCCGGCTTTTCTGGTATTAACTTACTTAATAAACAACTGGTACCACATTGCGCCTCCTGCAATCACCAGCAAGCACATCAAGCCAGTCACAACAGGCACCCATTTAATCAGCATTTTAGCGTGTTCTTCTCGTTCTTGAATATCATCTTCAAATGATTCTTCATCAGTGTCATCTTCTTCATCATAATCATCATCCCATCGACGATACTGACGCTTTTCTTGCACCTTAATTTCATCTGTATCCTGTTCTTGGTTAAGGTCTTTAACGGCTGAAACAATTTGTGTTGCTTCTTGGTCAGAAGATATAGAATTATAAGTCACTGATTTTCCATACACTGTACGAGTTGGTTGCTCATCAACCTCCGGAAGTGAAGCCTGTCCCAAATTGTTCTTTTTGAGACTGGTAATCATATTCTGCACTAAAATGCGGTCTGCACCACACTGATCACAATAAACGCTTTCCTCTGTACCAGCGTGAAATGCTCCACAGGAACACTGCCAGCCTTCTTCCATCATGTTCGGTTCATATTTCAAGCGAGAATTTTTGGTGTTTTTTTGCAATGCTTCACAAATTTCAGGGGCAAGTTCTGTCTGCTGGGGCAAACGGACTCGCTGATATTCCATTAAAGGAACATCTTCTCCCTCTACATTTTTTGCGCTCAGCAATCTTACATCAATACTGGAAAGGGGAGCCTCGCTCAAATAAACAGCTTCATCTGACCCAAACACTTTGTTGGCATTTGCAATGATACCTTCATAACAAAAAGAAGTATCACACACTACTTCTCCTTCCATATCCTTGCATTTAAAGCGAATATTCAAATTTTGCAGCGGTTCTTCGCTGACATTTTTAAAGCTAAAACAAACTGCAACCTCACCTGTAGAAACTTCTTTTAACAAATCTAGTTTCACAAACTGAATTGGGCTTCCTTTTGTGTAATAGTTTGCTTTACTGCTTGCCATCAATTCAAATTTTTGTTTCAAAAGCAATGCAACTCCTTTCGCTGCAATGATAGATTATTTGCGGCTTATGATAGAGCACTTGTTTTATAGTATAGCACAAGCCCACCCATTGGCACAAGCACAAGGGGCGGGCAAAACAAAGATTTTATTACAAAATATCGCTTATTCCTTTTCGGAATCCTCTGTTTGTGCATTTGATGCAGAAGCATCTTCTAAAATTTGCTCTGCTTGCTCAGCAGGTTCAGCCTGTTCTGCAAGCTCAGCCTGTTCTGCTGTTTCCACCTTTTCAACAGGTTTCTCTTTGCTTTCAAGCTGCTCGCCTTTCATCAGCTTTTCAAATTCTTCGCCGGTCAATTTTTCACGATTCATCAGTTCTTGTGCAACAATGTGTAGTTTATCCATGTTATCATTCAAAATATTGATTGCACTTTCAAACGCATTATCCAGCAAAGTTCTGACTTCAGCATCAATATTAGCAGCAACTTCTTCGGAATAGCTGCGTCCATGTCCCAAATCTCTGCCAAGGAATGTTTCGCCTGGGTCATCTGCATACACAACAGGGCCAATCTTTTCAGAGAAACCATATCGGGTTACCATTGCACGAGAAATTGCGGTTGCACGCTCCAAATCATTGGAAGCTCCTGTGGAAATGTCCTCCAAAACCAGCTTTTCTGCCACGCGTCCACCAAGCAAAGTGATAAGCTGCTCGTTCATCTGTGTTTTGGTAACAAAGCTCTTATCATCCTCTGGCAAACTCATTGTATAGCCGCCTGCCATACCACGAGGAATAATAGAAATCTCATGGACAGGGTCGGCTGTTTCACAGCAATAATGTGTAATTGCATGACCTGCTTCATGATATGCAGTCAAGCGTTTTTCTTTTTCATGAACCACACGGCTCTTCTTTTCGGGGCCTGCAATTACCTTAATGCTTGCTTCTTCAATTTCTTTTTCGGTAATTGCCTTACGCCCACGGCGAGCTGCCAGCAAAGCAGCCTCATTCACCAAGTTTTCCAAATCAGCACCTGCAAAACCGCTGGTGGATTTTGCAATGGTAGAAAGGTCTACATCAGGAGCCAACGGCTTTTTGCGAGTGTGAACACGCAAAATTTCCTCACGGCCTTTTACATCAGGCAAGCCAACATAGACCTGACGGTCAAAACGACCCGGACGAAGCAACGCTTTATCCAAAACATCAGAACGGTTTGTAGCTGCCACCACAATAACGCCTTCGTTTGCGCCAAATCCATCCATTTCAACCAGCAATTGGTTCAAGGTTTGCTCACGTTCATCGTGACCACCACCCAAACCGGTGCCACGCTGACGGCCAACTGCGTCAATTTCATCAATAAAAATGATACAAGGTGCTGTGCGTTTTGCTTTATCAAACAGGTCACGCACACGGGATGCACCCACACCTACATACATTTCAACAAAATCGGAACCGGAAATAGAATAGAACGGAACTCCCGCCTCACCTGCACAAGCACGAGCCAGCAAGGTTTTACCAGTACCCGGAGGGCCCACCAGTAAAACACCATGTGGAATTCTTGCCCCCAAAGTGCTGAATTTTCCGGGATTTTTCAAAAATTCAACAATTTCTTGCAGTTCTTCTTTTTCTTCGTCTGCACCTGCAACATCGGCAAAGGTCGCCTTGCGCTGGTCATCCGAAAGATTTTTCACTTTTGCTCTGCCAACACTCATTGCTTTTCCGCCGCCGCCTTGGCTAAACATAAAGAAAATCAGCAAACCGGCCATACCGGCAGTCATTACCAGGCTGATGACAACTTCCCACGGAAATTCGCTTTTCAGTTGGGACATATCATATTCAATCTTGTTGTCTGGATGCTCTGCATTATATGCGTCAACTGCCTCGCGGAAATCCTCAATAAATAATGCAGGATAGGGCAACTTATACCGCAAAACTTCAGAATCTTTTTCAGTTTCTGTCTGTGGCTGTTGCTGCAAAAGATTTGTTAAAATATTTTGGGTAGGATTGGTGGGTTGCTGCTGTTGTTTTACCCCCAATTGCTCCAAAGTACCTTTTTTGAGTTCCATTTCAAGGACGCCTTTGTTCAAGTCAATGTAGAACTCCTCTACTTTTCCATCTTCCAAAAGGTATAAAATCTGAGAATATTTTACCGAGTTGCGTGACTGTCCGTTTCCTGTCATAGACAATGTGGAAAACAGCAGCAAGACAATTGCCAATCCAACAAAAATTGGCATTAAATTAAATCCCTTTGGTCTTTTATCCAATGATTTTTCACTCCTTATATCGACTTTGCTTGCAAAACCGGATTACTCTGAGTATACTTCCGGCTTTAAAATACCAATATATGGAAGATTGCGATATTTTTCATCATAATCCAATCCATATCCAATTACAAACTCATCAGGAACTTCGTATCCAACATAGTCTGCCTTCAAATCTGCTTTGCGGCGTGCAGGTTTATCCAGCAAAGTAGCAATTTTGATGGATGCAGCGCCACGGTCTTTCAAAATGCCTTTGATATAGTCCAAAGTCAAACCTGAATCCAAAATATCTTCAACAATCAAAATATGACGGTCTTTCAATGGAACATCCAAATCTTTTACAATTTTCACAACTCCGCTGGTTTTTGTACCTGAACCATAAGAGGATACCACCATAAAATCAATTTCAGCAGGTGTATCAATCTTACGCATCAAATCCGCCAAAAATACCACTGCACCCTTCAAAACAGTAACAATCAGTAGGTCTTTTCCGCGGTAATCTTCGGTAATCTTTGCGCCCAACTCAGCAACCTTTGCTGTTAATTCTTCTTCACTCAACAATGTTTTCAAAACATCATCTCGCATATTCTGGCTCACACTCATTTTAAATTCTCCTTTTGTTTGTTACAATCACATTGAATCCATAAAACTTTTGTACCAAAAATTTCATCAAATCCATCTGCAAATCCATACCCCCACACCCATAACACATTGTTTCCACTAGCAAGTATTGGCAATTTTGTGCGGATGGGAGCAGGAACATTTTGTTCTGAATAAAATTTTCTCAATTGCTTTGAAATGCCCCGCCCTCTTGGACGAATTCTATCACCGGGGCATATTCGTCTTAAAACTGTATCATTAGGTATTTTATCACAATCAACGCAATAGGTTAAGACTTTTTTTTGAAATTGAGCAATTTTTTTATTTGTTTCACAGGTTTCACACCAAATTTTTACACCAAACCCATCTTTTTGATAGAAAAGTCCGTTTTTAATTGGTATTTCTTGTCCTATATTACCACAATTATTTGTATCTTCCCATAGCAAAGTCCCTTTAAAATTACAGATACGGACTCCTTTGGCAATAGATGCTTTCAATTTGCTCCCTTGTGCCACTTGCAGAATCAAAGACACTTTTTGTCGATTGGGTTCAGCTTTTTGACGGCATAACTGTGCCAATGCTGTATTTATCACAACAGGGTGTTCTTTCAATAAAATTTCGCAGTTCCATCCATACTTATTTTTTGCTTTCTTTAAAAGGTTATCCGCTTGCAAGTCAACATATTCACTCACAAGGCTCATTTCCTCACAATATTCAGCAATCTGATGCACTGCACTGTGATTTATTTGTTTTAATACAGGCAAAACAGTATGCCGAATTTTATTGCGTGCATATTGGTCAGTCAGATTGCTTGAGTCTGTCACATACTGATATTTTATATTTTCGCAATATTCTTCAATATCGTTTCGGTCTGCCCACAAAAGAGGTCGAATATAAAACCCTCTTACTGGTGGAATCGAGGCTGCACCTTTGATGCTTGTTCCCCTTGCCAGTCGAAACAGCACCGTTTCTGCTTGGTCACTTGCTGTGTGTGCTGTTGCAATTTTTCCATGTGTATCATCAAAAATTTTCTCAAAAACAGCATACCGCCGTTCTCTCGCCCATAATTCCAGCCCCGACTGAGGAATCTGCTCATCCTCTTTTTTTGCATAAAAGACTTGCAACGGAATTTGCTGTTCAGCGCAAATTTTTTTTACATAATCTTCTTCTGCATCGCTTTCCTGATTTCTTAACTTGTGATTGATATGCACTGCTCGAACTTCAATTCCTAGCTGTGTCTGCAATCGTTTCAAGCAAAAAAGCAATGCCCCTGAATCTGCACCACCCGAAAACCCAACCGTCACAACTTCATTGGGTCGCAGCATTTTATACCTGTGGATATAGTTGAGTGTATTTTGTTCAAACTGTTCAACTGTGTACATAATCAACATCCGTAAAGCGGGTATGTTCACCATCCCACATCAAGTCCACCTTACCTACTTCACCATGACGGTTTTTTGCAATGATACATTCTGCGGTAAAGTTGTCCACTTCTTGGTCACCTACTTCTTTTCCGTCTGCACCACCGGTGGCTTTGTAGTATCCTTCACGATACAAAAACAAAACCACATCTGCATCCTGTTCGATAGAACCGGAATCACGCAAATCGCTCAAAACAGGGCGATGGTCTGAGCGTCCGCTGGACTTTTCCGCTGCACGACTCAACTGTGACAATGCAATGACAGGAACATTCAGTTCTTTCGCCATAATTTTCAAATTACGGGTAATTTCACTAATCTCCTGCACACGGTTATCGTTTCTTCGTCCGCTACTCATCAATTGCAGGTAGTCAATAATAACAAGCCCAACATTTTCGCTGGCTGGATTTTGATTGATGTGCATGATTTTTGCTTTCATTTCAGGAATTGTAATATTGGAGGTATCATCCAAATAGATGGGAGTTTTGAACATTGTATCTGCTGCTGCTGCCAAATCGTCCCATTCCTGCCCTGTCAGATTTCCTGTGCGGAAGGACATACTGCTGATTCCACCTTCGGCGGACAAAATTCTTCCTGAAAGCTGGTCTTTACTCATTTCCAACGAAAAAATTGCCACAGGGATTTTTTGTCGCTTTGCTACATTGGTTGCAATATTCAAAGCAAAACTGGTTTTGCCCATACCGGGACGAGCTGCCAATATAATCAAATCCGAACGCCCTAAGCCCGTCAATTTCATATCCAAATAAGAAAAACCTGTTGGAATTCCCAAATATTTTTCTCTGTCCTCGCCTGAAAGGTTTTGCAGATTATTATAAAGGTCTAAAATCGAACTGCCAATATGGCTCAACTCTGCGGAATCCTTTCCATTGCGCAGTTCATACAGTTTTTGTTCTGCACTTTCCAGCACCATTTCGGGGTTGCTGCCATCTTCTGCCTGCTGAATCAACGCACGCCCCACATGGATAATCTGGCGCATACGGTACTGTTCCTGCACAATTTTTGCATATTGTGACGCATTGGAAATAGCGGGCACTGTTTCAGCCAACTGTGCAAGATAGACTTTTGCTTCTTCTGCATTGGAAAAAATATTTGCTTTATTCACCGCATCCAACACAGTCACAACATCAATCGGCATTGCTGCTGTAAACAGGCGGGTCATTTCGGTGTAAATCCCTGCATTGTGTGTGGAATAAAACATTTCCGCACGCAGATTGGTTGTAAGTTCACTCAATAGGTTGGGTTCCAGCAAAATTGCTCCCAAAACAGATTGTTCTGCCTGCATATTATGGGGTTCCGGAGCAGCAAACGCCCCAAACTCAACCCCTGTTTGCTCTTTGCTGTTTGTTTTTGCCACAGTTGTTTCTCCATTCTACTGTTTTCTTTGCCAAAAAACTACCTGCCCGCAGCACAAATGCTATGGGCAGGCACAAAATGTTTTGAGTTGCTGCAAAATGAAACCTGCTTTTATTCAACTACCTTTGCTGTCAAAGATGCAGTCACACCATTGTGCAATTTCACTTCCACAGTATAGCTGCCAAAAGCCTTGATTTCTTTTACATCCATTGTAATTTTGCGTTTATCCACAGTAATTCCCATTTTTTGGCTGATAGCTTGTGCAATATCTTTTGCAGTGACCGAGCCAAACAAGCGTCCACCGGCACCGGCCTTTGCCTGAATGGTAACAGTCTGGTCTTTCAGCTTTGCAGCCAATTCTTTTGCGGCTGCCAGTTCTTCGGCTGCATGGTGTTCTTTTGCAGCTGCCTTGCTTTTTACTTCGCCCACTGCCGCAGCATTTGCCTCAGCCGCCAACCCTCTGGGAAACAGATAGTTGCGAGCGTATCCATCCGAAACCTCTTGGATTTCGTCTTTTTTGCCAATGCTTTTTACATCTTGTTTCAATACTACTTTCATAAATGGAATCCCCTTTCAATCTTGTCAAGCATCCTGTTTGTTGGGTTTTGTCCCCGTTGACTGACGCTCTTTTTTCTCATTTTCTCGATATTGTGTAATTGCAGCCAAAATCAATTCTCTTGCGTGTTCTGCTGTATCATTTTTGAGTTGTCCGCCAGCCATTGTCAAATGACCGCCGCCCCCTAGCTGCTCCATAATCAACTGAACATTCACTTCACCCAAACTTCGGGCAGAGATATTGACCTGTCCATTCATTTCAACCGCTACAAAACTCGCCTGCACTCCATCAATGCCCAGCAAATCGTTGGCAGCCTGCGGCACAACCACTGCCATTTCCGCAGGCAACCCACTGGTTGCAACAACTGCACAACCAAGGTACAGCCCTGCTTCGGTAACAAGACGGCTTTTCCATTCATAAGCTGCAAAGCTAGAGGAAAACAGCTTTTTCACCTCTTGTGTTTCTGCACCCATTCTTCGCAGATATGCTGCTGCTTCAAAGGTTCTGACACCTGTATGCAATGCAAAGGTGCGTGTATCCAAAGTGATACCTGCCAGCAATGCCTGTGCCTCCAACGGTGTCAGCTTATCTTTGTCTTCGGTGGGTACATACTGCAAAATCTCGCTCATCAATTCACAGGTAGAACTTGCATAAGGTTCATGGTATGTAATCACTGCATTATCAATAAAGCCAACACACTTCCGATGATGGTCAATCACAACCACATTTTTGCAAGCCTGATACACTTCCCTGCTTTCCAGCAAATAGGGTAAATGTGTATCCACAATAATCAGCAAGGTTTGCGGAGTGATGGAATCCAAAACTTGCTCTGGAAGCAAAAAGTCATCTTCATACCCTGCCTGAATCATCTCATCAATCAGGTTTTCTGCCAGACTTTCCCGCTTTTTCACAACGATTGCCGCCGGCTTTTGACAAATGCGGCAAATACGCAGCACACCGACCGCTGCACCAATTGCATCCAAATCCGAGGCTTTATGTCCCATAATCAAAACGCTGTCACTCTGGTGAACTAAGTCTGTCAAAGCAGCCGCAACAATACGGCTGCGAACCTTGCTTCGCTTTTCAACACTGCGGGAAACACCGCCGTAAAAAGTAAAGCCTTCATTGGTTTTAACAGCCGCTTGGTCACCACCTCGACCCAGCGCCATATCCAAAGCCTGTGCAGCCATTTTCTGGCAGTCCATCAGGGTTTTTCCTCCCCGTCCCACACCAATGGATAATGTGACTGCAACCTTTCCATCACCAATTTGTCGTGCTTTATCCAGCAAATCAAATCGTGTGTTTACAATCTCCTTCATGTGGCGTTCTTCCACCATAGCGATATAACGGGATGCTGACACACGATTTAAAAAACCATTGGTTTTTACAACAAAATCTTCCAGCAAACGGTTAATTTCACCAATCAAGGTTGCACGCTCAGATTCTTTCAGTTCACGCAAAATTTCATCATAGGTATCCACCTCAATAATCATACAGGATGGTCTGGATGCCTCGTATTCTACCGCTTTGCGTTTCAGTTGGGTGTTTTCAACAAAGTATGCCACATAAAGACTCTCCTTTTCCCGTGCCATACTGCCAAAAACGGTATATCGCTTGCCTTCCCGCTCCATATCCTGTCCGGAAGTTCCTGCGCATTTTTGCAAATCCATCCCGGGAAAAATCTTGTTGATGGGTTGAAGACACACATCATTATCATTCAGCACTTCTTTACGAAAAATATCGTTATACCAAATGATATTTTTTCCGGACAAAATCACAACAGGAATCGGCAAAGTCATCATTCCATATTGAGTTGCTTCTTCATTGTTTGGGCTTCGCAAAACTTTGGCAATCATCCTGCGGATTCTTCTTGCATTCAGCCAAATTGCAATCGAAACCAAAACCATAAGCAACAGAACCGGCACCAACATCACTGGCATTGTAATCACTAATGCCACAGCAAGCAATATGCTGATGGAGATTAACCCCATCAATAATATATCCACTCCCTGCAAGATTTTTTTCATTCTCCTGCAACTCCCCTCATCTCTTTCACCAATTCGGGTGTATTATACCTCCATCAAAATAGGAAGAATCATTGGGCTTCGTTTGGTGCGACGGTACATAAACGCTGAGGTGGTTTCTCTGATTCGAGTTTTCACACTGTTCCAATCTCGCACATTTTCCGCATGGCAACGGTCCAGCACCTGCCGAACCTGCTCTTTTGCATCTTCAATCAGCTTTTCAGCCTCTCTCACATACACAAACCCACGAGAAACAATATCCGGCCCTGCCAAAACTTCTCCGGTGACAGAATCAACTGTTGCAACAATAATCACCAAGCCATCTTGTGACAGGTGGCGGCGGTCACGCAGAACAACATTGCCTACATCGCCAACGCCCAAACCATCAACCATCACACTGCCTGCAACCACTGGCTCACCCAGTTTGATTCCATCCTGAGAAAGGGTGATGCAATCGCCCAATTCGGAAATATAGATGTTTTCTTGCGGAATCCCCATGCTTGCAGCAGTAGCCGCGTGTTTTTTCAGTTGCTTATATTCGCCATGAACAGGCAGGAAAAATTTAGGATTTGCTAAACGCAGCATCAGTTTCTGTTCTTCCTGACAGGCATGACCTGATACATGGACATCATACATAGATTCGTAAATCACTTCTGCACCCAATTTGAGCAACCCATTGATAACTTTGGTCACCATTTTTTCATTGCCTGGAATGGGGTTTGCACTGATAATAATAAAATCGCCGTCACTGACACGCACATTTCGATGACTTGCACTGCTCATACGGGAAAGAGCCGAAAGCGGTTCTCCCTGACTGCCTGTTGTGATGAGAACAATCTGCTCTGGGGGATATTTGTTAATTTGTTCAATATCAATCAACACTCCATCCGGTGCGTGCAGATAGCCCAGTTCCAAAGCCATTGCAGTGTTATTCACCATACTTCTGCCGGATACAGCCACTTTTCTTCCATGGTCTACTGCCATATCAATAATTTGCTGAATGCGATACAGGTTTGATGCAAATGTTGCAATAATGATTCGTTTCCCTGCTGCACGGGTAAACAGGCTGGCAAAACTTTCGCCAACTTTTTGCTCTGTCATGGTAAAACCGGGGCGTTCAGAGTTTGTAGAATCACTCAGCAATGCCAACACACCCTGTTTGCCATATTCTGCAATGGTAGCAAGGTCAGTGGTTCCTCCGGAAATCGGTGTATAGTCGATTTTGAAGTCACCTGTATGAATAATTGTTCCTGCCGGACTTTGAATTGCATAAGCCACTGCATCAGGAATCGAGTGGTTCACATGAATCGGTTCAATGGTAAAGCAGCCCAATGTGAATTTTTGGTGTGGCTGTACCTCTTTCATTTTTGCACTATTTTTCAAACCATGCTCATCCAGCTTATTGCTCAACAATCCCAAGGTCAACCGTGTTGCATAGATAGGAACATTGATTTGTTTCAGCAAATAAGGAATGGAGCCAATATGGTCTTCATGTCCATGAGTGATAATCAAGCCTTTAATTCGCTCTTTGTTTTGCACAACAAAAGTAAAATCGGGAATTACCAAATCAACGCCAAACATATCACTGTCTGGGAACACCAAACCGCAGTCCACAATCAGCATTTCGCCATTGCACTCATAAACGGTAAAGTTTTTGCCAACTTCACCCAGTCCACCCAAAGGGTAGATATTGATTGGCACAGCCGACTGTTTTTTGCGCTGCTGTGGACGACGGCGCTGCTGAGAACGCCATGGCTGGCGGCTGCCGTTTTCCCGCTTTGCAGGTTGTTGGTTTTGTGCTGTCTGTTTTGTTGTAGCAGGGGTAGCATTTTGTTGTTGTCCTTTTTGGTTTGCTGCACGCGGAGTGCGTGGACGGCGTGGACGCTGCTGCTTTTCCTGTTTATTTGCAGATATTTTATTTGAGTCAAGATTCTTTTCCATTTCGTTCATAAACTTTTTGCCTCCATTGTTTCAATGCACAAAATAGGGCCTTTGTTTTCGTCAAAGTCCCGATTCTGCCAGCTATATGCTGTTTCAATATGTTATTCTGTGATAAAACACATTTTTTTACAAAAGACAACACCTGTCAGCATTCTGCCTTTTATGTTGTCTGCTTTCTATATGATTTTTCTTACCCTGTTTTAAGGCTTTTTCATCATAAGAAAGGCATCATCATTCTGTTGCATTTTCCGTTAAACGACGGCAAAACGCACAACATATCTGTTTTAAATTGTAACCTTTACCCCCTGCTTTGTCAATAGCGGCAGCATTTCTATGGTTTGTATATTTTTAGTATTGTCGCTTTTTTTCGGTTCAATCTTGCCCTGTTTATACTTTTATTGTATACTTTTTTAAATACTATGCAGCAGTTGTCTGTTAAAATTTCTTTCTCTGGTTTTTGCCCTGATATTGCTGCAAAATTTCTTTGTTTTCACATTTATATTTTACGAATTTTCTCAGTATACAGTTATATTTTGTATATTACTATATTTAAAAGGAGCTTTTTATGAAAACGGTTTATCTTTTCACCGATGGTGCTTGCAGCGGAAACCCAGGCCCCGGCGGATGGGGTGCTATTTTGCGTTGGAATGAGATTGAAAAGGAGTTATCGGGCGGTGATGCTGACACCACCAACAATCGCATGGAAATGATGGCAGTCATTGCCGGGCTGGAAGCCCTCAAAGAGCCATGCGAAGTCCATTTGACCAGTGATTCTAAATATGTGATTGATGCACTAAGCAAAGGCTGGGCAAAAGGCTGGAAAGCAAAAGGCTGGAAAAAATCCGATGGCAAACCTGCCCTAAATGCTGAACTTTGGCAGCGGCTTTTGCCTTTGTGCGAAAAACACACTCTTCATTATCATTGGATTAAAGGCCATGCTGGTCACCCCGAAAACGAACGCTGTGACCGTCTTGCTGTTGCACAAAGCAAACGATTCAGCCTGTAAACCGACATCATATCACTTTATATTCAGAAGCATTTCTCTTTTTCATCTTTTTGTGTAAAACCATTTTGAAATGTGAAAAAAATCTTTTTTTGACATTTTTTTGTTTCAGCTATTGCAAACTGCACTAAAATGGTATATATTGATATGCGGACAGTTTATCTGTTCACGAAAATTTCTTGTCGGACGGCCTTTCACCACCCGGCACAATTTAAGGTAAGGTGAATGATTTGAACCAAGTAATTTATTTAGACAATGCAGCTACCACTCCGGTAAACGAAGAGGTGCTGAAAGAAATGCTCCCTTGGTATGCTGAGTTTTATGGAAATCCCAGCAGCCATTACAGCATTGGATATGAAACAAAAGAAGCAATTGATAAAGCACGCGAACAGGTTGCAAAAGCGTTGAACTGCCAACCAAACGAGGTGTATTTCACTAGCTGTGGTACCGAAAGTGATAACTGGGCAATCAAAGGCTCTGCGTTTCAGCTTGCCCCCAAAGGTAAAAAGCATTTAATCACAAGTTCCATCGAGCATCACGCTGTTTTGCACAGCATGAAAGCGCTGGAAAAACAAGGCTTTGAAGTAACCTATCTGCCTGTTGACTCCAAAGGTGTTGTTTCTCCTGCTGATTTGCAGGCTGCCATTCGTCCTGATACCGCTTTGGTATCCATTATGATGGCAAACAACGAGATTGGAACCATCGAGCCGATTGCAGAGCTTGGGGCCATCTGCCGTGAAAAAGGCGTTTGGTTCCACACCGATGCAGTTCAGGCTGCTGGTACAATTCCAATTGATGTACAGGCAATGAACATTGATATGCTGAGCCTGTCTGCACACAAATTCAACGGCCCCAAAGGCTGCGGTGTGCTGTATATCCGCAAAGGTGTTCTGCCTTTGAACCATCTGGATGGCGGCGGACAGGAACACCGCCGCAGAGCTGGCACAGAGAACATTGCCGGCATTGTTGGTTTGGGCAAGGCTTTGGAAATGGCTGTTTCTCACTTGGACGAAAAAGCAGCCCATCAAAAGCAGCTGCGTGACTATGTTGTCAACCGCATTTTGACAAATATTTCTGACACCCGTTTGAACGGTGACCCGGAAAATCGTCTGCCAGGCAACGCAAATATCAGTTTCCTTGCTTTGGAAGGTGAAACCATTCTGTTGGATTTGGATATGCACGGCATTTGCTGCTCCACAGGGTCTGCATGCAACAGTGACAGTCTGGACCCCAGCCATGTCCTTTTGGCAATCGGTTTGCCACATGAAATTGCACATGGAACCATGCGTTTCTCTTTTGGCCCTCAAAACACCATGAAAGATGCAGAAACCCTGTGCGATGTATTGGAAAAGATTATTCCTCAGCGTCGGGCAATGTCTCCAATCTGGAATACCCTAAAATAAAATATTTTAACGAAAACATCTGAATTTATATTGTATATTAAAGGAGTGTAACCCTTATGGGAATGTATAGTGCTAAAGTTATGGAACATTTCGCAAATCCTCGCAATGTTGGTGAGTTGGAAGATGCCAACGGTGTTGGTGAGGTAGGCAACGCAAAATGCGGCGACATCATGCGTATGTACCTAAAGATTGAAAACAACACAATTGTCGATGTAAAGTTTATGACTTTTGGTTGTGGTGCAGCGATTGCAACCAGCAGCATGGCAACCGAATTGATTAAAGGCAAAAGCATTGATGATGCTTTGAAGCTGACCAACAAGGCAGTTGTTGAAGCATTGGATGGTCTGCCAAATGTTAAGATTCACTGCTCTGTTTTGGCAGAACAGTCCATCAAAGCAGCAATTGCTGACTACTACACCCGTCTTGGCATCGACCCTGAACCCATCGTAGGAAAATTGGAAGATGACGCACATGACCATCATCATTGTTCCTGCGAGGAGGGAGGTTGTGGCTGTGAGCACTGATATCATCAGTACCGGCTCAAGCTTTTCCACCTTTGAAAAACTAGAAAAAGTTTTGGTTGGTCTTTCCGGAGGTGTTGATTCTTCGGTCTGCATCCAAATTCTAAAAGACCAAGGATTTGATGTTTCTGCGGCTGTCATTCGTTTTTCGGACGCACACACCCCTGCTGTGGAAGCTGCTCGCAAAGTTGCTGCACAATTGAATGTTTTCTGCTACGAAATTGATGCGTCAAAAGAATTTGAAAGCAGCGTTATTGAGCCATTCTGTGACAGCTATTGCAGCGGCAAGACCCCAAACCCTTGTGTTCTGTGCAACCCCAATGTAAAGTTTAAGCTGCTTGCAAAAAAAGCAGATGAACTAGGCATCAATTTAATTGCAACCGGACATTATGCCCGTGTAGAGGAATTGGACGACGGTACCTTTGCGGTTGCTGTTCCCGAAAGTGCTGCACGAGACCAAAGCTATATGCTGTATCGTCTTGACCAAAGTATTCTTTCTCGTTTGGTTTTGCCTTTGGGCGAATTTGAAAAGACGGATGTTCGTGATACTGCCCGTGAAATGGGCTTGGTAAGCGCAGATGCACCAGACAGTCAGGAAATCTGTTTTATTCCTGACGGAAACTATGCTGAATTTATTCGCCAGCGTGGAAAAGAAAGCCCCACAGGTCATTTCATTGGCCCCGAAGGGCAAGACCTTGGCGAGCACAAAGGCATCGCCCATTATACCATTGGGCAGCGCAAAGGCTTAAATATCGCTTTGGGAAAACCTGTTTTTGTCAAAACAATTGAGCCAAACGGCAACATTCTTTTAGGATGGGCTGGCGATGAATTTTACAGCAATGTTGTTTTGCGTGATTTCTGCACCCCCACCGGAAACCCTCTGACAGATGGTGAATATATTGCAAAAATCCGCTCTGCTGCAAAACCTGCTTTGTGCAGTTTTACTACTCAGCAAGACGGAACCATTGTTTTGAAATTCTCAACCCCTGTCAGAGCACCTGCTCCGGGGCAAAGTGCTGTTTTGTACCACAACGGTCATGTTGTTGGTGGAGGATTAATTGACACAATTCTTCCATAATGCAGCAGCATATTAAAAATCTGATTATCTAAGGGATATTAGAAAAGGAAGAATACTGAAAATTTTGACTTTTTGATACCCTCTCAGCTTTATTTTATAACAAACCTGCAAATAGGCTCCTCGGCTCTGTATCAAACAGAACTTGAGGAGCCTATTTGTTTTGTTACAATGATTTCGGCTTGAACATAATGCTATCCCCCAAAGGCAGCTCGACTATTTCCTTTCCCCATGGAGTTGTCACATATAATTTATCTTTCAATATTTCAGACACTTCAAAATTTCCGCAGTTTGTGACTTCTTCTTCCCACTCATCTGTTGAGAACACATACACACTGTGTTGGTGCAACCGTTTTTCTTTTATATCCAAGCAATTGATAGCCCCAAATTCATAAAACTCATCTTCTTTCCATCAACCTGTTCGTAAGGTTTGAAAAAGAGTTTCTCCATTTGCTAAAAAACAATAATTTGCTTCTTCACCATACAGATATTCTATTTCATAGACTGATTTCAATAAAAGCGGCTCAATTTCAAACAAAATAAAGGCTTCTTCGCTTTGCCCAGAATAATAAGAAAACAATAAAGATTGTTCTGTTGGCGAAAGAGCAATTTCTCTCCCATCATATCCAACCGAAGGCTCATCTACAAGAAAGACACTTTGCACCTCTCCGTTTTGCAGAAGGCAAATAGAAATATCCTACTCATCTTTCAAGATGATTTCCCGTTTATCTTTCAGAATCACTCTTTTTTGTTCCATAACCATTTTACTCCTATTTTTTCTTTTTTTGTTTTGGTGTTGGCAGTTCTTCATACATTACTTTAAACAAATTTGTAAGATATTCTTTATCACCCAGCTCCTCTACCAATAACATTTCCTTTGCCCCTTCATAGGGCAGTTCATAGCAAGGTGTTTTAATGTAATCAATAGCAGATTGCACCGGCTTTACCAACAAGCGATTATCATAAATTCCGCCTACTATTTTTCCTTGATAGTAGAGAATAAATTCTCCCATCATAGCACGATAGGTAATTCCTTGCAAGTCTGACAATTGCTGCAATACAAATTCAAGATACTCTTTGCTTGAAGCCATAAAAACCTTCTTTCTAAAAAACAAAAATGAGCGATAACAAGTCCAAAAACTACATATCGCTCATTTCAAATTCCATTTTATTCTCTGCGGATTGCTTCCAATGCACTAATTTTAACTGCTTTGTTTGCAGGAACCATACCCGATAGCAGTCCAATCACAGTTGCAAACAAAATTGCACCTGCAACCAGCCAAAGCGGAATGATACTGGATGCTCCGCCCATAGCTGCATCCACGCCCATTCCCATGCCCATTCCCATTTCATCCATTCCACCTGCATTTTGTCCAATGCCCAGAATACGAATAATGGTCTGCAAATTGTTGATGATAAAGCTGACAAAATAGCTGATGATGACACCAACGACACCGCCCAAAAATCCAATTGTGCCAGATTCAATCAGGAACATTCCTCGGATTTTTCCAAGTTCACATCCCAAAACTTTCATAACACCAATTTCTTTTGTTCGTTCATAAATTGCCATTGTCATAGTGTTTGCAATATTCAAGGCAGCAACCAACAGCGACACCGCAGCCAAACCGCCCAATGTAAACTGTTGTTTGCGGACTTGCTTTTGCATTTCTTCACGAACTTGAGTCAAAGATTGAATATCTTTATACCCCAACTCTTTCACCTGTTTTTCAACACTTTCTACATTTTTGACATCATCAATTTTGATATAGACATGGTTATATCCATTTCCTTTTTCTTTTATTGGGCCATGTGGCCCAATTATAACCACTCCGCTACTTTGCGAACTACCGGAAATTTTCTGGAATTCTTTTTCCAAATGTTTCATATTTGAAATACTCATAACAATTCCCGAATCGGTGAAATAGCCTGCATTATAATCACTTTCCATCACGCCAACAACCACCAGTTCATACTCTCTGACTTTTCGGTTGTTTTCATCGCCATTTTCCATTCGCAAAATAATTTTGTCATGTTCAATATCTACAAAAGGCGGAACCGGATTGCCTTTGGAGTCAACCTGACCCGGATAGACCCTTCTTTTCCCTGATTTATAACTTTTTCGAGAATCCTCAAAGTTATATCCCAGATTTGCACCTACTAAAACAGGGATTTTATTTTTGCCTAAAATTTCTTCGCCTGTCAAATACTGTCCGCTGGACAACTTAATTCCCATTGCTTCTAAGGAAGCGGGGTCCATTCCATATCCATCAAAATAGCTTTCATAACGATCGCCTTTGCCCGAAAATATCTGTGCATACATATTTTCTGCTTGATACTGAGGAGTTGCTGCAATGACATGAGGAATATTTTTGATGGTTTTCAGCATTTCATCATCCAACATAGGGGGAGCATTTTCATTGTTTCTTCCCCCAATAAAATTACGGTTATAAATTTCTATTTTTGTCAAATCACCGTAATTTTGGAGCATTTGCTCATATTGCTGATTCAACGCAATACCCAAACTAATCATTACAACAATCAAGCAGGTGCCAATCACAACACCAATCAAGGTGAGCAGTGTTCTGCCTTTTCGGCGGCGAACGTTATCTGTGCTGAGTTTCAGCAAATAAGATATCTTCATCTTCGTCCTCCGCTTCTAATTGTGCCAATTTTTTTGCTTTTTGCTCTTTCAGAATAACTGCTGTGACTGCGCCGCCCACTGCCAAAACACCAATGACAATCAGCACCCATGCCCAAACCGGCATTCCTTGGGAAGGCTGAGGCATTTCTTCCGGCATCATATCCATACCCTTATTGCCGCTGATATCCATTGACATTTCCTGTACAGTGCAGGAATATTCTTTTGTCAAAGTTTTGGTCTGTCCAGCAGAATTTTCGTATGTAAGAGTGATAACACCGCTCAATGTACCTTCTTTTTCAGCAGAAATGGTAAACTCAGCAGTATTTTGAGTACCGGGCTGAACATTGCCCAAATATTGATTTTGTCCTGGATTTTTCAGGTTGTCGCCACTGATTTCTGCGCTCAGGTTGCTGATAGGTTCTTTTCCTTTGTTCACAAAAGTAATTTCCAAAGAGCTATCTTCTCCAACCATCAGTGTTTCTGCACCCTGTACACGGGTAATTTCAAAACGCTCCGGCTGAACAACAGGCACTGTTACACTGCCGGCTCCCTCAACCTTTGCACCATCTGCTGCACCAACACCTTGCATACTCAGCTGCAAAGCTGCCACCCCGCCGGTCAGGTTTGCACTGGGCAAAATTTCAAAAGAGATTTGTTTGGACGATTCAGGACCCATCGTTCCAATATATACAGAGGAGTTTCCGTTTGCCATCGTTACATGCTCAGGCAATGCCAAGGAAACTGTAACATCACTCAATTTTTGGCCACCCGATGTAGTGAAGATGGTGAGATTCAGAGTGAACGGAGAACCAGCGGGTACAGATGCACCACCAAAATTAAAATCTTTTACAATTAAATTGGGGGCACGCAGCTTATCACCGCTTTCGTTTCCGCCTTTTTCAATAGTGTAGCACTGAGGCAATGCAACAGAAAGAGAAGAAACAGGCAAAGCATACTCACTGCTGTAAGACAAATCAAAACGAAAAGTGTTATCTCCACCCAAATATTGTAATCCATCGAATACTACATCATAGGTTGTTTCGTTCACTGGGATAACTCTGCCTTCAATTGCAGAAAAACTTTGACCGTTTTGAGGCATTAAACGCACTTTGGATGCATCAAATGCTTTTCCAACCAAACGCTGGTCTACAACTGTCACTTTCAAGGAACCTGTGGGAATGACAGCATTATTTTTGTCACGCACCAAATTTCCTAAATTTCCGGCAGCATTTCGCAGCTCATAGTTTGCAACAAAAACCCCCTCAGGAGGAACAGGAAGCTCTGGAGAAGTGTTTGAGTCTGGTTTTCCCTCTGGCTTTGGGGCAGTTTCTGGGGCTGGTGCTACTGTGTTGCTGTCAGAATTTGCTGCTGGTGCAGCCGGTTCTGCTAATGCCACACCACTCATGGTTGAAACTGTCATTGCAACTGCAACTGCAACACTCAGCTTTTTCAGGTGATTTCTCATTCTCATTGTTTCTTCTCCTCGCTGTTAATAATTGTATTTTTTATCTTTTCTGCTGTTTCAGCAGCCGTCTTGGGGACAACTTCGGATGTATTTTCCGGCTGAGCAGCCACTGGCTCATCCGGAACGGAATCAGCGGCAACACCTTCAAACATTTTGGCTCTGTTTTTTGCTTTGGTTTCATCATCCACCAAGATATTGGATAAAACATTGCCATCCAAAATCGTAATCACTCGGTCAGCACAGCCGGCCAAGTCTTTTTCATGGGTTACCATCACAAAGGTTGTTCCATTTTCTTTTGCCATGCCCAACATACTGTACAAAACCTGTTTCGTCGTTTTGGTGTCCAAGTTTCCTGTCGGTTCATCGGCAAAAATCACTTTTGGTTTTAGCACAAAGGCACGAGCAATGCCCACACGCTGCTGCTGACCACCACTCATTTCTTTTGGTTTATGGTCGGCGCGTTTTGCCAGACCCATCCGTTTTAGCTGTGCCAAAGCAAGTTTATTGCGTTCTTTTTTGCTCACCCCTTTAAACATCAGCGGCATTGCAACATTTTCCACCGCTGTCAGGTTTGGCAGCAAGTTATAGCTTTGAAAGATAAACCCAAGATGTGCCTGCCGAAACTTTGCCAGTTCATTCTCATTCATGGCACTGATTTCATGTTTTCCAATGTACACCTTGCCCTTTGTTGGCTTTTCCAGCCCGGCTAGCTGATTGAGCAAGGTTGATTTACCACTTCCTGAAGCACCAACAATGCAGCAAACTTCACCCGGCATAATGTCTAAACTGACATCATTCAAAGCCACAACTTTTTCTTTGCCAACACGGTACACTTTCCTCAAATGTTCCACTCGTACAATAGGGTTCAATCATGTCACCTCTCTTTTCTAAAACAACTATTTATTTAGATGATAAATCGTTGTATAATATGCCACTCCTGCTGCCTCACGCAGCCAACTAGACAAAATTCTGCTGATTGGCGTTTGTGCAGGAATATGGGTAACTTGTGAAAATCCTGTTTCATGCGCAGCCCATGTTCCACGCCAACAATGAAAATCGCTGGTAGCAAATGCAATAGGGTCGGATAAACTGATTCCGTTTTGCTCTAATACTTTTTTAGAAAATTTAAAATTTTCTAATGTATTGGTGCTTTGATTTTCTTGGAGAATCATCTCTGGTGGCACACCTTTGTTTATCAGATATTCTGCCATCGCCTGTGCTTCGGGAATCACCTCATCCTTTCCCTGTCCGCCGCTGACCACAATTTTCATAGAAGGGTTTTGTTTCCACACTGAATAAGTAGTGTCTAACCGACGGGCAAGCATTCCACTGGGGCGGTCT
>JAHHUF010000090.1 GCA_020024115.1 Anaerofilum sp.
AGTGCATATTCGTTGCATTGCTATTTGGTGTGCTGTTTTGACTTAAACTTGTGTAAACACTATTTAAAATTCTGCCCAATAAATATTTAATCAATTTCCCCATCATGCAATGGGAAAACAACGAAAAAGCAATCTTGGGCGAAAAGATGAATATTGTTTCAGAAATGAAAAATGGTGTAAACCAAATTACAGTGGACGGTCGCTTGATTGCAGATGGAAACAAAATTTTCATTCCGTGGAATCCTCAAACCGCAGAAAAAATTTATCGCTGGAATCAAGATAGTGGCGAAACCACATGGCAGCTTGCTGAAAGCTGGAAAGGCGAAAATACTGTAAAAGTATTCCGACTGTCCGACAAAGGACGCACTGCACTGCAAGAGCTGAAAGTGAAAGACAATCAAGTCACCTTCAGGCAGATGCAAAAACTCCATATGTTGTTTATAAAGGAAGCAGCAATGCAGTGGCTACTGATTTGACTGCAATGAATTGGAGTGAAGGAAAGTCCATCAAAGATGTAAACTTTGATAGTTACACATGGGATTATGGCTGGAATGTTTCCAGCACCAGTGGCGATACAAGCCATGTGACCTATTCCAATGAAAACGAAACATCTATCAGCCGCGGCGATACCAACGCACTGATTAAAGGCAAAAACGATGCCATTCTGAGCCAACAATTGACTGGATTGGTTGGGGGACAGACCTACGATGTTTCTGTTTATGCCTACACAACCGGCAACCGCAAAGCAGAATTGCGTATGACAACCGAAGATGGGCTGTTATCAGCAATTTTGCTCTTGATAATGATAGCATTTATGGAAGCAGCCATTCCTCTAAAAAAGGTTCACCATATCAGCGCATTAAGATTCAGGTGACAATCCAAGAAGGCAGCACTACTGCACAATTGCAACTGGTTGCAGGACAAGGCACAGAGGATTCTTGTGTTCGGTTTGATGATGTGCGTGTATATGCCATCAATTCGGTTGAATATGGTCAGCACTACTATTTTGATGACTTTGAAGATTTCTCTCGTGGGTTTGGTGTGTTTGAAAACTATATTTCCGGTCAAAACCATATGTCAGAACATAGCGATTTTACAGATGATGTAATTGATGCTCGCTATTCAATCAAAATTGAAAATATGACCAAGTTTGCTCGGACGGTTCCATCAACATTGCGCTTGCCTGGAAATACAGAATGTACAGTTTCCTTTGATTATTTGGTAAGCAATGGAGGTTCTTATACACTGGAAGCTGTTGAAAAGGATAAAGTGCTGAACAGTGTAACACTTGACACAACTGGAATGGGGGCCAAAAACAGCAAGAAAGCATCCTTAACTTTACCACTGGGGACAGCAAAAAAGCATTTTTAAGACTCACCCGCACAAATGGTACAATTATTTTGGATAATTTGGTAGTTGATATTGACACAAAGAGTGAGGGTGCTCATGTCAAAGTAGATGTTTCTGTTAAGGGTAAAAGTGGTAAAGCAACAGTGAAAGACGCATCTGTTGTGATGGGACAAAATGCTGTTGTGAACTTCTAACCAGAAAAAGGCTATGTTATAGATAAAGTGTTTGTAAATGGTGTAGAAGTGGTTGCAAAGGAGCAAAATACTTTGACCTTGCAGCATCAAATGGAAGATGCACAGGTGGAAGTAACATTTAAAAAGGATAAAACCCCAGCACCAACTGCTGCACCAAATGCAACTCCTCAAACAGGTGATAATGGTATGCTTTCCATGTGGAGAAGAATGTTGGCAACAGCTACTGCTACATTGGCAGGGATTGGAATCTATCGGAGAAAAAAGAATCGAGAAGACTGATTCTGCATACAGATTAAGCTGTACATAAAATAATAGCAAATAATTTTTAAACAAAAGCACCATAATCAAATTTTGAACTGCACCTCATTTGTTAGCCAGTATAATATACTGAATAACGAGCGAGGTGCTTTTTATATTAAACATACAAATCTTGTAAATATAAGATAAATAAAAAATGATATTATCATATTTGTTTGATTTATATAAAAAATATTATCATATAAAAAATAAAATATTGCTTATTTACAAAATGTGTGATATATTAAACTAATGTTAAATACAATTTTAAAAATTAAAATACTTTACAGTGGTTTGTGATGCAATATTAGAAGCTATCTGAAAAGTCGAAATTTTCGTTTTTTCTATCATAAACAATATCTACTGTGTTAAAGGTAGTTGGAACCTGACAAGAGGTTTCTGCGTTTTTAAATTATATCTACTGATTTTCTGCCAAAAACTTGTCAATTTGTTGGTTTTTAGATACACCCTTATTGTAGCAATTGCCCGTATAGAAATATAAATTTCGTTTGTTGTTTTGGGATACTATGTTATTCTTTTATTCCAATTAGTTTTTGACAACAAAAGGAGGCTGATAAAAACAAAATCAATGGTATGGAATGTGTCATAGCAAAATCTTAAAAAGAAGGGGCCAAAGAAATGTTTAAAAAAGCAATGAGCGTTGTTTTGGGCTTGGCAATGACATTTGGCTGCATTTTTCCAATGCAGATTGTGAGTGCGTTTGCTGCTGAAGAAACTCCACAACAGCAAACCCTAACCATTCCAGTAACCCAAACAGAGGGCGAAACGAACAAATTTATTTTTGCACCAGGGAAATGGGCAGGAGAAAATGAAACCGTGCATAGATGGTCAAATGAACTAGACCCCAACGACCCAAACAGCACCTATTATGAAGTGAAATTTCGTGGTAATAAAATTGATGTCTATGCGGGCGGAAACTTTCCAATGGGTGAGGTTGCCTATTATATTGATGATGAATTTAAAAGCAACCATAACCTATACAACGATGTTAATATTCCCGAAAGACAAATTACCACTTTTGAAGGCTTGAGCGAAGATAAAGAACATACATTCAGGGCAGTTGCCACCGGAAAACAAGGTGAAAAAGGCGGCAATTTGATTGATGCAGGAAAAATTGTTGTGTATCATAGTCCCTATCCTGTAACTGATTTTGCTATTACAAGCCAAGGCTTGAAGCTGTCTGAGGGGGCAAATGCAACCATTGAAATTACAGATATTGCACCCTCTTATGCAACTATCAATGACCTTTCTTTTTCCAGTGAAAAGCCCGAAATTGCAAAAGTGAGTGACGATGGCACAATTTTTGCAGAATCAACAGGAGAAACAACCATCACCATTGCTGCCAAAAACGGTGATTTTTCAAAGCAAATCAAGGTGGTTGTAGAAATTGGGAAACCGGAACTGTCCGGAACCATTGTGGATACAAACATACAATATACACAAGAACGCTATGACAGTGTAAAAGATTTGAACAAAACAAGCGAAACTTTGACCGCTTGGAAAAATGACAAAGCATTGTCTGAAATTGTTCTTGCCAGCAAAGATTTAAAATTAAAAGATGTCACAGTCGTTGCAGGGGATTTGGTTGGCGATGCCGGTACAATTGAAGCCAAAAATATAAAAACAACCTTTATCAAATCCACAAAGGCATACGATGGTGTATATTTGGGATATGGCAATCCAAACAATCAATATCCAACCGAAACAAACTCCAACCGTAAAGAAAGTTCTGATATTTTATATCAGGATGCTTCCAAAGGGATGGAGATTGAGTCCCGCAAATTGCAGCCTGTATGGGTAGAGTTCAACATTCCTGCGAATGTAAACGCTGGAACTTACACCACAACAGTGACAGTGAATGCAAGCGGTTTGGAACAGCCATTGAAATTTGCCTATACCATTGTAGTTCAAAATGCTGCATTGCCAAACGCAGATACATTTGGAAAAACATTTGATATTGAATTGTGGCAATATCCCTATTCCATTGCGGAATATTATGGTGTAGAGCCATTTTCGGATGAGCATTTTGCTGTGCTGAAACCCCACATGGAACTGTACAAAAGCATTGGTGGTCATGCAATCACTACCACAATTTCGGAAGATGCGTGGGGTGGACAGACATTCAGCAAAACCAAAAACGGCACTGGAGTTCACTATCCATCTATGGTTAAATGGGAAAAGAAAGATGGAAAGATGACCTATGACTACACCAATTTTGACAAATGGGTCAACTTTAACAAGAAACTGGGAATGGGTGACAAAATCATCCTTTACAGTATTGCACCTTGGCACAACTGTTTTACCTATTGGGAAAATGGCGAATTGGTAAAGGAATCCTTCCGAAATGAAGATGGCTCCTATAAAGCAAACTACAAACCAATGTGGAGCGATTTTTTGAATGATTTGATTAAGCATCTTGAAGCAAATGGCTGGTTTGAAGAATCTTATATCGGAATTGATGAACGAGGATTCAGCAAAGAGGCCTTTGATTTGGTGGATTCTGTCACAGGCAGCACAGCAAAACCATTAAAGACTGCCGGAGCAATGGACCATTTTGTCAATAAATATGATTTGGCTCTCAGAGTTTCTGATTTGAATGTTGGAGATAGTGCTGCGGCAGCCACTCCCCAAAAATTCACACAGTTGCTCAAAGACAGAGAAGAAAAAGGATACAGAACAACATTGTATTCCTGCACAGAGCATCTTCCAGGCAACTTTTCTTTGAGCGCACCAGCCGAAAGCTATTGGACAGTTGTCAACGCTGGGGAAGAAACCTCCGGTTTTTTGCGGTGGGCATTCGACGCATGGGTAGAGAATCCATTGGAAGATGCTACCCACAACGCATTTGAAGCTGGCGATTGTTTCCTTGTTTACCCCGGAGATAAGGTTACAGGTCAAGTGCCTGTGCCAAGAAGTTCTATTCGTCTGGAGCGCATGGCAGAAGGCGTGCGTGATGTCAACAAACTGAAAATAATTGCACAAGAAGTGCCAACTTTAGAAGCAGAAATCAATGCTATTTATCAGAATTTGACATTTAAAGCCCAATCTATAACAGGTGGGCGTTTGCTGAATAATGAGGAATTGCAGCAGGTCATTCGTGATACCACAGCCTTTAAAAAAGCGGTAGAGGATATTACAAATAAATATATCGACTACAAACAAACTGCATCCAAAGATGTTACCTCTATAACCATTACCAACGACATCGAACAAATTGGATTAGGTGGTTCTGTTGCATTGAATGTCAAGGTTATACCCGAAAAGGTGCTTAACAATAAAATGGAATGGAAGTCTTCCAACCCCAAAATTGTTTCAGTTGATAAAAATGGCAACATAACTGCACACAAAACCGGTACAGTGCAGATTACTGCATCATCCATCTCTAACCCAGACCAAAAAACAACCATTGCATTGACAGTCGTTGTGCCAGAAGTAGACCCAAAAGCACAAGTAGCATATTATTCATTTGATAAACAAGATGTAAACGACCAATGGAACAGCCACAACGGAACAAATAACGGCGTTTCTTTTGTGAATGGAAAATCTGAAAAAGCAGTTTCGGTTTCTCCTGAGCATAACATCACATTTGCAGACCCAATTGCAGTGGATGCAAAAGGTTCATGGACAGTTAGCTATTGGGTAAAATCCACAGCTCCCATCCAAAATCGCGTTTCTGTGATGATGGACAAGCAAAAAGATTTTTCTTTTGATTTAAAGATGGCAGCAAACAAAGCATCCGGAGTGCATGTTGGCAAAACAGCAGGTTCCATCTTGACCTTTGACTATCCATTCCAGCAAAATCAATGGTATCATGTCACTTGGACACAGGACAAAACACAGGGATTGTCTATGTATGTCAATGGCAAAAAAGTGGGCGATACAAATAAGTGGACAGCCACAAACAACTTTAAACTACCATTGGATATGATTGGTGGAGAAGGATTCACAGGCTATATTGATGAGGTGAAAGTGTATAACAAGGTTTTGAATGAATCTGAAATTATGGTTACTATGCTGACCAAAGGACTAAACCTTGTTGAAACAGAAAAAACCTTGTATATTGGCGATAGCTATGAAATTCAAACCAATTTGATTAGTGACGAAGATGACAAAACAGTCACCTTTGAATCCAATCACCCCGAAATTGTTGAAGTAAACAAAGATGGTATGGTAACTGCATTGAAAAATGGTACAGCAGTCATTACAGTGAAAAATGCAGCTTCTGGCTATACCGATACCGTTACAATCAAGGTTATCAAGGAACTGACATTGCAAAATAAGCTGACAAAATATGAGTTGAATCCAAAACATTTATCTGACATTGAAAAAAGCCCTTATTCCGGCGAAGGTCAGAATCGACAATATTTGGGTCAGCCGGATATGATTCGCACCAAAACAGGGCGTTTGATTACAGCCTATCCGGTGGGGCATGGTCATGGCCCATTGATTATGCAAATCAGTGATAATAACGGTAAAACATGGACAGAAAAAACAAACATTCCTGATTCTTGGGCATATTCTCAAGAAACTCCAACCCTGTACACATTGAATATGGCAGATGGCAGTGAACGATTGATGTTGATTACTGCCTGCCCAGGTTGGGGTCAGGATAAAGATGGCAACAAACATGGATGGAATACATCCTATTCTGATGACAATGGTGAAACTTGGACACCATACAAACATTGGTACTCCACATTTAAGGATGGCAGAGAAAATTCGGTGGTTGTTGGCATGGCAAGTTTGATTCAATTGAAGGATGAAAAAGGAAATTATATTCCAAAATGGATAGGCGTCTATCATGAGCAAGGTGGATTTGTGAACTACAAAACCTATCTGACATTTGATAAGGATGGGCAAGAGCAATGGAGTGAGCCTGTTCCATATTTGACAGAACATCGTGCAATTGAAGCAAAATATCAAATGTGCGAAATCGGAATGTTCCGTTCTCCTAATGGAAAGCGAATTCTTGGTTTGGCAAGAAGTCAGTCCCATAATAATTTGTCAACATTGATTTATTCCGATGACGAGGGCGAAACTTGGAGCGAGCCAATGGAAATGCAGGGTTCTTTGGCAGGTGAACGGCACAAAGCGGTATATGACCCAATCAGCGGTCGCTTACTCATTACATTCCGTGAAATTCGCTACGATTTGAATGGAAATAACACATTTGATGGTGGCGATGATTGGCGTGCCGGCGATTGGATGGCATGGGTTGGAACATACGAAGACCTGCTCCAACAAAACGAAGGTGATTATTCCAT
>JAHHUF010000091.1 GCA_020024115.1 Anaerofilum sp.
ATGATAAAACAGCTATAATTCATATAATCACAATCTTCCATTTTCAAAATAAAAGCGGTGCAACTAATGAAAGTTACACCGCTTTTTAAATTTTCCTGTTTTCTCATGATTGCCTTTTGGGAAAGGCTGCAATGGTTATCTTCTTCCTGCACGAGGTGTTGCATCATAAAATCCTGTTTCCAATTGGTCACCCATTGTCAGGCTTTTTGCTGTTCCCATTGCAACACAGTTGATGGGGTCATTGGATACACGGACATGAACTTTTAATTTCTGGCTGAAATATTCAGGCAACCCTTTGAGCAAAGCACAGCCACCTGTCAGCACAATTCCTTCGCTGTAAATATCACCAGAAAGCTCAGGGGGAGTTTTTTCCAATACCTGATGGGCTGCAATCCCTAGTTGCTCGACACATTTCATCACCGGCTCATACAAATCTTCGGTTCTAACCATCTGACGCTGCGGCAGATTGCTTACAAGGCTTCTTCCTTTAATTTCCATTGTTTCGCTGAAATTTAGCTGTGGACAGCAAGCAACGGTTTTTTTGAGTTCTTCTGCGGTTCTCAAACCAACTGCAAGGCTGAAGGTTTGGCGGATATGCTTTACAATTTCTTCATCAAGCATATTTCCTGCCACTGCAATTGAGCTTGCCTGCACCTTACCACCCAAACTGATAATTGCAATATCAGTTGTGCCACCGCCCAAATCAATTACCATGTGACCCATTGGCTGTGTAATATCAATCCCACTGCCCAACGCTGCGGCAATGGGTTCATCAATTAAAAATACTTGTCTTGCACCCGCAGAAACAACCGCTTCCACAACTGCATCGCTTTCAATTCCTGTAATTGCAGCAGGCACACATACCGCTACACGAGGCTTTATCATTCTGGAATCATAGACACGGTTCACAAACTTCTGTATCATTTTTTTAGTCAGAATATGGTTGGAGATAACGCCATCTTGCAGAGGTCTTTCTGCCGAAATATAGGAAGGTGTTCTTCCCACCATTGCAAATGCTTCACTGCCAACTGCCAAAACCTTATCATCATAGCGATGGTCTACTGCAACCACTGATGGTTCGTTTAAAATAACCCCCTTACCATCTACTGCAACAATCACTGAAGTGGTTCCCAAATCAATTCCAATATCATTGATTGACATTTTATTTTCCCCTTTCCTAACCTGTTTATCCAATTAAACTCTATTTATCATGTCTGTGCAAGCACCAAAGCCCCCACAAAAATTGCCCCTGACTTTTTCAGTTCCTTTGCTGCTTCTTTTAAGGTTGTTCCTGTTGTAGTAACATCATCAACCAAAAGCACTTTTTTATTTTGCAATTCTGTGGAATTTTGCACACGAAAGGCATTTTTCAAATTATTTTGTCTCTGTTGACCACTCAATCCCACTTGGTCTGGAGTTTCTTTGACTTTTAACAGTGTTCCCTGTGCTGCCAGCGGAACTCGTGCTGCCCTACACAAAGATTTTGCCAACAAAAAAGGTACATCATATCCTCTGCTTTTTTGTTTCTTTGGAGTAGACGGGATTGGTACTATTATATCAAATTGCTTGATAAATGTATACGCACTCTCATCACAACAAAGCAAAAGAATGAAATTTTCCGCTTGATATGGCATTGCAAAAAATTTCATTTGTACAATGGCATGACGAATTTCATCTTTATAGTTCCATCTGCAAAAGCCGGCATCAATCTGATTGGGCAAACCACTAAGGACTGAATCTCTTTTTCGCAATCGCTTTTCCACCGTTTGACAATCTTGGCAAATGGTAAACGGCAACACAACATTTTGACAAATGGGACATCTTGGCGGTGCAAACCACCAGCCTATTTTCCAAAACCATTGTTCCCATTGTTCACGATTCACAAAGCTCCCCCAACATTTTTCCCAAGCAGGAATATCGTAGCTGATGGCGGCTGTTATGCACCATTGCTGCTATGGTTGACCGTCTGCCCGGCAGCACACACAACTGTCTTGCACGGGTGACACCTGTATAAAGCAAATTGCGGTATTGCAGTTTTTGTGGTGTTTCTGCAACAGGAATTACAACTGCCGGAAATTCACATCCCTGACTTTTGTGAATTGTGATTGCATAGGCAGGCTCCAGTTCTTCCATTTGTTCTGCACAATACAGCACCTTTCGGTCATCAAAGCGCACCAAAATGGCTGGCTCACTGGGGTCTACCTTTTCAATATAGCCAATATCCCCGTTGTACGCACCTGCGCCATTTTCTCCATCATCTTTTTCATATAAAATATCATAGTCATTGCAAATCTGCATCACTTTATCTCCCTGGCGCCAGATTCTTTTTCCACGCTTGAGTTCTTTTTTGTGGATAGCAGGAGGATTTAACAGTTCTTGCAGCAATTCGTTCATTGCTTCTGTTCCCAAAAGTCCTTTTCTGCTTGGACAAAGCACCTGTATATCCCGCATTGGGTCAAAATGATAACTGTGTGGCAATCGGGTTGACACAACATCACAAACCAACTGCTGGCAGGCACTTCCTGACGACTCCATCATAAAGAAATCATCTGTTTTTCCGCCTTGTTTTGGCAGTTCTCCCTCCACAATACGGTGCGCATTGGAAACAATCATACTTTCCGCTGCCTGACGGAAAATTTCTGTCAGCCGCACAGACGGAATCTGCTCACATTGCAGTAATTCTCCCAAAACATTGCCTGCTCCTACACTGGGAAGCTGGTCAGCATCTCCCACCAAAACAAGCCTTGCACTGGGTCGGAGGGCAGCCAGCAAACTTTCAAACAATTTCACATCAACCATACTCATCTCGTCGATAATCACTACATCTGCTCTCAGTGGATTGCTTTCGTTGTGAATAAACTGTACTACATCGCCGCCTTTGGAAAAATCCACCTCCAAAAGCCGATGCAATGTTTTTGCTTCTTTGCCTGTCAGTTCGCTCAACCGTTTTGCGGCTCGTCCTGTGGGGGCTGCCAGTGCCACCCTGTCCATCTGCTGTTCATACAGTGCAAGAATCGCATTGACAATGGTTGTTTTTCCTGTTCCCGGCCCACCTGTCAGCACCATAACCCGATTTTTCAAAGCTGTTTCAATGGCTTTCCGCTGCAAATTTGCATACTGAATCCCACTTGCTTTTCCTAAAATCTCAATACTACGGTGAACTGAATTTGTTTGTTTGACCGGTCGTTCCAACATTTGTGCAAGTGACTGTGCAATGTTATATTCTGCCCGATATAAATCTTCCAAAAAGATATAGTGTTTTCCCTTATATTCTTTTTCAAACAGATATTTTTCTTCCAAAGCCGTTTCCAATTGCTGCTCCATCTGTTCTTCGGATTCCTGTACCAAGCCTGCCGCTTTGCTGCAAAGTTGATGGGCTGGCAAACAGGTATGTCCATTTTGCAGATTATACCGCAATACATACTCAAAGGCTGCCCACATCCGCAAATGTCCTGCTGGTGCAAGCCCTTGCTGTGCTGCCATTGCATCTACTTCTGAAAATTTGAGGTAGGCAGGAGCACCACACAGCAAATAGGGATTTTGGGTGATAGCATCCACTGTTGCAGAACCAAAATGCCGATAAATGGTCATCGCCCTTGCTGGCGAAATTCCCATTTGCCCCAAAAACAAAATGCTTTCACGCAAGCCCTGTCTGCGGTGAAATTCATCCGAGATTTCTTTTGCTTTTTGCCCACTGATTCCCTTAATATCGGTCAGCTTTTCGGGGTGATTGGCAATCACAGCAAAGGTTTCTTCCCCATACCGTGCCACAATTTTCTTTGCGGTAGCTGGGCCTATGTGGGGCAGCACTCCACAAGAAAGATAGCGCAAAATTCCGCGTGCTGTTTCTGGCATTTGCACAATGCAGCTTTCTGCCTGAAATTGAAACCCAAAGGTTGGGTGAGTTACAAATCTGCCTGTAACAATTACTTCTTCGCCTTCATTCACTTCACCCAAATCGCCCACAACTGTAACCAAATCTTGTTCTGCCTGCAATTCAATCACATGGTATCCGTTTTCCTGATTGCAGTATACAATGTGTTCAACGGTTCCTTTCATGCGCAGAATTTCTGCCATCTTTTTGCCCCCTTGTGGATTTTATCAATGAAAATATTTAAGGCAATACCGCGTGGATTGCACCAAAAAATTCTTTGTCAAATGAACCAAAACGCCGAAAATCCTTTATGGCTTGGCAAGCATTTTGAGGAAATACACTCTCTGAATATTTTTGTATAAATTGTGCGGTGTTTCCTTAAATATTTTGCACAGCAAATCGCTTTGTATTTTGTTTCAATATCGAAACTATTTTCTATTACAACTATTTTTATTATAGTGCTTTTTGTACTATTTGTAAATGCAAATCAATTATTTTATTGGACAAAACAAATCCCCCAAACACTTTGGATGCTTGGAGGAAAGCAAAAACTTTTATTCCGGTTTTTTTACCTTTTGCAGAGAAGCATTGATAATCTGCATTGCATTTGCTGGCAGTTTGTCGTTTTTAATCATAGCAGACATACCTTCCAAAGTCATGTCGCCAACCATTTTCAACATACCAGGATTCAGTTTCATGTTCAATGCACTATTCATAATCTGAAGCAGCATATCCATTGCTTCTTGGGACTTGCCAATCTCTTTGATGCTATCCTTAATGGAATAGTATGCAGGGTCAAAGGTCATCTCATCAGGAACTTCGCTTGCATCTGTGGTATCAAACCAGTTTGCAACACCTTCGCTGTTGTCTTCTTCACGAGGCAGAGTGTAAATCTCAGGCATAGCCTCCACTTTTTCCAAAGTGATGGAATCCATACACTCCCCTGCTTTTGCAACAACAGTAGTGAAACCATCTTTCAAAGGTACATTTTTAAACTCAAATACCTTTGAGCCATTTTGAACTGCAAAACGCTGACCATCCAAATACAAAGCAACGCTGTCTTGATTGGTGTATACCTTAATTGTGGTGGTATCACCTGCACGCTGTGCATATCTGCGTCCGCAAACATAAACAAAAGGATTCTCACTCCAGTATGCCTTATACAGATAGAAAGACTCTTTGCGGATTTTGCGGTCAAAGGTCATCAAACCCTTGTTGTTTCTTCCGGCAACACCGCCTTCATCACGACCATCGCAGCCAAAATCAAACATATTCCAAACATGAGTTGCCCACAGCCATGGACGCTCATCAATAATTTTTGCCATGTGCTCATGGTACAAAGCCTGATAAGCCTCGGAATAATCCTTAATAACAGGTGCATCACCATGATAAGTGATGATGCCTTCCGCACCATACTCAGACAGACCCAAAGGAATGTTTGGATGCATCTCGTGGAATTTATCCAGCCATTCTTCGTTTCCGCTCAATTGTCCGACATACCAACCAAAATAGTGGTTGTAGCTTACCACATCGGTGATTTCGTTCATGGGGCTGTCCATTGGAACCATAGAAACTTGTGCAATAGTAGACTGACGGGTTGGGTCAAGCTGATGCACCAGATTGTTCAAATCACGCAGGTTGTCCAGCAAGCCCTCACGCATGCCGCCGATGGTGATTTCGTTTGCAATGCCCCAGAAGCAGATAGAGGCATGGTTGTAGTTTTGATAAATCAGTTCTTTCATTTGAGAACGGCAGTTCTCATGGGCAGCAGGGTCTTTGCTCATAACGCTGATAAAGGGAATCTCTGCCCAAACAATCAAACCAGCCTCATCACAAGCATCGTAAAACTCCTGATTATGCTGATAGTGTGCCAAACGAACTGTATTTGCACCAACTTCAAGAATGTAATCGACATCTTCCCAATGGTCCCAGGCCTCCAAAGCATTGCCCATGTTCATCTTATCCTGATGACGGGATACACCGCGCAGAGGAGTCAGAACGCCATTTAGATAGAAACCTTTTTGTGGGTCAACATGGAAGCTGCGCACACCAAAGCGGGTGGAAACTTCATCCACAATCTCATTGCGGCGTACCAGCTTTGCAGTACAGGTATACAGATATGGGTCTTTCACACCATTCCACAAATGTGCACCGGGCAATGCCAGCTTAACCGCTGCTTTGTCGCAAGGACGAACAGCTTCGGCAACAATTTCATTTTCCATATCTTGAATGGTATAAAGAATGGTATAGTTTTCATCGCCATTTTTTACCCATGCATCCAAATCCAGCATTGCGCCGCCCTCAATGACACGAGGGGTGACAGTTAAACCGGGAGCACCAAAAAACTCCAAATCGAAGTGTGCTTCAGGAACAACAATCAGGTTTACATCACGATACAAACCACCATAGAAAGTGAAGTCAGCCATTTGAGGGTATACATTGCTGCGGTCACTGTTGTCCACACAAATAGCCAACAGATTTTCTTCTTTTGTTAGCTGGTTGGTGATGTCCACACGGAATGTAGAATAGCCACCCTCATGATAAGCAACCTGTTCACCATTTACATAAACAGTTGCCACACTGGACGCGCCATTGATTTCCAAAAACACTCTATCATTTGCTGCTTTTTCTGGCATAGGCAATTCTTTTGCATACCAGCAAGCACCTTTAAAATAATCAGCACCGCCATCTTGTCCATCAAGATTATTCCATGTGTGGGGCAGATTGATTGGTTTCCACTCTAATGGCAGTTGTGCGGGAACACCTGCATTTTCTTTTGTAAACATCCATTCAGAATTGATATTCATTACTGTTCGCATTTTGTTTCATTCCTTCCTTTTCGCTTGTTTGAATAGAAATTCTTGAAATATTCAAAAGTCATTTCAAAATTCAAACAGCTTTTATACAATAAATAAGAATTATAAGCAATACTGCAAAAGATTTAGGGTATGTGAGAAAGCCAAGAAATTGACAAATTTTTCGCACTAAGCCAGTAGATGCAAGACAAAAACATAGGAATTCCTGCCAAATTCCAATTATTTTTAGACAGCAAATACTACTCCTTGCAGAAAAAGACAAAAATTTTGATTTTTCAGATAACCTCCAATATTACTTTTTCCCTATATTACTATAATAACACAAATTTATGAATAAATGTAAAAATC
>JAHHUF010000092.1 GCA_020024115.1 Anaerofilum sp.
GTTTATGATTTCGCTGGCAGTAGCGACAACCGTTTGGAACAAGAAAAAACAAAGCAATAATAACTAATTGATATTACAAAAAAGCAGCCCCCTTGTTTTCAAAAGCAGGGGTGCTGTTTTGTGTTTGTTGGTTGAAAAATCAGCGTTTGACAGCTTGTGATAGTACCACATAAAATGGCAAACATCTTGATATACCTGCTCAATGGCTTGTTTTCGCTCTGCTGAATTGGATTTTTCTTTTGTGTCATAAAAAAGCTATGCATTGTAGTATAACACTGCCATGATGTCTCTGCGGTTGTTATGGTTTGGAATAAGTTTCTCTTGTTTGCAATTGGTGTAGTATACATTACCTTACACCTAAAAAAATCGAACGAAAAAACCACAAACAGATGATTTGGAAGCCCCATTTTGTTGGGATGAACTATAAAAAACAAGTTACATTTAACAAAAATGAAAGAATTTTATTTAAGATAGAAAGAAGTTTTTATATTTGTGCGTTGTTTTTGGATAAATGTACAATGAATTTTGCTCTCAAATATGATATAATAAGCCCAAAATAATAGTTGCAGCGATACTTTGAGAGGGGTGTAACAATGGTAAAATGCAGCAAAATAGGGGTCTATTATGCAAACGGACAATGGGTTTTTGCAGATGGAACCGAAGATAAGCAATTGCTTTCGATGGGGATTTCCTCCACTGAAAAAGCAAAGGGAAAAGAAAAAACCATTGCATATTCCATTTTGAAACAACATAATGTCAGCCAAACAATGGAGAACTTGCAACTGAAATTTGATGCAATGGCAAGCCACGACATCACTTTTGTGGGCATTGTCCAGACAGCACGAGCATCAGGGGTTGAAAAATTCCCTATTCCTTATGTGCTTACCAACTGCCACAATAGTTTGTGTGCTGTTGGCGGAACCATCAACGAGGATGACCATGTGTTTGGTCTGTCTGCTGCGCAAAAATATGGTGGAATTTATGTTCCCCCCCATATTGCAGTCATTCACCAATATATGCGTGAAATGCAAGCAGGTTGCGGGAAAATGATTCTTGGTTCCGACAGCCATACTCGCTATGGTGCTTTGGGTACAATGGCGATTGGTGAGGGTGGTGGTGAGCTGGTGAAACAGCTGCTTTGCCGAACCTATGATATTGCCTACCCAGAAGTGATAGCAGTATCTCTCACAGGCAAGCCAGCCTTTGGTGTTGGCCCGCAAGATGTTGCGTTGGCAATTATTGGGGCTGTGTTTGCCAATGGGTATGTTAAAAATAAAGTGATGGAGTTTGTGGGAGAGGGTATTTCCAATTTAGATATGGAATATCGCAATGGAATTGATGTAATGACAACCGAAACCACTTGTTTGTCCTCTGTGTGGTGTACTGACGAAAAAACCAAAGACTACCTGAAACTGCATCACAGAGAACAAGAATATAAACAGTTTTCTCCCCAAAACGGTGCATATTATGATGGCTTGATTGAGGTGGATTTGTCCAAAGTAAAGCCAATGATTGCGCTGCCAATGCACCCATCCAATGTGTATTCCATTGAAGAACTCAAAGCAAACTTAGAAGATATTCTACATATCACCGAAATGCAGTGTATGGATTTGACAGGCAAAAAAGCACCTGCACTCAATCTGCAAAGCAAGGTTAAAAATAGAGAATTGTGGGTAGAGCAAGGTGTGATTGCAGGATGTGCAGGTGGACTGTATCCCAATATCAGTGAGGTAGCACAAATTTTGGCAGGTTCAAGCTGTGGTTGTGGAGAATTTGCGTTGAGTGTATATCCAGCCAGCCAGCCTGTTATGATGCAGCTAATGAAAACAGGTGCAATTGGCACACTGATGGCAGCAGGTGCAACGGTTCGCACTGCATTCTGTGGCCCATGCTTTGGGGCGGGGGATGTTCCTGCAAATGGCGCATTGAGTATTCGCCACACCACTCGAAACTTTCCCAGCCGAGAAGGCTCTAAGCCATCGGCAGGACAGTTGGCAGGTGTTGCATTGATGGATGCACGCAGTATTGCAGCAACCAGCAAAAATGGTGGTAGACTTACAGCTGCCACCGAATTGGAAGGCTATGAACCCAAAATACCAGCTTATGAATTTGATGATTCCAGCTACCAGAGCAGAGTATACAGTGGTTTTGGAAAACCAAATTCAGATATGCAACTCAAATTCGGCCCTAACATTAAAGATTGGCCGGAACAAGTTCCAATGGCAGACCATTTGTTGATGAAAATTTCCAGCTTTATTACAGACCCTGTTACAACAACAGATGAGTTGATTCCCTCTGGTGAAACAAGTTCTTTCCGTTCCAATCCATTGGGATTGGCAGAGTTTACCCTCAGCCGAAAAGACCCTGACTATGTGGCACGGGCAAAAGCAGTGCAGCAGCTTGAAAATTGCCGCAGAAACAATGACACTGCTTGTTTGCAGCAGCAGATGGAGCAAATTCATACCATTCAAGGGTGTGAAGATGCGAAATGGTCAAATATCAATCTTGTATCTTCCATTTATGCAGTCAAACCCGGGGACGGTTCTGCACGGGAACAAGCAGCAAGTTGTCAGCGTGTTTTGGGGGCAGGTGCAAATATTGTGCAGGAGTATGCAACCAAGCGGTATCGTTCCAATTTGATTAACTGGGGCATGGTTCCTTTCCAGATAAAAGGAGAGCCGAATTTTGCTTTGGATGATTTTATTTTTGTACCTAATATCAAACAAGCATTAGAGCAGAATGATTTGAAACAAATTCCAGCATATTTACTGGGCAAAGAAACCGTAACTCCCATTATACTGTATGTTTCTCCACTTACACAAGATGAACGCCTGATTTTGTTGGAAGGCTGTTTGATTAACTTCTATAAACATTAACAAAATGGATAAACAATAAAAATTCCCTCTACTATAAGCGGATGACAAAGTCAAAGTTTATGGCAGAGGGAACTTTTTGCGCTTCAATCTGGAAACTATCTGAAATCAAATATATTTAATCAAGACAGATAAGCTGCTTTTGCAAAAGTTTTTGATAAAATCATATAAAACTATTATCGTAATGAAGTGACTTGACAAAAAAACTTCCTGCAGGATAGAATATAAGGGATAATATATTATAAAACAAAATGTTTAAGTAGCACTATAAATAATTGAAAGCAATACAAAGATTTTAAGTTTGAAAATTGATTTTTAGAATAAAAGGTGAGTATCAACAATGAAAATAGGGCAAATTATCAAAAAAATGAAAGAAGATTCTATCAATTATTATGATGAAACACAAGAATATGTGTGCACCGTACAGCGAGCATTTTCTGCTGGTCTTGTTGTGTTTTTTTCTTTGCATCTTATTGTAGTAAATGCTTTGGATTGGGCAAATAGGAAACAATTAAGTCCAGCACTTTGGATTTCTGCACTGCAAATTATTTTTGCTCTGTTGGGGTATCTTGCTTTTAAATATTATTTTCCCAAACATAAAAAGTATCTTTTAGTTGCCGCATATTTTAATATTTTTCAAATCATAGCTGCTTTTGAACTTCAATATAGTTTGTATGATGAATATATTTCCTATACGGTCATTGTGTGCATCCTCTTAACCACTTCGTTCACAGTCATTGGGCATATTTGTGGATATGCAAGCATTGTTTTTTTTAGTATTGTGTTGGATGTGATTACAACAATTGTAAAAAATTATGAGATATTTTATACAAACACAATGTATTTGTATATTATTGATGTTTTTTTTGTTGTAATAATTGCAGTTGGCATCAATATTTTTTTTACATGGTTAAAGTATCAGGATTTTACAAAAGAACAGCAGATTCTTTATTTGAGTGAGAGAGATAGCCTGACCGATTTACTCAATCGAAAAGCGTTGGAATATGCAGTACATAAGCAATCGAACAACAAAACACTGTGCGCAATGATTTTGCTGGATTTAGACAATTTTAAAACATTAAATGATACATTGGGTCATTATGCAGGGGATGATTGTCTGCGTGCTGTTGCAAATTCTCTAAAAGCAATTTTTCAAAGCGAGGATTGTGTTTGTCGACTTGGTGGAGATGAATTTGTGATATTCATGTCAAACCTTTCAAGCAGAAACCATGCAATTGACAAAACAAAAGCAATTTTGCAAAAAGTTCCCTGTAAATATCCGTGGAATCATGGCGAAATTGCAATCACTTGCAGTGTGGGTGTTGCATTTGCCAAAGCAACAGGGGAAAATCTGTATGAAAAATTGTACAAAGCGGCAGATAGTGTTATGTATCAATCCAAAACAAACGGAAAAAATTCTGTAACTGTCTATGAAAAAGAACTTTGATAACAAGACTGTGCAAAATAAAAAATGTTTAATCATTCTATTGTAATTCTTATAAATCATTTACAAATTTAAAGATTCGTTGTATAGTATAAATGTAAATAAATTTATCGAATTTTGATATATTTTTATTAAAATTGTTTGTTTTTGCAAGTGAGTCAGCAGAACAGAAAGATTCAAAGAATTTGAATGGTACAAAAACTTTTAAGGAGAAAAGCCTATGATTAAAAAAACATTTTTTTCAATTTTTGCACTGTGTGGTGTGGCTTTGCTGCTTTCCGGTTGTTCAAAAGATGATAAGTGGGGGGCAGTCTGTCATATCTATCTGGATAATTTGCCTCCAGAGTACCATTCACTTGCTGAAAATTTACGCAATGATACAGAAATCTATCTATCATTGGACAATTCTTCCACAGATAGGCATTATTCAATTCGTTTAACAGAAAAAAATAAATATACACAAGATGTGTCAATGCTGCCAGGCAGCTATTCTGTCAGTTCTGTTTATGTAATCAACAAAGGATTGTCACCTATTGAAGCGGTAACGCAGGTGCAATCTGTAGAACTGATTAAAAATACACAGACAGAATTGGCAGTTTCACTTGCAGACCCTACGGCACTGGCACAGATGGTTGAGCAAAATAAACCGACACCAGAAATCCTTTCAGAGAGTCTATATTCTCGAAAGGTGCAGTATGCTGGAGCTGTGATTGATTTGGCAAATATTCATCAGGTGATGCAGTTTTCAGCCGTTGAAAACAAGCGGCTTTCTGCGGGAGAGGTATATTATATCCCATCTGAAAGTCATAAGGGTGTCTTTATGATTGTAAAAAACACAACCAATGCAACAATTCCTGTCATGGAAGGTTCATTTATTGGGGTGCGGTTTTCCAACAACAATGCTGTGTTTCCAACAGGAGCAGCTGTTGGAAGTTCGCTTGAAGAAATTGCAAATGAAAAAACAGGACTCTTGGGTACACCGAGTTATTGTTTAGGCACACCATTGATTGGAATGGGGCTGGAAAAGTCTACTTTGGTGTATTTAGATGAGGAATCTGGTGACCGTATCAGTTTTGAGTTTGACCCAGACAGCAAATTTGTCAATGCTGTTTCTTATGAGTTTGAACGATATGAATAAGGAGGGAGAAAGATGTCAAATATAGGAACTATTTTAAAAATCAATCTTTTGTCTTTACTTTCTCTCCCATTGCTGCTGATTTCCATTGCCGCAAAATTGCTGCAAAAAGCATTGGAAAAAACATTGGTGTTTTTGGCAGTTGGTGCAGCTATTTTAGGAATGTTGCTGCTCAACCAAATTTTTAACAATCCTGGCAGTTTTTTTAATGGGCTGGGCATGCTAATTGCTATTTTTATCCTGTTTGGGGCGATTGTTGCAATTATTTTTGGTGTTTTGTTTTTGTTTGGAAGTGTTGCAGCAGCCTTGCTGACTGGCGTTGTTTCAGTGGTGATGTTTGTTCTGGGGTTCATTTTTTCAAGCAGCCATGAAGGATACTTAAAACTTTATGATATTTGCAAAACAGATTTTAAAGCACTTTGTCAGCAGGACGAAGGGGGAAAAATGCGTTTTGGCTGTGTTTTTTGGTATTTTCTGAAAGGGTTTCATAAAGTTGTTGCAGCAATTTTGTCGGTTGCATTTCCTGTTTCTTTGGTTGCAGCAGTTGGGTTTGCAGGATATGCAGTATATTATGTAAACCATGCAGTTTCTCAAAGTTTTGGAATTGGCATTGTTTCCTATTTGAAACTTTTTCCCACAATCAATGTTGTGTTTACAAGCATTAACTTTGTCATTATTATTCTTTCGGTAATGGTTGTTGTCGTTTCTTTGGGGATTGAGTGGAATGAATGGGGCGCTACCCTTAAATTAGCTGCTCAAAATTATGAAGGATACCGAAAATTGATAGAAGAAAAGACAGTTGGCTTTGATTCTTCTGCCAATCAGCAATATATATTTGAAGATGGGAAAACATCGCAAAAATGCGAGCAATCAGCTGAAGTATTACAAGAGCTGTTTGAAAATGCAGAGACACTTTCTCAACAAGTGGACACTGCACTGAATTTGCAATATAGTTCCTCTTTGGCATATACATTTACAGAATATATCAATTTGCTGACTCAAATTAACAAAGAAATTTCTAGTTTTAAAGGTAAGATTCCTTGTAATATTTTTGAGCAAAAATTGGTGCCATTGATTTCTCTTGCCCACAAGCAGGCGAAAGAACTGGAGAAAGATGTTCTTTCCATTTTGAACAAAAACTGTTCTGCTATGCAAAATCAGCAAAGCGGAATCGATTTTTTTGCTGGATGCAATACACAAGATGAAGTACATAAACGATACAAAGCATTGTGTAAAATATATCATCCAGATGCAGGCGGACATGAGGATACTTTTAAACACTTGCAAAATCAATATGAAGAACAAATGCAGACAGTCAGTGTATTATAAATGTATCAAATTGCTTTCAGAACAAAAATATTAGTATATCCCCAAATAGAAGCATAGCTTTGACACACAAACGCCCTTAGCACTTTTGGTGCTAAGGGCGTTTGTTTCTATCTTTAGATAAAAATTTTTAAAACATTAAATAGTGTATACACGAGTAATGTGATATAATAGGAACATCAGGACAGAAAG
>JAHHUF010000093.1 GCA_020024115.1 Anaerofilum sp.
CCTTGATTCTCTAAGGCTTTTGGCCTTGGCATCAAAAGTGTTTCGCTTTTCTGGTGCGGATGACAGGACTTGAACCTGCACGGGGGTACCCACTAGAGCCTAAATCTAGCGCGTCTGCCAATTCCGCCACATCCGCAAATATGTGAAAAAAGCAATCATTTACACTCTGCAAAAGAATGTAAATAAGCAGTATTTCCACTAAGCACACCATAAATAAAATATATCACAAATAGAGTGCATTGATATTATAAAGGATTATAGATATAAATGTCAACAGTTTTTCTTGAATTTGAATCTGAAAAGTTCTAAAAAATGGTGTGCTTTCATAGCTATAATAGCAGCCAACAAAAAGTCAAATATCTGGAAGGAGAAATAAAAATGTGGGAAGATGAAAACGAAACAATGCAGCCAAAATCATATTTATATCCACCTTCAGCACCAGCTTTGAGCAGCAGTTTCCAACAGGTGCAGCAAAATCCACCATTAAATAAACCAAAGCCAGCAGCCCCAAAAAAAGAACCATCTAAACTGATTTCGGTTGAATCCAAAGAAAAGGAGCAAGAAGATATAAACTATCTGTTTTTGGCGCAATTGGTTGTTTGTCTGGCGATTGTGGGTTTTGTGTTTTTGATGCAGAAAACAAATAATGAATTTTATGTTGAAATGGGCAATGGATACAAAACTGCACTGGAACAAGGGGTGGAATTGGCAGGGGAACACGAACTTTTGAAATTTACAGAGGAAGCGGTATCTCATGTAAGAGATGCTGCAAAAGAGTTGATAGGTGATTCTCAGCCGCTTCAACAAGGAGCAGGTGGCTGGAATCCGACCAGCATACAAGAAGCCCCAACAGGCTTTTCTTTGGGGGGATATACCCTAAAAGAAAACCCTTCGATGCCTTTGGAACAATTTACAGTCACCTCGGAATATGGATTTCGTAAGCATCCCATAACAGGAGAATCTGATTTTCATGGTGGATTGGATTTGGCAGCAGCAGAGGGTACTCCGATTCAAGCGGTTTTGCCCGGTGTTGTGATTCAAGTGGGAACCAGCAACTCTTATGGTAATTATGTGAAAATTTTGCACAAAGATAATCTTGTCAGCACCTACAACCATATGCAGGGTGCCACAGTGGAACAGGGACAGATAATTGAAAGAGGACAGCAGGTTGGGACTGTGGGTAGCACAGGAATTTCCACAGGGCCACATCTGCATTTAGAGTTTTTGCTGAATGGCACACGGGTCAATCCTGCACTGGCGTTGGAGATTTCTCAATGATGTATAAATTATTGAATTCTCCTGTTCCTCCATTGGCAATAGTCTCTTTGTTGCTGCTGTGTGATGGAACAGGACTTGTGAGAATGGCATTGATTGCCAGTTTTATCCATGAGTCAGGGCATTGTGTTATTTATTGGATACAAACAAGGAAAATACCAACTTTGCGCTTCAGTCTTTGCGGAATCGGTTTGCAGGCAGAAAATTTGCATCAAAGCAGAGCCAAGCAAACATGGCTGCTGTGTGGAGGATGTCTTGCCAATTTTTTGACCTGCATTGTGGTATTGATTTTGATTGAACAAAAAGCAACTTATGGGCGATATTTTTTTCTTGCGGCCAATTTGTTTATAGGGTGCTATAATCTTTTTCCGATTGGTGTGCTGGATGGAGCAAGAATTCTCAGGTTATGGCTCCCCGACCAATATAAAACGATTCTAAAGATAGTTCAAATTTGTGTTTCTGTTGTAATGCTGGGATGGGTGATAATAAAACTGATAAAAAAGCAGATGCCGTGGTGGATTGGTATTTCTTTAATTGCGGCATTTTCAGGTCTGTTGTATCAAAGCAAAAATCAAATAGAATGAACTTTGAAAAGCAGGAAAAATTCCTGCTTTTTTCTTGCAATTTTTTCAAAATTCAGATACTATATAAATATTATGCAGAAAGGGTGGAAAATATGGGGTATTGGTTCAGTGAGGTGGTTGACCATGCCATTGATGCAATCTATTATAATTATGATGTTGACAAAGCATACAAGGCATTTGAAATGCTTAAAGCAGAGGCACACAAAGGCAACGCAGATGCAATGTATTTGCTGTCACGCTGCTATTCAGGGTCGTGTTATACATGGAGATATTTTGAGTTTCCCGAAGATGATAATCTAGTGGAACGCTATATCCAGCAAAGTATCTTAGGTGGCAGTGCAATTGGCGTTTTGGGTTCAATGCGTGTGGGATTATTGACCCCAGAATTAAAGCAAAGAATGCCATTCAAAAGCCTAAAAGAGGCATGGGATATTGTCTATGAAAAGGCAGAGACAGGCTGTGCTTTTTGTCAGAACATGATTGGCAATACCTACTATTGGCTTGATATTATTGAAATTATGGAAATTGATGCAAATCAATTTGGAACCCAGCAAAACTGGCTGAAATATCTTGGTGACCAAATGCTGAAAAGTTTGCCTTGGTACGAAAAGGCGTATCGCAACGGTATGGGGTTTGCCATCCGAAATGTGGTGACATTGTACAGAGAAGGCGAAGACCAACTGATTCTTCCACAGCCAGAAAAGGCATTGCCTGTAATTGAGCAGGGTGCATTGATGGGCTATCCGGAATGGATGGAAGAATATGGGGAGTGTCTACTAAAAATTAAAGGGAGAGAGCAGGAGGGTCTGCAATGGTCAAAGCGTGCCGGAGAAGCAGGCAGTAAAAATGCGTGGTATGATGTTTCAACAGCATATAGGAAAGGGATTGTTGTTCCAAAAGATTTAAAAAAAGCGATGGAATATGCCAAAAAAGGAATTGGACATGCCAATGATGCGTGTTGTTGTCTGATTGTGGGGCAGTTGTATTTTGAAGGGGAGGGTGGCATCCCGCAAAGTTACAGCGATGCAGTTTTGATGTTTGAACGGGCAAAAAACCAAGGAGATACATGGTGCAACGACTTTTTAGCAGTTTGCTATACAATGGGCTGGGGCTGCGCACAGGATACTAGCAAAGCAATTCGATTGATGAATGAGGCTGATTACAATTCAAAACTCACAAACTTTGCATGGGGTGTGATGTATACAGAGGGCTGGGGTGTTGAGCTGAATATCAAAAAAGGAATTGAATATCTGAAAGAATCCGCAAAGAAATATCCTCCTGCACAGAAGCAACTGGAAAAATTTAAACGCACATGGTATGGCAAATGGGTGCGCAAAGATAAACTAATGGTTGGCATATAAATATCTCCAAAGCGGTAAGGCGACAGAAATTAAAAACGGAGCATATCAACCAATATGCTCCGTTTGTTTTTTGTTTGCATCATTTGAAATAAGTGTCAGTAGAATAAAAAACTGTGTCAATCCAACTTCAAACTATCATTCAAATCTTTGCTGTATAAAGTATAGCATTTTGAACATTCATACACATAATGCTTGGATGAAATTATGTGAAGAATTTCTTCACACTTAGGGCATCTTGCAAACCATTCAATATCCCAACCATCAAGTTGTTTCCACCCAAAATGCTTCCTTAAATCATGATAACATTCTTCGCAAATACAACAGGACAAATCACAAGGAACAAACCACCAGTGATGAAGGTTATTCTGTACTGGTTCAAAACAGAATGTACAATGTTTCAGATGGGGGGTGTACTTGCACATTTCTTCTGCATTGGTTGGGTTTATAGATGCTTTTTTTAAATATTCTACATCGTTTCGTAATCGCCAATCATCTTTTTTGAGCATAATCGTGTCCCCTTTGTAATGAGCTATCAAACAAATTTTTTTCGTTTATTAGAAGTTATTATATCATGCTAATGACAGAAAAAACACATTTGTCCATGAAACAGAATAGTACACAGGATATGATTTTGTAAATTATCCTTGATATAAAAACAGCAGCATTTGGATTTCTCTTTGATACTATTATTGGCTGCTTTCCAGATAGCTGATTAAGTCTGCTTTTTTGTTGCAATCAGGTTGAAAATCGGGTAAAATAGCTATGATATAGTTGTATTATCAATCAACAACATTCCAAACAGATTCGTTTGGAATAGGAGGAAAATTGAATGTTTAACGAAGAATTGAAAGCAGCCCTTGCTGCGGTTCAGAAGCCCGGCAGATATACCGGCGGAGAACCCGGCTGTGTATACAAAGAGAAGTCAGAACTGGATTTGCGCTTTGCATTTTGCTTTCCTGATACCTATGAAGTTGGTATGTCCTTTTTGGGCATGAAAATCTTATATGAAGAACTGAATCAGTATCCTCGCTGGTGGTGTGAGCGAGCCTTTATGCCATGGGTGGATATGAAAGAGGAAATGGAAAAACGCCATATTCCGCTGTATTGTTTAGAAAGTAAAGACCCACTTACTGCATTTGATATTGTGGGCTTTACCTTGCAGTATGAACTTTCCTATACCAACATTTTAGCAATGTTAGATATGGCAGGAATTCCCCTGCATGCGGCTGACCGTGGGGAAGATATGCCTTTAGTGGTGGCAGGTGGCCCTTGTGTCTGCAATGCGGAACCATTGGCAGACTTTTTTGATATGATGATGCTGGGAGAGGGTGAGGAGCAACTGCCTGTTGTGTGCGAGCTGACAGTTCGTGCTAAAAAGGAAGGCTGGAGTAAAAAACAATTGCTGCGTGCAATGGCAGATATTCCGGGTTGCTATATCCCTAGTTTGTATCAGGTGAACTATTATGAGGATGGCAGAGTCAAAGAGGTTTTGCCTTTGGATGGTGTGCCTGCTGTGGTAACAAAAGCTATCATTAAAGATATGAACAGCCAACCCCTGCCCACAAACTTTATTGTGCCCATGATTGGTGCTGTTCATGACCGTGCTCAAATTGAGGTTTTGCGAGGCTGTGTTCGTGGCTGTCGGTTTTGTCAGGCAGGCTTTTTGTACCGTCCCATGCGGGAACGCAATGCAGATATGCTCAACCAAGCAGCACAGGATTTGTGCGGCAACACCGGATATGATGAAGTTAGCTTGACCAGTTTGTCTACCTCAGACCATAGCCAACTGGAAACTTTGCTGGATGATATGCTGGAATGGACTCCTGACCAGCATGTCAATATGGCGCTGCCAAGCCTGCGAATTGACAATTTCAGCGAGAGCCTGATTCAAAAAACCACCAAGGTTCGCAAAAGCGGTTTGACCTTTGCACCAGAGGCAGGAACACAGCGTCTGCGTGATGTTATCAACAAAAATGTAACATGGGAAGAAATTGAGAAAAGCTGCCGCATTGCCTTTGAGGGCGGTTATACAGGTGTCAAGCTGTACTTTATGATGGGCTTGCCTACTGAAACAATGGAAGATATTGAGGGCATTGCAGAAACTGCACAAAAAATTGTGGATTTGTATTACCAAAATCCCAACAAGCCAAAGGGAAGAGGGGTGCAGGTTACTATTAGTGTTGCTTGTTTTGTGCCAAAGCCACACACTCCATTCCAGTTTTGCCCACAGGACACCAAAGAAATGCTGGAAGAAAAACAAAAGCATTTGGTGCGCAGCGTGAAAAGCAAAAAAATCACTGTGCGATACCATGACAGCAAAACCAGCTTTTTGGAGGGTGTCTTTGCAAAAGGCGACCGCCGTTTGTCTGCTGTGTTGGAAGAAGCATACCGCCGTGGCTGCTATTTTGATGGCTGGGATGACCAATTCAAATATGATACATGGCTGGAAGTGTTCCGTGATTTAGGTGTGGATATGGGTTTCTATGCACATCGCCAGATTCCGACCGATGAAGTGACTCCGTGGGACCATCTGCATTATGGTGTAACAAAGCGGTATTTGATTTCTGAATACGAAAATGCAATCAATGCAAAAACAACTCCTCCCTGCAACCGCAAATGTTCAGGCTGTGGAGCAAACAAACTATTGGGAGGGCCTTGTTTTGAATACGATAAGAGCGTGGTTCACTAAGACAGGAGAAGCATCATATATTTCACATCTGGATTTGCAGCGTGTGATGGGGCGTGCCATGCGTCGGTCAAAACTGCCGGTGTGGTATTCCAAAGGATTTAATCCTCATATTTACATGACTTTTGCGTTGCCTTTGCCATTGGGACAGGAAAGCCTTGTGGAAAGTGTGGATTTTAAAAGTGAAGCAGAAGACTTTGATTTTGAGGCAATGGCTCAGACATTGACCGATGCACTGCCTCGTGGCATTGATGTGAAAAAAATCTATTTTGTAGACACTGATGCGGGAAAAATTGCATCTGCAAAATATCAGGTGCGAATTCCAGGAAATTGGACAAAAGCGTTGGAGCAGTACAATTCTCTGGAAAAAGCAATGGTGGAGAAAAAGACAAAACGAGGAACAAAACCATTGAACTTGAAAGAGCATATTGCACAGGTGGAATATTGGCAAAGAGACAGCGAAACCTGTTTCACCTTAACCTTGCCAGCAGGAAGCAGTGGATTGAACCTGAATCCATCTTTGCTACTGCAATATTTGGAAACTGCCTATGGATTGCCGGCATCTGTGGCACAGGTGTTGCGTGTAGCAATTTATCTTGAAGGCGGAGAGAAGTTCTTAAAATAGTTAAAGAATTCAAAAAGGAGAAATATAATGAATTCAGAGATTAAAATTGAACAAAATCGGATTGAACAAATTGATGTTTTAAGGTTTATTTGTTGTTTTTTAGTGGTGGGTTTTCATACCAGTTTTGCATCACCAATTCATTTTCTACGTTTGTTTTTTGAAGTTTTTGCGAAGACCGCTGTACCCATTTTTTTTATGATATCTGGTTTTTTTTATGAAAATTCCATTACAAATAATCTTATAATAAAACAAATTAAAAAACTTTCAAAAACTTTGTTTTTTACTTGGGCATTGTATTTAATACCAGCATATTTTCATACAAAAAAGAACGATACAAAATTTGTTATATGAATTATTTAACTTAAAATCAATACTTGCACTTATAATTGCTAATAAAAGTTCGATTTTATGGACAGGTTTTACA
>JAHHUF010000094.1 GCA_020024115.1 Anaerofilum sp.
CAGCAGATACCGATTATTGTAGAAAAAGAAGAAAATTTCGGCTTTTCAGATAAACCCTAGGCAATTTATACTTTGAAAAAACAGCAGACGGAGAAATTTCTCTGTCTGCTGTTTTTTCTGGTCTTTTTTATTATCCATTTTCCAGTTCATCTGCCAAACTTCGCAATTGCCCTGCAACAGAATTCATTATGCTTTCTTTCTGGTCTAATTGTGTCAAAGCCTCTTTCAACTGTTCACAGCAATCATTTTGTACCAAACGGGTGCGGTCAGGCAAAAGCACCGTCCAATAAACCACTCCATTCAGCCAAAATGTCACCCATTCAAACCCATTGTAGGTTCCATTGCTTCGGCTTTGTGCATTATAAAATCCAATTGGCAGCCGCCCTGCAATATCATTGACATCGGGCGACGCAAAATATTCTGTACGCTCCGAAAAAACTTCTAGCTGTGTATTGACCAAAGGAATCATCTGAGGGGCAGCTTCAAAACCATTGTATCCCCCCGCAATGATTGCAGGCAAAAAATCAGTATAGGCATAGCTTAAATCCACTTTTGTGGAAATCCCCGATACATTGCCCGTAGAAGAAAACTGCCACATTTCATATTTACCGGGATAGCCCACAAAGCCCCGATAATCTGCAATACACAAGGGCCATTCCTGCAATTGTGACATATCCAAATTGTTTTGGGCAAAACTTGTGTAGGTATACAGTCCGCTGTACCAGCCTTTTTGGTCAAGAACAACCAATGCAAACCGTGCAAGGTTTGTGGCTGCCTGTCTGCCCAATGCCGCAATGGTAATATCCTCCATATCTACAAAAACAGGATACTCCAGCTGTAACCCCTGCAATGCCTGCAGCAGCAATTCCAATTCTGCAATGGACTGTTGCTCATTCAGTGCATAGGTATAATAATATGCTCCTACACGCAGCCCTGCGGCTTTTGCTTGCTGTACATTCTGGCGAAACAGTGGGTCAATATAGCTTCCACCGCTGTTGCTGGAAACTGCCCGAACAATGGCATATTGCTGTCCATCTGCTTTGACCTGCCGCCAATTGATTTGCCCTTGATAGCGTGACACATCAATTCCCTTTTGAAAAATTTCCGGCATAAAAAGCACCTCCCTTCTGTGTACCAGTATATGCACACAGTCAGAGAGGTGTTATTTTTATTGAAAAGGATACAGCAACAGCTTATACTACCATTCCACCATTGACTCCAATTACCTGCCCTGTAATAAAGGCGGATTTTTCACTTGCCAAAAACAGGGCTGTATCCGCAATTTCCTCTGCTTTTCCCAGCCGACAAACAGGGGTTTCCTCTGCAAGCTGTTGTTTGTCCTGCTCGGAAAAACCAGCCATCATATCTGTGTCAATGACTCCAGGAGCAATGCAGTTAACCGTAATTCCGCTGGGGGCTTCCTCCTGTGCCAATGCTTTTGTAAATCCAATCAAGCCGGCTTTTGCCGCCGAATAATGCACCTCGCAGCTTCCACCAACCTGCCCCCACATGGAACTGATATTGATGATTCTTCCCCATTTTTGGGCAATCATAGCAGGCAAAACTTCTTTGCAGCAATAAAAAGCACCGTCTAAATGCACTGCCAACATTCTCCGCCATTCCTCAGCAGTGATGTCTGTAAACAATTTTTGCTGTGCAATGCCTGCATTATTGATTAACACATCCACTTTTCCGAATTTTTGTTCTACTTCTGCAACCATCCGCTGCACCTGCTCCTGTTGGGAAACATCCACACAGACAGGATAGACCTTCGCTCCTTGTTGATGCAATTGCTCTGTCATTTTTTCGGCATCCTGCGGATGGGTTCGATAGGTGAAGGCAACTTGATAGCCCTGCTTAGCAAATGCCATCACACAAGCTGCTCCAATTCCACGGCTGCCCCCTGTAATCAACACTGTTTTTTCCACGGTTTTTCTCCTTTTGGCTGATTTTTTCTTTTTTCTCTCAACTGCTGAAAAAAACAGCTAAGCAATTCCGCCGCTTCCTGCTGCCGCAGACCGCTTTCCATCATTGGTTTATGATTGAACGGCATTTCAAACAAATTGGTCACTGACCCACAGCACCCTGCTTTGGTGTCTGCTGCACCATACACCACACGCTTTAAACGGCTGTTGATAATTGCACCGCTGCACATTGGGCAAGGCTCCAAGGTTACAAACAATTCACACTGCCACAACCGCCATCCACCCAAAACTTTGCAGGCAGCATCAATTGCCAAAAGCTCTGCATGATGGGTTGCATTTTTTTCGGTTTCCCGTGTATTGTGGGCAAATGCAATGGGCTGCCCGTCTTTTGCAATCACTGCTCCAACCGGCACTTCTCCCAGTGCGGCTGCTTTTTTTGCCTCCTCTAAGGCAAGCCCCATCAATTCGTAGTCAGTCAAGGTTTGTTCTCTCCTTTTTGCAAAAAACTTCATACAGCAAACATCCTATGGCTGCAATTCCTGAAATCAGCCAAAATAATACCATTGTCCATTCTTCCATCCGCGGAAAAATCAAAGCAGAAAGATTGTTTGTAAAATGCAGAAAAATTGATGCTTTCACCCCCCAAACCAGTGCAGCAATTCCCAAAAAAATCCCTCCAACAAAGGCGTTGGCAATCTGTATGGGATGGGAATGTACCGCTGCAAACAAAATTGCAGAACAAACAACCGCTGTTTTGCTGCCAAAAACCAGCATCCGCTGCTGAATTTCGCCACGAAAAATTATTTCTTCGGCAAGGGCTGGCAAGCACACCAAAGAGAACAGCAAAAACATCATTTGTATGACAGATTGTGATTTTGGTAGGCTTTGGGTATTTACATCAAAGCCTAATTTTTGCCACAAAAACTGCAATGTGTTTGAAATCAGAACCGAGCTTGCCATCATTGGAAAAACCAGTCCAATGCATTTCCAAACTTGTTTGGATTTGGGTTTCGTTCTGCAAAAAGTATTTTTGGAAGTTGCCTTGAGAAAAAGAAAAGGAATCAAAAAAATTGCTGTTTTTGTTAACAGTATCAGTATTTCCATTCCGTTGCTATGGTTCATTTGGGCAATCAGTGGGTTTATCATCATTTTTGCTGCCCAAAGCAAAAGGGTGGCAGCAATACACTGTACTGCCGCTTTTTGTTTTGGGGCAGTGGTGTCATTCATGCTGTCACCCTCCTGTTAAGCTGTCTGCTGCTGCAAAGCCTCTCGCTTTGCAATGCGTTTTTCCAGCCATCCGCTTTTAAAGTAGTACATTGCAAATGCAATGGAACTGAGTGTCCATGTGATAGGATAGCTTGCCATTACAGTTTCCAAGCTAGGATAGAGCGAAACGCCAATCCACATCCAAAGCACACGAATACCGCACACACCCAAGCAGCAAATAATGGTTGGTACAACCACTTCACCTGCTCCACGCAATGCACCGGACAAAATTTCAATCAAAACATAGCTTACATACCATGGTGCAAGATATTTCAAAATCAATTCACCATATTGCAGTACCATTGGGTCATCTGTAAAAAGACGGCAAACTAATTTTCCCCACAGATACAGCATACTTGAAATAACAATTGTTGTGCCAAAGGACATTTTCAAGCAGACATTGACACCCTTTTTCATACGGTCATAACAGCCTGCACCATAGTTCTGCCCAATGAATGTGGTAATTGCAAGACCAAAACTGCTGAGGGTCATCCAGAAAATGCTGTCAATCTTTCCATAGGCAGTCCAAGCTGCCACTACATCGGTGCCAAAGTTGTTGATACCTGCTTGAATGATAATGTTAGAAACAGAATACATCACCGATTGCAAACCGGCAGGCAGTCCAATATGAATAATATGTTGGAGCATTTCGCTGTCAATTCTGATTTGCGAATAGTTCACCTGATAGACCGATATATTTTGTGTCAGTGTCCGCAGTGTTAAAAATGCACTCACTGCCTGACTGGCGATGGTTGCCAATGCAGCACCTTTTACACCCATCCGAAAACCGCCCACCAACACAATATCCAGCACAATATTGGTGACACAAGCAATTATTAAAAAGTATAAGGGTCGCTTAGAATCGCCCACTGCACGCAGAATACCTGAACCCAGATTATAAATCAAAGACGGAATCGTACCCAGAAAATAAATCCGTAAATACTCAACGGAAAGAGGCAAAACATCCTCCGGGGTGTGCATCCATTGCAGGGCAAACGGGCCGACAAAAAAGCCAACAATCATCAGAATCAGCCCGCCAATCAAGGCAAGTGCAATTGCAGTATGTACCGAGCGGCTTACCCTGTTTGCATCCCGTGCCCCAAAGTATTGGGAAATAATAACGGTCGCACCAGACGCCAAACCAACAAAAAAGCCGACCAACAGGTTGATGATGGTTGATGTGGAGCCCCCCACCGCTGCCAATGCCTGCTTTCCTGCCATGTTTCCCACAATGACTGCATCGGCAGTATTATACATTTGCTGAAAAAATGTCCCAAACAAAATCGGAAAGAAAAAAATTAACAGCTGTTTCCAAATGACACCCTCTGTAATGCTGTTTCTTTCGGCTGTTTGCTGCATTCAATTCACCTCTCTATTTTCTTTTCCAAAAATAATATACTTTCCCTTTTATGCAAGCCACTCAATCGAGGGCCAATAGCGGAAAATGACTTTCCCCAAAATTTTATCTTCCGCCACAAATGTATTTTGCCAAAAACGACTGTCATGAGAATGGTTGCGATTATCACCCATCATAAAATAGCTTTCCTCTGGCACTGTCCAAGGGCCGCCATCCTCAAAAGGCGGCTCCTTGATATATGGCTCATCCAGCGGCTGATTGTTGATGTAAACCATACCACTTTTCACTTCCAATGTGTCGCCAGGCAGCCCCAGCACCCGTTTGACATACAGTTTTTTCTCATCGTCTGGATATTTAAAAATAACAATGTCTCCCCGTTCCGGGTCACTGAACAGATAATTTAATCGCCAACCAATGATTCTATCCCCTGGCTGAATGGTGTTTTCCATTGAACCAGTCGGAACAACTGCACTAACAATGATAAATTGTGTCAAAATCACCCCGAACACAACCGCCATCAACAGTGCCGAAATCCATTCTTTTGCCTCTTTTTTCCAATCCATGGGGATTTCTCCTTTTTAATAAAAATAGACAATATCTTCCTTTGCCGGTTCGGCTGGCTCAACCTGTAATGCAGTTAATACGATACCTTCCCCCCGATAAATGGGGTGGTATTTCAAATTAACTTTTGCTGTCACCCAAACCCAGCTTCGCTGCTCCAGTTTTTTATATTGGTCATATTTGCAGACAAACCCCACAAAGGTGATGTCATCTGCACAGCAAGTCATTGCAAAACGCCCCGGTACAAAACAACCTTTTCCGGCTGTATCGGTTTGGCAAACCTGTGCTTTGAAATGGACAGTTTTGCCCTTGTATTTTTCAGGGGTTTCGCTGGCATCCATATACCAAATGCCAAACTGGTCATCCTGCAATTCAATGGTGGAAGCAGAAATATCAAAGGGCAGTTCATCAATAATGTCATCGTATTCCACTCTGCCATCTGCATACTCATAGGCAATGTCACAGCGGCGGCTTGCCTGACGCACTGCCTTGTGGACTGCTTCTTTGTCCTTAATATGTTCTGCACGGTTGACAATCAACAACTCACTGACTGCAAATTTATCCAACAACAACTGACGCATATTTGCAAAATAGCTGTCAAATGTGGTTCCATCTGCAAAGGTGATGCACTGATAGGGTGTCCAATCTTCCGGCAATGCCTCCGCCAAATCCTCAATCATCCACATTCCGTTATATTCAATCAATACACGCTCTGCGCCTGTTTCTTTTTGCAGATTTTGCAGATTTTCCATTGTCAGTTCGCTTTTGTCCTCAATTACCCGAATTTCGGTGGTTTTTGAGGCAAATTTTTCGGGCTCAAATTCGTTTTCCCCTTCTTCGCAAACCAAAAGCAAGGTTTTTTCACCGCTGTCAAACTTGGGGTCTTCCATTGTTTCTTGAATAAAAGTGGTTTTTCCGCTTTCCAGCATACCCACAAACAAATAAATCGGGATTTCCATTTCTGCCCCTCCTTAGTTGAAATGGAACAGGTCTGCAATGCCCTGCTCATTCAGTTTTGCACCAATGATGCATAATCTTCCAATTACATCCGCAGAACCTGTACGCAGGTTGATTTCACCCGGAACATAATCAAAATGCAGCCATTCGCCGTCTTGTCCTGCCACAATTCCTTTTGCACGCAGAACAGCACCAAACTCGCCGCTATCCAAAGAATTCAGTGCAAACTCCAGCTCTGCTTTGGTGTATTTACGGATGGTTTCTTTGCCAATGCTTGCAAAAACTTCGTCTGCATGATGATGGTCATGTCCACAGCCGCAACCTTCCTCATGGTGATGATGCTCATGTCCACAGCCGCAAGCAGCAGACTCTTTCACTTCCTTTTCCCAGTTCTGACGAGTCTGTGCAGCCTGCAAAATCTGCTTGCCGTCCAACTCATCCCAAGGGGTAGTGATAATTGCAGCAGTTTCGTTATGAGCACGCAGCAGTTCCAAAGTTTTTTCCAATTTTTCCTGAGAAATGTTTTGAGTGCGGCTCAAAACGATAACTTGTGCATGTTCAATCTGGTCATTGTAAAACTCACCAAAGTTTTTGGTATACATTTTCACTTTATTTGCATCTGCAACGGTTACAAAACTGCCCAGCTCCACCTGTTCCAGTTCATTTGCAACCTGTTCTACTGCACGGATTACATCGCTCAATTTTCCCACACCGGATGGCTCAATCAAAACAC
>JAHHUF010000095.1 GCA_020024115.1 Anaerofilum sp.
AGTGCGGCAGAAATTTTTCCATCCAAGGCTTGCAATGGCACTCCTTCAGGTGGCACTTCTTGAATGGATATTTTTCTTTCTGCTGCCAACTGAATTTCTGTTTTGGGATTGAATCGCATATCAACCAAAACTTCAATTGTCAGGTTATACTTTTCCAAAAATTCTTCGACTGCCGTCTGGTTGGATACTCTGCCTTGAAACAGCACCACTGCTTTTTGTTGGTCAAACACAACTGTACAAGGGCTGTTTTGGCTGCCCACCATTACAAGGGTAAGAGTGGAGGAAAGCAATGTTTTCATCATCATAGTTCCCATCCACAAGTACAAAGGCACCGCTGCAAAAAGCCATCTGCTGCATTTTAATTTCCATAAAACAATCCAAAGAACGCTAATTATCACTATTATAGCAATTGGGTAAGCGCCTGTAATTTGAATACTGGAAAAAGGCAGTTCTGCAAACCATTTTGCAACATTCAAAATCAAAGAACTGATAAATCCGGCACAAAAAGCAAACAAGCGATGCAAAAAACTGGCTGGAAAAAACCATGAAGCAAACAAACATAACCAGCCAAAAAGCAGCTGCGGAAACAAAAGTGCTCCAACCACCAGATTGGACAGCACTGCAACTGTCACAACTTCCATCTCCAAGCAAACCAATACCGGAATTGTGGCAAGCGAAGCAAAAAACGGAAATGAAGCCAGTTTCAATGCCCACAGCCAGCATTTTTGGATGGGAGAAATTGTTTGACCCAATAGATATTTTCGATAAAGGTTGATTCTTCGGATAGCCAAATCCGCATATAACACTCCTGCTGTGGCTGAGATACTGAGCCAAAATGACCCATCATAGCAAATAAAGGGGTTTGATACAACCAAAATCAAAACCGCAAGCCCCAAACTGTTCAATCCATCTGCACATCTCATAAAAATGCCACAGCAGCAATAGATTAACACACCAACCAAAGCACGAATCATAGAGGGCGAAAAGCCTGTTACAAATGCAAAGGCAATTGACATAACAAATGCCATCGCAAATCCGACTTTCGGATGTTTCAGATAAGCCCCCAACCCAATCCACAAGCTGCACCAAATACTTAAATGCATTCCCGAAACAACCAGCACATGTGCAAGTCCTGCCAATCGAAAAACGGTTTTTGTTTCGGTGGTTAATGTGCTTTTGTCCCCAACAGAAACAGCCGCAAGAATCGCACCCAAATCCTGCCGCAAATAGCGTTTGATGTGGTGCGCCATACTTTCTCGCAGTTCCGAAAGTTTCACCTTGAAATTTCTTTCAGCACCAATCACTTCTAAATTTTCACTTTCACCCTCCAAAAAAATCCTTTCCGCTTTTGCAAACATCGAAAATTTATTTTCAGGCAAAAGAGAAAACGCCACATCCCCCTGCAAAATTTCACCTTGTTCAATGGGAGTGAGTACAATCATTTTCACCTTTTTCCCTACAAGTTTTGGTTCTTCTGCTTGCAAAACCGTTGCATAAATATTTTTTGTATTGGGCAAAAATCCCTCAAATACATCTTCTGTAATTATGGTTGTTTGTTGTGGTATATTTGAAATTGATTGAATTGATTCCACATAAATTGCTTTTGCAAAGCCTTGAATCAAAAATACAACGCTCATTGCCGCAATCAATATGGATAAAAAGCTCTTTCTGGCTACCAGTGCCACAATTAACATAAAAGCACAAAAAGCCGCCAGCAGCCAACACACTGCCGACGGCATCGCCGTTCCTGCAAATTGTGCTGTCAATGCAGCCAACCCCAAACACAAAAACGGTCTTTTCCTCATTTATTCCTCAAAACACAAAGGCAGTTGCTGCAAGAAAATAATGTCATCACGCTGAGAAGCATCACCCTCTGCCAAAACAGCCGCTTTGCCTACAACAGTACCTTCACTATGGCTCACCAATGTTTCCAATGCGTGCAGGCTGCCGCCGGTGCTGATAACATCATCAACAATCAGCACTCTTTTTCCGTTCATCGCTGCCAAATCCTTTTTATCAACCACCAAACGCTGTTTTGCAGCGGTGGTAATGGATTGGTCTTCCACGATTACAGGTTCCTGCATATACAGTTTTGGGCCTTTGCGTGCAGGAATGTAATTTTTCCCGCTTTGACGGCTCATTTCGTATGCCAAAGGAATTCCCTTTGCCTCTGCTGTAACAATCACATCAAAGTCGGGGCATTTTTCCAATAATGCCTTTGCACACGCAACTGTTAACTCTACATCGCTAAACATGATAAATGCTGCAATTGAAAGTTTATCACTTACCTTGCAAACCGGCAGTTCTCTTGTCACACCTGCCACATTTAAAGTATAGGTTTTCTCCATTTTGGAAAATCTCCTTTTATTGTTTTAATAATATAGCCCACTTTTAGCCCGGAGGCCATGCCAAACTGCGTTCTGCCAACACATGAAAATGCAGATGATGCACACTTTGCCCTGCATCTTTTCCGCTGTTTGTCACCACACGATAGCCATTTTCCAGCCCAAGCTCTTTTGCTAATTTTGCAATTACTGCAAAAATGTGTCCCACCAAAGCAGCATCTTCTTCGGTCAAATCGGCAGGAGAAGCAATATGCTTTTTGGGAATTACCAAAAAATGTGTGGGAGCTTGTGGGTCGATGTCATGAAACGCTAACACTTGTTGGTCTTGGTACACTTCATTGACCGGAATTTCCCCTGCTGCCATCTTACAAAACAAACAATCCATTGGTTACATCTCCATTCTTTCGCCGAATTAGCTGTCAATTTTTGAGCAGAAACAATTCGGCTTTTGATTGAGGCAATCTGAAGCAAAACTTTCTGTTTCAGATTGCCAACATCAATTATTTCAAGTTTTGCTGTACAATACCAGCCACACCAGCCAAAGCATCCTCAACTTTTGATGCGTCTTTGATGCCTGCCATTGCCATATCAGGTTTACCGCCACCGTTGCCGCCAGCAATTGCAGCAACTGCTTTTACCAAAACGCCTGCTTTCAAGCCTCTTTCTTGTGCTTGTTTGCCCACAGATACCGCCAAAGTCGTCTTATCCTCAGACTGTGCACAAATTGCAGCAACAGAATTGGGGGCTTTGTCACGAATTTGCTGGCACATACTGCGGAGTGCTTCACTGTCAATACCTTTAAAGAAGGAGGTAATTACAGTGATGCCCTCCACTTCTTGTGCCTTCTCAAACAATCCGTCAATCTGCGATGCAGCTGCTGCCGCTTTCATCTCTGCCAGTTCTTTGCTCAGAATACGAACTTCGTTTGCGGTTGCAGCCGCACGCTGTGCCAAATCGTTGACATTCGCCACTTTCAATGCAGCGGCAGTGTCATGAAGCAACTGGGTACGCTCATCCAACAAACGCAGAACACCAAAACCGGTAGTACCCTCAATACGACGAATACCAGCCGCTGCACTGGACTCACTCAAAATTTTAAAGCAGCCCAATTGTGCAGTATTTTTTACATGAGTACCGCCACAGAACTCGGTTGACCAGCCGTTGATGTCAACAACACGCACAACATCACCGTATTTTTCGCCAAACAGAGCCATTGCCCCCATCTTCTTTGCCTCAGAAATGGGCAGATTCTGCACATTTACTTTCAAAGACTCAAAGATTTTTTCGTTGACGATTTTTTCTACCTCAAACAACTCAATGGGAGTCATTGCACTGAAATGGGTGAAGTCAAAGCGTACACGCTCATCATCCTCATAAGAACCTGCCTGATGCACATGGCTGCCCAAGACATCACGCAAAGCCTTTTGCAGCAGGTGAGCCGCAGTGTGGTTGCGTGCAATTGCCCCACGGCGAACCTTGTCTACGCTGGCAGTTACGGTTTCGCCTTTTTTCAATATGCCTTGCTGCAAAACGCAGGAATGAACAAAGTATCCCTTTGGGGTTTTCTTGACAGCCTGAACAGTCAGCTTTGCACCATTTGCACCGGTCAAAACGCCAGTATCCGCAACCTGTCCGCCGCTTTCTGCATAGAAAGGTGTTTGATTCAGAACCACCAAAACGCCCTCTTTTGCGCCTTCATCGGTAGCGATTGCATCCAACAGATTTTCGCCATCGGATACTGCCACAACCTGCACCTCTTTTTCCAAGCAGTCATAGCCAACAAACTCGGTAGGTTCTGCATCTGCATCCACAAACAGGTCGGTTGTCCAGCCGGAAATATCACGGGACATACGGTCAGCACGAGCAGTTTCTTTCTGCTTTTTCATTGCCTCCTGGAAGCCTTCTTCGTCCACAGCAATGCCTTCTTCTGCGGCGATTTCTTTGGTCAAATCCAGAGGGAATCCAAAGGTATCATTCAAACGGAACGCATCTGCACCGGACAAAATTTTCTCTTTGCCTTCTGCTGCTTCTTTGTTGATGGTTTCAATCAAACCGTTCAAAATTTCCATGCCTTGGTCAATGGTTTTGTAAAAACTTTTTTCCTCAGTGTTGATAACCTTTTTGATGTAATCCGCATGCTCAGCCAACTCAGGATAGCCAGCACTGCTCTGTTTGATAACATCATCTGCCAACTCACTCAAGAACGGATAAGAAATACCCAACATTCTGCCATGACGGGCTGCACGACGCAGCAAACGGCGCAGAACATACCCACGCCCTGCATTGGAAGGCAAAATGCCATCGCTTACCATAAATGTGGTGGAACGAATATGGTCGGTGATAACACGAATAGAAATATCGTCTTTTGGGTTTGCTTTGTAGGTTTTGCGTGCGATTTTTTCTACCAAATGCAAAGTAGACTGCACAGTGTCAACCTCAAACAGGTTGCCTACCCCTTGCATCACACAAGCCAAACGCTCCAATCCCATACCAGTATCAATATTGGGGCGTTCCAAACGAGTATAAGTGCCTTTTCCGTCGGAATCAAACTGGCTGAATACCAGATTCCAAACTTCCATATAGCGGTCACAGTCACAGCCTACACCACAGGTAGGTTTATGACAGCCGTATTCCTCGCCGCGGTCAAAGTGAATCTCACTGCAAGGGCCGCAAGGGCCAGAGCCATGCTCCCAGAAGTTATCTTCTTTGCCCAAACGAACCATGTGGTCTGCTGGAATCCCCATTTTCTTTGTCCAAATGTCGTATGCTTCATCGTCCTGCTCATAAACAGAAACATACAAACGCTCTGCGGGAATTTGCAGTTCTTCGGTCAAAAACTCCCATGCCCAAGGAATTACCTGCTCTTTGAAATAGTCCTGAAAGCTGAAGTTACCCAGCATTTCAAAATAAGTGCCATGACGAGCGGTAATGCCTACACGCTCAATATCAGGGGTGCGAATACATTTCTGGCAGGTGGTTACACGATGGCAGGGAGGCTCTTCTTGACCCAAAAACCACTTTTTCATGGGAGCCATGCCACTGTTAATCAGCAAAAGGCTGTTGTCATCCTTTGGGACAAGAGGAAAACTGTCCAGACGAAGATGTCCTTTGCTTTCAAAAAATTTCAAATACCGCTCACGCAGTTCATTCAATCCAGTCCATTGCATTGGTGTATAATCCTCCATTTTAACTGCAAGTTTTCTTGTTCTATCACATTGCTGATAACATGATTTTTCCAAAAAAAGATAGGCCTCCGCCCCAAGATAGGGACGAAGACCTAATTTATCTCCGTGGTACCACCCAGTTTGTGCTGTTGCAACAGCACCACTTTGTCTGCGTTAACGCCGCTTACGCCTGCTCTCACAGGAGGCTCAAGGGTGGCGGTACAAATCGTAGCAATACAAAAACCTTTCAGCAAACGGTTTTCTCTCTGTCAGAATTGCTTTTGATTGTTAGCCCTATCATTGCCAAACATCATATTATCAATTATTTTAATCATATCATATAAATGAGTGTTTTACAAGGGTTTTTCTGCAAAAAACTCTTTGATAAGAAACACTTCTAATTTGAATCTTCCAAATATTCCAGCCCATTGCAAACCTGCGAAAACAGTTCAGCCGCCTTTGTGCTTTTCTGCAATGTTTCATCCAACAGCACAACAATGGTATATTTCGGTTTTTTGGCTGGCCAAAAGCCCGCAAACCAAATATCTGTCAATTCTTCTTTGTCTTTGTTGAACCGCCCTGTTTGTGCGGTTCCTGTCTTGCCGCCTGCTCCCCCAAAGGTTGGCAGTGCTTTGCTGCCCAGACCATTGTTTACCACTCCGCACAGCATATCTTTGATTTTGTTTGCTGTCTTTTTTGAAAAAATCTGTTTTTCTTGTTCAAAATACAGTGATGGCTGCAATACATCGGTTCCTTCGTCAATGAACCCTTTCACCAAAGTGGGTTGTTTGTATACCCCTTCATTGGCAAATACATTCATCATCGCTGCTACCTGTACCGGTGTTCCTGTCAGTTTCCCTTGCCCAAAGCTGAAGTTGGCAAGTTCACCGCTGGACTGCAATTCTTCAATTGTTGGCAAGCTGCCTTCCGCACTTTTTAAAGATGCCGCAAAATAAACCGACTCCCCGAACTTTGCTTCTTGGGCAATCTTCAGTGCTTTTTCTGCTCCCAGCCACTTGCCCAACTCCACAAAATAGCAGTTGCAGCTTTGCGCCTGAGCTTGTGCCATATTGATTTGTCCATGTGCAATGCCCATTGCACAACGATAAATCTGTCCATCCACATCAACCCAACCTTTGCAGTCATAAATTGCATTTTCGTCCCATCCTTCTTCCAAAGCTGCTGCTGCAAGCAAGGGTTTGAAGACTGAACCAACATTAAAGGCTGAAAAATTTCGATTGATTAAGGA
>JAHHUF010000096.1 GCA_020024115.1 Anaerofilum sp.
ATTTATCTTTTTGTAAAAAACAGTTGTTTGAATGTTTGATGTATGATACAATACTCAAAGATTTTGCAAAAAATGTCAAATTTCGCTCAGGAGGAATTCGTGTTGGAACAAGAGTATGAAACTATTGATCTACGAGAAGTATTTTCAATTTTAAAGAGTAATATTTTGGTGATTATTGCCAGCGCAGCAATTTGCGGATTGATTGGTATGTTGGCTACAACCTTTTTAATCACACCAAAATATCGGGCAGATGGTATGTTGATTGTAAACAATAGAAGCGATGCAAGCACAGTTATAACATACGATAACATCAATTCTGCCAAAAACTTGGTTGGAACTTATTCTGTTGTATTGAAAAGTGAAACTGTTTTAAAACAAGTGATTGATGCGTTGGGAATCAGCGAGGCATACAGCCCTTCTGGTTTGGCATCTGCAATTTCCATCAATGCAGTGGATCAATCGCAGGTTATGAAGTTATCAATTATAGATGAAGATCCTCAGCGAGCACGCTCTATCATTGCAGAGTTAATGCGTATTGCAGCACCAGTTTTGACCGAAACAGTAGAAGCTGGTTCTGTTAAGGTTGTATCCGAAGCAAATGTTACTGAAAATCCTGTTTCTCCCAACAAATTGATGAACACTGTAATTGCGGTGGTTTTGGGTGCAGTTTTGGCGGTGGGATATGCTTTCTTGAAAGAAATGCTCAACAATACCTTTGTAACAGATAGTGATATTACCAAACATTTGGGATTGACTGTTTTGGGAGTTATTCCACGAATCAATATAGAGGAGTAAGGAAAAATGAAAAAAAATAAAAACGGTCAGATGAAGATTAACCGAAAATTTCAAATCATTTCCAAAAAGGCTCCTTTTCAATATCAGGAGGCATATAAATCCCTGAGAACGAACCTAAAGTTCGTTTCTTTGAATGGCGATTATAAAAAGATTGTTATTACAAGTGCCATTCCCGGTGATGGAAAAAGTACCGTTGCAGTTAATTTGGCTGTATCAATGGCAGAAGCAGGCACAAGAGTGTTGTTGGTTGACTGTGATATGCGCAAACCTATTCTGCACAAATATCTGCGCATTTCTAAAAACTCCAGTGTAGGTTTGACCGGTGTTTTGTCTGGGGCAGGTACATTGGAAGATTCTATTGTGCGCTTCAGTGATATCGGCATTCATGTTTTGACAGCAGGTGCTATTCCTCCCAACCCCGCAGAGCTTTTGGGTGGCCCCAAAATGCAGCAACTGATTAGAGAAATGGAAAAAATGTATGACATTATTCTGTTTGATACTCCACCGGTTTCTGTGGTGACAGATGCAGCTGTTTTGAGCCAGTTTGCAGATGGTGTTATTATGGTAATCCGCCAAAAACACGCTACAATTGAGCAGGCTCAATTGGCAAAACGCAACTTGGAAACAATTAATGCGAATTTGATTGGTGTGGTTATGAATGACTTTGATATGAAATCCACCAATAAAGAAAGTGGATATTATTATAGTTATTATTACGATTACAGCAGTAAGCCAACACAACAATAACAAAGGAGGGCACTGACAATGATTGATATGCACAGCCATATTTTACCGGGCATTGATGATGGTGCCCAAAATGTTGATATATCCATCCAACTGATTAAACAGGATTTACGGGATGGGATAAAAACAATTTGTTTGACCCCACATTTTAATTTTGAAAAACAAACCATTGAGCAGTTTTTGGAAGAACGGGAACGGTCTTTTGAAATTTTGCAGGAAGCTGTTTTGAAAGAAGGCTGGGATGTTAAGTTTGTATTAGGGGCAGAGGTCGCTTTTTCGACAGAACTTGCTGACCAAAAAGCAGTGGAACGGCTTTGTTATGGAAATACACAATGTATGTTGGTGGAATTGCCGGTAGCATATTTGCCAAAATGGACAGGAGAAGTTTTGGATGAGTTGCAATTGCAGGGGATTAAGCCCTTGCTGGCTCATGTAGAGCGATATACATATTTTCAGAATGAGCCTGATAAACTCTATCAGCTTTTGGGCGATGGTTGTTATGCGCAGGTAAATGCTACCAGTTTGGTAAAGCATAAAAATGCACAAAAATTTATCTTTTTGCTGATGAAGCATGGAATGGTGCATTGTATGGGTTCAGATACTCATTCCATGGAGAAACGCCCACCGATGATTGGACAAGCGCAAGAGCTTGTGGAGAAAAAAATGGGTAGAGGATTTGTCGAAATGATGAATCAAACAGGTTCTGCATTAGCAACCGGCGGCAAAGCAAAAGTGATGCCGCTCAAGCCAATTCGCTCGATATTTGGTTATTATTTTTAATTTTATTCGACAATTATAGGCAAAGTGTACAAAGATTTTAAGATGGAAGATAGAAATTCTTTCTAAATATAAAATTTGAGATACTACTTTTCTTTTGAAAAAATTTGTAGTATAATTACTGAAAAGCGAAAGTTTTCGCATTTATTATGGTAAAGTCTTTGGATGGGAACTGAAAAAGATTTTATAGATTTTTAATTATTCCGACAGGAGGAAAAACCAATGAAAAAGTTCGTATCCGCAATCGCAGCATTGGCAGTAGTTGGTGCAATGGCAGTTCCTGCTATGGCAGCTACCAATGAAGAAGTAATCAACGCAGTTAAAGCAGCTGGCGCAGACGCAAGCCAAGTAACCGCAACTCAGACCTACCTGAACACCGTTAAATTGGGTGAAGGTACTCTGGACACTGTTTTGGCTAATGTAAATGCAGCTAAAGCAGCAAAAGACGCTAAGAACATGGGCAAGGTTAAAGCATTGGCAGACAGCACTATTGCTACTGTTAACGCTGACCCTGCTGCTAAGGGTCATGAGCTGAGCTTGAACATGACCAAAATTGGCGATGTTATGACTGTTGCTATCGTTAGCAATGTTGCAACCGCAGGTGCAGACATCAACACCAAGACTGGTGCAGTTGGTGCAGTTAACAGCATGAACGGTACCACCACTGGCGGCGTTGTTGCAGGTTCCACCGGTTCTAAGGGTGTTATCAAGGCTACTGGTGCTAACATGAACTTGACCGCAGCTATCAGTGCAGCTTTGGCTATGGTTGCATCTATGGGCGCTGCTGTTGTATACGGCGTTAAGAAAGGCCTGTTGGCTAAATAATTTAGCCTACGCAACGAAAGCGAAATGAATCGCATTCACGGTCGGAAGAGTTATATAGCTCTTCCGATTCTTTTTTCTATCCTTACGGCGGGGATTTTGTATCTGACAGTCTGGCCAGCTGTTGAGCCGTATTATGGTTTGTTTTCTCTGTTGCTTTCAAATGAAGCAAAACAAGAATACAATGGAGTAAACTTGATGGAGCAGCTTGAAAAAGGGGAAGCACTTGCTGATCAAGAACATATTTCTGTTAAAGATATTCAATTTCCCAAAGAAGATGACCAATATGGAGAAATCACTATCGAGGGAACATCGGTAAAAGCACCTGTTTTTTATGGTGATGCCCCCAAACAGCTTAACCAAGGTGTAGGAACTTATTCATATGGATACCTTCCAGGACAACAAAGAACTGTTATGATGGCAGCTCATACCAATACATGGTTTGCGGATTTGGGTAGCGCAAAAATTGGTTCTATGATTACAGTCAAAACTCATTACGGAACCTATCAATACAAAATTGTTGATGCACAAGTCAAAGACCATCAGGATACAACAGCGTATGATTTTTCTCGAACAGATGAAAATATTATCTTGTATACTTGTTATCCTTTTGGCAGCATTGGTGTTACACCAGAAAGATATTTTGTATATGGTGAGTATGTATCAGGACCGGTTTGGGTTTCTGGTGACTAAGGAGAGCAGAGATGAGTAAAAACAAAACAGTATCAAAAGGAACGGCGCATTACATTGTGATGACAGTGCTGAGCTTTTGCATGACCTTTTTTGCATTTTTATTGATTTGTGCAGGTGTGATACAAGCCACATTGTTGAATCCACAGTATTTTAAAAATGCAGCAAAAAATAGCGGTTATATTGCAGAGTGCAGCAACGCACTGACTGAAACATTCAAATCCTATGGTTTGGCTTCTAATTTTGATGCAGAGGTTTTTGTGCCTTTTGCAGCAGACGAAAGAATTATTGCATCTGTAAATCAAGGCATTGATTATCTATATGGAAAAGGAAATCCGGTAGATTACAGCATCTATGAAAAAGAATTGTACGAACACCTTATTCAAAATGTAAAAGACCGAAAGATTGATGTAACAGCTTCCATTGAAACAGGTGTGCAAAATTTGGCAGAAAGCTGTCGTGCTGAATATGAGAATTATACAACAGTTCCGTTTTTGGAGTTTGCAATTCGTATGATGGAAAATATCCAAAAACCAATGATAATTGTGTTGGCAGGTTTGTCAATTGTGATGTTGTTGGTTTTGGTGTTTATGTGGATGATTTCCAGAAAATCGGAAAATTTCCTGCCATATATTGTGGATGGTTGTTTTTCATTGTCTATTTTAAGCATTGTGCTGCCAATTTTAGCATTGGCACAAAAAGTATTTGAACGCGCAAACATTAGCCCGGAAAGTTTGCGGCTGCTGCTGACAGGGTATGTCAATGGTGTGATGCAGCGGTTTATTTTAATTGGTATGGTTTTGGCAGTTGTGGCAGTGGGCTTGCTTATTTTTACAAATATACAGAATAAAAAGAAAAAATCAAATTAAGGCAACACCACACAATTTGCACAAAATGTTCAGACAGGGTATTGCACCAAAATTTTCGGTCATATTTCCCTAAAATACTCGTCGAGCCACCAAGGGTTGCCTGTGTTTTTAGTTTATCTGTCGGAAAATTTTTGGGTGCAGTCCACCATCTGAAATAATGCAGTCTTGCCTTGAAATTGCGTTGGGGGCTGTCTGAAAAATTGATTTTTCAGATATGCCCCAATCAATTATTTTTTAGATGTGTTGTAACAATTTTTAAAGAGGGATTGTGAGAAATATGCCAAGTCAAAAATTTTTTGACAAAAATGATAAAAACTCTGCGGTAATTGTTGAAGAAGATATATTGGAAAACAGACTAAAAAATAAAACACAAAATTCAGCTATTATTATAACAATGGTGGTTGTTTTAGTAGTTGTAGGCATTTTTATTTGGTTGATGGCATTGCCCCCAAAACCAGTAGAAGATGGATACCAAACACCAGAGTCTTTAGTGGATGCAACACCCATTCCTGCATCATCACAAGAACCGGCTGCAACGGGAGAGAGTGTGTCCCAGTCAATGGAACAGGTGGGAGATATTCCTCGAAATGAATGGTATCTCCGTTTGGTAAATGCAGAAAATCCTTTGCCCGAGGACTATGGCGAGCAGGAAATGACTGCATTTGGCGGTGGATACTATTTTGATGAAAGAATTTTGGACGATTTAGAAAAGATGTTGGATGCAGCAAAGGCAGATGGTGTGAAATTGCGCATTGAATCTGGCTATCGTGGTGTGAATCGTCAAACCACTCGAAATAAAAACGAAATTGCATCCTATCAAAGCCGTGGATACTCAAAAGAAGATGCAATTGTTTTGGCAAATATGGAAGAACCTCCTTATCGCCAATGCGAGCATAGTTTGGGATTGGCAGTTGATTTGATGGACAGCGGAAGTAAGGATACTTCAATTGCCTTTGCACAAACAGAAGAATTTAAGTGGCTGCAACAGTATGCAGCAGAATATGGTTTTATTTTGAGGTATCCTGAAGATAAAGTTGAAATTACCGGAATGGTATATGAGCCTTGGCATTTTCGGTATGTTGGGGTGGAACAAGCACAAAAAATCAAAGAAAGCGGATTGTGTTTAGAAGAATATTTGGCGCAGTAATTTTTCAACAATAAAAAATTTAGGCAACAGGAAAAGGTGCTTTCAGCAGTCAAGCTGCTTAGCGTATCCTATTGCCTAAAGCAAGACGGTGTTTTGAAAGAGAATTGTCTTTTAAAACACTGTTTTATTTTGTTAACAATGATTAAATGTAACTGTCAACATCAAAAGAGTCCAATGAAGTTTCCTTTTTGAGATACAAAGGGTGATGTGGATGCCTTTTTTGGAGCGTCTTTCGGCTGTGAACCATTGCGCTTGAAAGCTGTTCCTGATAGAAACCATTTCTTTTACACAAGTAGGAAGATAGGGTCGTGCTCCAATAATCGTACCCCATACAGCCCAAATGGCAGGAGCAGTGTTGAAAATATTCAAAATATATCAAAGGTTTCCATATTTTGTTGATGCCATTCAGAGTAAAAATTCAAGACATACAGCCATTAGGATGTATCATATTCTTCGCAGAGATTCTAATGCTTCTTGAAAGGATAAGAGAGAAAGATTGGTTGTGTTTTGGAAAGGAATGTGCATAAAAATTTTCAATATAGTTGAATAAAATAAAAAATGCTTTTACAAAATGATAGCAGGGATTGAAAAAAGATGCAATATAAAAATATTATACAAGCAGAGTTTATCTCCAGACCCAACCGGTTTGTGGCATACGCTAAGATAGATGGCGAAACAGCAATTTGTCATGTGAAAAACACAGGAAGATGCAGAGAACTTCTGTTGCCAAAAACAAAAGTTTGGTTGGAAAAATCAGACAATGTAAACCGAAAAACCATGTATGATTTGGTTGCAGTGGAAAAAAACAAACAAGTTATTAACAT
>JAHHUF010000097.1 GCA_020024115.1 Anaerofilum sp.
TTTATCATCAACTGAAAATCTTTCCAATAATTTAGAAAGTTGTTTTTTAGAATTTGTTTGATAATTATCAGGTGTGATATTTTTGTTTTCTAAATTGCATCTTCCATTCCCTGTTGCTAACAATTTTTTTCCAACCCGATTTAAACGCTCTAAAATATAAACATTTGCTGTATGTTGTTTGGCAGCAGAAATTGCTGCGGCCAATCCAGATGCTCCTCCACCAATTATAGCTATATTGGGAAGTTGATTTTTTTCCATAAAAATCTCCTTTAATTTGTATGTGTTTAATTGTTATTATAGCATAAAATAAATGGTTTTTAACATTATAGATAGAAAAACTCTTGCTATTTAGTTTATGCCACTAAATAGCAAGAGTTTTTTGAAATTTATATATTTGTTTGTTCAATAATAAACTGTGCTAAACCATCAATATCATCCAATGCAAAACAAGGAGTAGAGGTATTATTTTTGATAGAATCATCATCCGTTGCAATTGCAATGTAATCTTTTGGTGAAAAAGGAAGCCCTTTATTTGTTGCTTTACGGCAAATTCCAATTTTAGGGATATTTTCTTGCTTGTATCCTTCTACAAGAATCAAATCAACATCGTGAATCATCTCAATATTTTGTTGAAAAGTTCGTGGTCTTTGTTCAACAAGTGCTGTTTTTGTATCTGAACTAATTAACATAATATCAGCACCGGCATTGGAAAATCTCCAAGAATCTTTCCCTTCATGGTCAATATCAAAATTGTGTGCATCATGTTTGATTACAGCAAGATGTAAGTTTTTTGATTTCAAACAGAGAATTAGTTTTTCAATTAAAGTTGTTTTTCCTGTTCCTGAATATGCTGAAAAACCAATGATAGGAATTGAACTCATTTTATTCTCCTCTCAATCTTCCATCAACCATTGTGCCAACTTTACAACTTCAGCCATTGCAATCTCATCTTCTTGGGCTGGATGTGTGTCTGTACGACCTGAGCAGATAATATGGTCTTGAAATCCTGTTGCATTTACCATTTTAAAAAATGCACTTAAATGATGTTCTGCATTTTTTTCGTTTCCTTTTCCACCTGCAGTGAGAATTGCAGCAGATTTTTTGGGACGCTGCTGCAAAGGTTTATTCAAAAAGAATGTTGCTGCATGCCATGGCTGCAAACGGCTCATTACACTTAAAACAGCACCAGGTAATGTTGAGAAATAAACAGGAGATGCAATAACAATATTATCAAAATCATCGTCATATATAATTTTCATCTCATCCTCAACAACACACTTTGCTGTTTTCCAACAAGAACGGCAGTCCACACAAGGAGCAATATTTGAGCGAAATGCAGAAATTTCCACTATTTCACCTTGTAAATGTTTGCGTAGTTGTGCAATCAATACTGCCGTATTTCCATTAACACGAGGAGAACCATTGACAATCAATGTTTTTCTTGACATAAAACTTCATTCCTTTTACTTTAATTGACAAACAAAATTCACTTTTATTTCAAAAAAGCATCTTTGGTAATAGTATTATACTGTTCGTCAGTCAATTTGCAGTTATAAAACAATTCATAATATTCCATAATATCTGCTTTGACATCATAATCACAATATTCAGGATACAATTCAGCAGTTAACCAAATCAAACCCAAGTAGCGCTGTACCGCAGGAGGCATACTCATCCAGTTGTGTGGTACAGCAGGAACTTTAACAAATTTGTCATTTATAATGGCATCAATTTTATTCCAACTATCAGTTTGCTTTACAGTATCATAAATGCTGTCTGGTGCAAAAATTACAAAATCAGGATTCCACAAAGAAATTTGCTCCATTGTTACTTCATTTCCGGTACCTTTGCTTAAAGGATTGTCAACAACTGCAACATTGTTTGTCAGCATATCCAGCAGTTCAGAATGATAAGAGTCTTTTGCCAAAACATTCAAACCATCTTTTCCAATAACATACAAGGTATCAATTTTGTTATCGCCAACTTTTTCCATGATAGAAGTTGTACGATTATATATTTTTTCGCAGAATTGTGCTAACTGTTCACCTTTTTCTTCTTTACCCAACAACTTTCCGAGCTTGCGATATGTCTCAGGCATACTTTCTAAAGTAGATGAAACATAAACAGAAGGAATATTGGTTTGGTTTTGAAGATTGTCCAAATCTTCTTTGATACTTTTCTTTGGTTCACCCATATCAATAATAATTTGTGGTTCAGCAAGTGCCAATTCTTCCACATTCAAATCAGCGGATACATACAAACTTCCAAAGCATGGCAAATCAAAGTACTTGTCACCAATAATACCTTTTGCGGTATCATGCCATTCAGTAGCTAAACCAACAAACTGCTCTGAAGCAATTGCGAATAAAATAATTTGTGCCAAAGGTGCCGATGGGACAATACGAGTAATTTCTTTTGGGATTTCTACCTCTCTGCCAGCATCATCTGTGAATAAATATGTTTGTGAGACATCTTCATTTCCACTTTCCTTAACAGTGCTGGAACTGGAAATCTCACTACCAGAACCGGAAGATTCAGTTGCATTACTTTGAGTGGAGTTTCCGCAAGAAGCCAAACTAAGCAGCATACTGGAAACAATCATCAAAGTTAAAAGTCGCTTTTTCATAATTAAGTTCTCCTTTTTTTGTCTTTTATATCAGCAGGAACACAAACACGAACATTATCGTTATGCATACTGCAAACATCTATATTTATGTCATATAAGGTAGAAATGAGGGAATCACATATAATTTCCTGTGGTGTTCCCCATCCCAAAACTTCCCCATTATACAAAGCGAGAATTTTATCAGAATAAAAATAGGCTTGGTCGGGGTCATGTGTTGATTGAATTACAATATAACCATCTTGCGTTAAATTATGTACTGTTTTCATCACACGGATTTTGTTTCCAAAATCCAAATTGGCAGATGGTTCATCCATTACAAGAATTTTGGCCTGCTGTGCAATTGCTCTTGCAATCAATGTAAGCTGCCGTTCACCACCACTGATATTTCCATATCCACGATTTTTTAAATGAGAAATGCCCAAACGCTCCAATGCAAGTTCTGCTTGTTCATTTTGTATTTTTCCTGGTGCAGAAAAATTTTTTGTTTGTGCAGTAGTTCCCATTAGTACCATATCAAAAACGCTAAAATTAAAGACTGGATTGTGTGACTGCGGAATATAGGAAATATATTTTGCAAGCTGTGCAGCATTCATTGTTTCAACAGCTTTATTTTCAACAAATGTATTTCCAAAAGTTGGACGAAGCAACCCTAGCATACAACGAAACAATGTGCTTTTTCCAACTCCATTTGGCCCTAATACAGATAAAAATTGACCATACTCTACTTCAAAATTGATGTTTTTTAATACTTCATAAGTACCATAGCTAAATGATAAATTAGCAACTTTGATGCTCAATTATGCTCACCATCCTTTGAAATAAGGTAAATAAAGAATGGGGCTCCAATAAATGAAGTTAATATTCCAATTGGAATTTCAGTTGTGAGCAAATTTCGGGAAATATCATCTACTAACAATAAAAAAATTGCTCCAAACAGCATAGATGTTGGCATAAGATATTTATAGTTATTCCCAACCATTCTCCGTGAAAGATGTGGAATGACCAATCCCACCCAACCAATAACACCACTTACTGAAACACTGGCAGCTGTAATGAGGGTTGCACACAAAATGACAATAAATCGTAAATATTTCGCATTTACTCCCATGGTCTGAGCTTCCTCATCGCCAAGTGTCAAAATATTGATGCGCCAACGCAATAAAAATAAGGGAATCAACCCAATTGCCATTGGTATAATTGCAAAAGATACATCTTTCGGGTTTGTTCCATTCAGACTACCCATCATCCAATAAGTGATAGCAGGAAGTTGGTCTTCTGGGTCTGCTACCATTTTAATAAAAGAAGTACCTGATGAAACCAAAGACCCAACCATAATACCAGCCAAAACAAGTCCAAGCACTCGTTTTCCTTTTGCCATATTTCCTGTATATATTACAACCAATACCGTAAGAAGGCTAAAAATGAATGCAAATGTAACAACCATAGAACCATCAAATCCAAATAAAATTGCAAGCGCTGCTCCGAATCCGGCACCAGAAGATGCACCAAGAATGTCAGGCGAAGCCATAGGGTTTTGAAACACACCTTGATAAGAAGCACCAGCAGTGGCCAAAGAACAACCAACCAAACAAGCCAATAATATACGCGGAATTCTATGATTTAAAAGCAATGATTCTTGCACAGATGCCCAAAACGGCTCAATGGGAACAATTTTAGATCCTAAAATTCCAGCAAGTTCTTTGATACTCATAGGATACCGACCAATTGTAATAGAGGCAATCATTACCACAATCAATGCAACAAATAATAGCACAATTATTAGCGAATAGGACAACTTTGCTTTTTTCATGTTAAAATCGCTGCACTTGATACAATAAAAATATATTGTGGGTTTTGCAGCATTTCCCCCTCACATATAAAGTAAATTTGTGTGGTAAAATCAAAAAAATAAAAGCCATCTTGAAATCAAGACAGCTTTTTACACAACAAAACAAGGTTATATCAAAATTGACATTTCCATTCGTTTCTGTCTCCTTCTCAAAGTACGGAAAGCTATACCGTTTCCAGTATAACTCAGCAACCTCTATAATAAAAAACATATAAAAAGGTTAGGCTGCAAATCATAGCAATTGCCTTAGATAATACAGCTCGGAAACTTAATTAAATTTTCAACTATTATACTAAGTTGGAAATATCGATGTCAAGCATGTTAAGCACAAACAACGGATACAAGACAATATTTTGATATAATTAGCAATATTTTTTACTTTTATTGATTGATTTGAAAAGGAACATAGTTTGCAATCAATTGCAAAGTGGCTTCGACCCCTTTAATATGAGAACGCTCATATCCATGAGAAGCATATACACCAGGACCAATTACACAATGACGCACAGATGCACCACTTCGCACAGCAGCATCTGCATCGGAACCATAATAAGGGTATACATCCACGGCATAGCGGATATTGTGTTCTTTTGCTGTTTTTACCAAAGCGGTAACAGTATCATAACTGGATGGACCACTGGAATCCATTGCACAAATAGAAACCATTGTTTCATCGCAATTCAAATCATCCCCTACACAACCCATATCAACACTGATAAATTCATCCAAATTTGTGGGCAAATCAGCTGTTCCGCCATGTCCCACTTCTTCGTAGGTGGTAAAGTTCAGATACAAAGGTTTTTGCGGAACCAGTCTGTCTTCTTTTACATATTCAGCAAAAGCCAAAAGAATTGCAGCAGAAAGTTTGTCGTCTAAAAAACGGCTTTTAATATATCCGCTTTGTGTAATCTTTGTGCGTGTTTCTACACATACAAAATCTCCTGTACCAATTCCTAAATCTTTTACTTGCTGTGCATTTTTTACTTCTTCATCCAAAACAACTTCTACATTGTCCCATGTGCGTACAATTTCTTTCAATTTTCCATTTACATGTACAGATGCGTTCTCTAATTGAAGGGTTCCTTCATACACTTTTCCGTCACGGGTATAAATAGTTACTGTTTCTGTTTCGGTATTTCCAGCATTTAAACCACCCACCGGACTAACGCGCAGTCTTCCAGTAGATTTTACAGAACGAACCATTGCACCCAATGTGTCTACATGGGATGCCAACATCAAACCACCTTCACCTTGACCACCTAATAGAACTTGTACAGCACCTTTTGTAGTTTTTATAGGGGAATACCCCATATTCTGCAAGGTAGTAAGTAAATATTCAGTGGCTTTTGCAGTATATCCTGTTGGGCTTGGAATTGCCAAAAGTTCTTTTGTGTATTGCAATGCTTTATCTAAAAATTTCTTTTCCATTAAAAAATACTCCCAATAAAACAAGTTTGTTTTTGTAAGAATACCATATTTTAAAACATGATACAAGATAACTTTTAAAAATGAGCTTGTGCAATTTTCATAAAACGCTGTCCTAAATCTTTTTGTCCTAAATCTCCTCGGTCTAGCAGAACAATCCCCATATCCTTTGCTCTTGTTGATAAAACATGGTTTTCTGCTTTTACTGCACTTGCTGTCAGCAAAATTGTTTTTGAATTTTCACCGCCGAATTTTCCACTCAATACTTTTATTTCAGACAATGCCAGTGCTGTCGGAGTACCCATCTTGCAACTAATAAATAATGGAATTGTTCCTTTTAAAAGAAAAATATCCACCTCATTTCGCGTTCCGTCTCGTTTGTTTTCTCCGTCCCAATCAATTAGGGCGTATCTGAAAACTACGAAATTGACGAATTTTTCATAGAAAATGAGTAAATGCAAGCCAAAAAACACGGGAATCCTTACCGGATTTCGAGTATTTTTAACGCAGCAGATACCGTTTATTGTAGAAAAAGACAAAAATTTCGACTTTTCAGATAGCCCCTAAATAGTGTCTACACAAGTTGAAGCCAAAACAGCACACCAAATAGCAATGCA
>JAHHUF010000098.1 GCA_020024115.1 Anaerofilum sp.
TGCCAGAAAGCCGAATTTTTTTTGGAGTTTCTTTTTTCATGTTTCTCACTCCCTCTCCGCATTTTCAAAACGCATTTCAATTGCTGTCATCACCAATACAACCATCATCAGCACAACCGATGCTGCCGAACCACGGCCATAGTTGTAATCTCGGTTGAAGGAGTTGTAAATAAAGATGCCTTGTGTTGTGGATGCACCGCTTGGGCCGCCTGCTGCAAACATATACGGAGCATCCAACAACTGCATCGAAGCAGATACTGCCATTACCATCTGAATAAAGATGATAAAGCGAATATTCGGCAATGTAATGTGCCAAATACGGCTCCAGCCTGTGCAACCATCCAGTGAAGCGGATTCCATAATATCCGCAGAAATGCCTTGAATTGCGGAAAGATACAACAGCACCGAAACACCACCACCGATAACACCGGGAAAGATGATGCAGAATTTTACAAGTGCCGGGTCACTTAGCCAAGTTTGAGGCTCTCCGCCAAAAAATTTGACAATCTGGTTTGCAACACCATAATCGGGATGCCATACCCAGCGCCAGATGATTACATTGATGGTGGTGGGAATCAAGGTGGGCAAAAGGTACATTGTGGAAACAACATTTTTCATCTTACGCAATTCATTGAGGAACAATGCTTGAATAATCGGAATCAAAAATGTCATTGCCAGCTGCAAAATCAAAAAAACAAAGCTGTTTGTCCATGCTTCCCAATAATATTGTGTTTTGAACATGGTTGCATAGTTTTCCAGCCCCACAAACTGCCCAGGCTGGTTGATTGGGTCATAGTTAAAAAAGGAAATAAAAATTGCTCTTAATATAGGATAATATTTCAGCCACAGCGTAAAACCCATTGGTATCAGAAGAATCAGCCAAGGGGCTATCTTCTGCTGCAAAAAATAACCATGGCGTACTTTATTTTTCATGATATCCACACTCCTGTTATAATTGTTTTTTTCATTATAACAAGGATTGCTGCTGCATAGAGATATATAAAATCAACCTTTTGTATCACTGATTTTTACTTTTTCGTTTTGAACAATTTATTCGCTTGTTTTGTACAAAAGTGGTTAATTTTTTTACCTATAAGTCAAATTTTTGTGCATTTACATTTAAAATGTAATTTGATAAACTAAATTCATAACAAACCGATGCGTTAAAGCATCTCATGAAAATATAAGTTTTATTAAGGAGGAAAAACCATGAAAAACAGCAAACGCTTACTCGCATTATTAAGTTGCAGTGCAATCACAGCCTCCATGCTGGCAGGCTGCGGAGGAGGCAACAGTTCTTCTGTTCCCAACAGTTCCAGCTCCGAAAAAGAATCATCCTCATCCGGTTCTTCCACTGAAGAACACAAGCCCGTAGAGTTGACTTTGTGGGTAACCAGCCGAAATCAAGATGAATTTCAAGATGAACGAGAAGCAGAGTTTTTGAAACAGCATCCTTGGATTACGCTGAATAAAGTTGTAAAAGAAGGCGACCCCGGAAACGAATTTTATCAGGCTGTTGCAGCCGGCACTGCCCCTGACTGCATCAACGGCTCTTTCACAATGATGGATAAATACATTTCCTCCGGCATTATCACCCCACTGAACAGTTATCTGGACAAATGGGACGAAACTCAATACCTCGACCCCACCTATCTGGATATGTTCACTCGTGACGGAAAAATCTATGGTGTGCCTGTTGAGGTAACACCAATGCTGTTTGGCTATAACAAAGCATTGTTTGAGGCTGCCGGATACAAAAATCCTCCTGCTACTTGGGACGAAGCAATGGAGATGGCAAAAAAACTGAACGACCCCAATGGTCAGGTTGCCGGCTATGCAACATTGGCGGCAGAGTGGACTGAATGGTTCTTCCAGTATTATGTATGGCAGGCCGGTGGTGATTTGACAAAAGAAAATGAGGATGGCACAATTGAGCTGACCTTTACCGACCCTGCTGTGATTGAGGCTGCAAAATATTATCAAAAATTGTCTGCTGAAAAGGTTCTGCCCAGCGACCGTACCTTAAAATTCGGCGACTTGCTGGAGCAGTTCAGCAAAGGAAAAATTGCTATGATGCCTTTTGCTGTGGACTGGGTTATGGATGTTGCCAACCGTGGTATGGATTTGGATGATTTGGGGTTGTGCCTGCCTCCTGCTGGCCCTTCTGGCAAATCTGCAACTGCAATTGCAGGCTCCGCTTGGGTTATCAATGCCAACTCCAGCCAAGAAAAACAAGATGCTGCGTGGGAATATATCAGCTTTTTGATGAGCAAAGAGGAGCGTTCTCTGGCCTTTGAGAATTTGGCAAGCAAAGGTTCAATTGCTCCCATCACAATCCCCCGTACCGATATGACTATCACTGATTTTACCGACTTCCCCGAAGAATGGGAACCCATTTTGTCCAGTGTTGGTGAGATTGGCCGCTTGGAGTTCTACGGCAAAGCTGACTTTGGTTCCTATGTAGACCGTGCTGTTCAAAAGATTTTGGCAAATCCAAACGCAAATCCGGAAAAAGAATTTGGTGATGCACAGGCTTTGGCAGAAAAAGAAGCACTGGCAAAATTTAATGAAACAAACAAAACCGCCTAAAATGATTCCTCGCTTTTAACAACACAAAGCAGAGCACAAAAGTGCCCTGCTTTGTGTTGTTGTTTTCCCAAAAGCGTGGTACAATATTTTCATATTCATTATCCTATTTGAGGTGAACACAATGACTATACATCATCGCCCGCGATGGTTTATCCGCCGTCTTGTTTCCCAACTGCGTCGAGTTCCCATTTTTCCTCGCCTTTTATTGGTTTTCTGCACCTTGCTCATTGTCTCAACTGTATTTATCACCTTTTTTAATCAAAAACAATACGCTCAGGAAGCAGAGACAAATGCAGTCAAGCATCTTTCTGTTTTTGTGCAAAACGCCTCTTTGGAATTGATGCAGGAAAAAGAACGGCTGGAACTTGCTCTGTTGCAGTTCACCCAAAATGATGAAATATTGGAAGCCATCAACCAAAACAAACTATTGCAGCCTGATGCACAAGCTGGCGATGTACAAGCCAACCAAACCATTGAACACAACCGCCAAAAAATCGAGCATCTGCTGCGTTCCATCAAAACTAAAGTTGATGGCATCAAAACATTGGTTTTTGTTACGGATAACAGCCAATATCAAATGGAATCCACACCAAAAAATCTCAATTCTCCTTTTATTCGGAATTTAGATGATTTTTATAAAAGCAATATCTATAAACAGGCTGTCAAAGCACAGGGCTATTCCTCTTGGTTGGATTCTTCGCAGGAAACCTCTGCATTGTTTTATGAAAACGACACAGATACACTTGGTATTCTCGGATGTATTACAATATCCTATCAAGTATACAGCCCTGACACTCAGCAGCCTTTGGGTGTGCTTGTTGGCTGTATTTATCCCAACCACTTCACTCACACTTTAAACAAATATTCCAGCCAAGATGGCGGCAACACCTTTATTGTTGGAGAAAATGGTTTGGTAGAAGGAATTTCAGCCAGACTGTCCGCTCCACCTTTTTTGAGCAAAAACAGCGGCATTGTTCAGCGTATTTTTTCTCAGCATAAGGGCAGCTTGCTGCTGGAATCAAAAGGCAAAGAACTGTTTGTCAACTTTTGTGGTGAACCATCTTTTCCCATTCATATTGTAAATCTTACATATCGTGATTACGCACTGCAAACAGTTCAAAAAATTGCACAGCTCAGCTTTGTGGTGATGTTTGTTGTTATTTTAATTGGTGCTTTTGGTTTTTACTTGGCAGCCGTTAGTGTTGCTTATCCTGTTAATAAACTGATTTATGCCATGAAGCGTGTTGGTGCAGGAGATTTTTCGGCAATGTACCAATCAAAAAGCCACGATGAAATCGGTCTGCTCTGCCAAGAGTTTGACCGCATGGTGGCAGACATGAAAGAGTTGATTGATAAAGTATATGTATCTGAAATTCGAGAAAAATCGCTGGAATTAAATGAAAAAACAGCACAATTGAATGCTTTGCAAATGCAGATTAGTCCACATTTTTTATACAACACATTGGATATGATTCGCTGGCAGTGTATGTATGAAAACGGAGAGGAAAGCTCTGCTTCCGATATGATTGAGAAATTCTGTACACTTTTGCGCATGACCATCAAAGGTGACCAAAAAAAAGAAACTGTACAGGAAAGTCTTTTGCATGCGTCCACCTATCTGGAAGTGGTAAATTTTCGCCACACCAGTAAATTCCAGCTGAAAACGGATTTTTCTTTTGAGCCATCCGCCTATTTAATGCCCTGCCTGTCCTTACAACCCATTATTGAAAATTCTGTGCGGCACGCATTTTCCAATGATGATACCAGCCAACGCTGTATTTGCATTTGCGGAGAATTAAACTGGCAAGGAAATATTATTTTGAAAATTTCTGATAACGGAAACGGAATGTCCTCAGAACAACTGGCTGCTTTACAGCTTCATACCGAAAAAAGCACATTGGGCAAAGACAGTATTGGTCTGCAAAATGTAAACCAACGCTGTAAGCTTTGTTACGGAGAAAATTATGGCATTTATATTGAAAGTGAATTGAATGTTGGAACTGTCGTAACTCTCACCATTCCGGCAGAGCCAACTGCACAAAAGGAGGAAAATCGGATTGTATCGGGTATTGTTGGTTGATGATGAAGAAATGGTAACACAAGGATTAAGCAGATTTGTCCACTGGGAGGAAGAAGGATATATTGTTGCCGGAACCGCCACCAGTGTTGCCCGTGCTTTGGTTTTTTTGGAAAATGAATCGGTTGATTTGGTCATTACCGATATTCAAATGCCTGTGCAGAACGGATTGGACTTAATCCGCATTTTAAAAGAAAAATATCCCCATATCAAAACAATTATTCTTTCTGGATATAGCGAGTTTTCTTATGCACAAGAAGCCTTGCGTCTGGGTGCAATTGATTATCTTACAAAACCCATCAACTTTGGTGCAATGAAAACGGTTTTGCACAAATTGCGAGAAACATTGGAAAAAGAACAACCTTCTGAAAATGATACCCAAATGCGAGAAATGCTGGCACATACATTGATTATGAATTTTGCAAATGGCTATCCTTATGACGAATCTCGTGCAGCAACTTGCTTGAACTCTCATTGCCCCATCACTGTTGTGCGCATTGTTTCTCATAACAAATCCTCACTCCCCCAATCTTTACCCTTGGAGTTTCAGGAATATTTTACACCTTGCCAGATTGTTTCTTTGGGTGAAGATGAAATTTTTGCTGTTTTGGAAGGTGAACGAATTGCTTTTGATTTGAGCAAAGCATTGGCAGATTTTTCGGAAAAAACAGCTTGTAATCTCCCTCTTTGTATCGGTGTTTCTGAACAACAACCGAGGTATTCTCAGTTGCGCACCGGGGCTTTGCAGGCAGCAAAAGCCATGCGATACCAAAACGCACGCAGCGGTGGTGGTGTAATGCTTTATCAACAGGTGCGAAAAATGTTTGTCAGCTATGGTGGTGCTTCGGATACTGCCATTCCGCATTTGGTTGAATTGCTGTCAACCCCAGAAAAAAGAAGTCAATTGGTTGTAGAATTTTCAAATACATTGTCAGCTATGGAAACACAGCCTTCTTTTTCTTTAACAAAAGCACAGCACTTTTGTATTGAACTGCTTGTTGAGTTGGATACGCCAGTCCAGCAGCTTGCCTTGCCCGACTATCCGCGTCACATTATATTGAGTGATGTGTTGATGGATGTACTGGCTTCAAAGAACATTTTAGAAATCAATAACTGTGTAACACAATATTTGCAGCAGCTAGTTGATAAAATATTACAGGTAGATGAAGCCAAATTCACAGGAGAACTTATTGACCGTATTAAAGACTATATTCAAAACCACTTTGCCGAAAATCTTACCCTCGCAGTGCTTTCTGAACTATTTTATGTCAGCCCTGTCTATTTGAGCCGTCTGTTCAAACGGAAAACCGGAACCAACTTTGTAGAATATCTCACTGCTTTGAGAATGGAAAAAGCAAAAATCTTTTTAGCTGATTCCAATCTAAAAGTATATAATGTCGCTGAGATGGTAGGCTATGAAAATCCTCGCTATTTTGCACGGCTGTTTCGAGAATCTACCGGATATGTACCGCAAGAATACCGTGCCATGCTGCAAGAAAAACCACAATAGTCTCAAGCCTTTGCAGATGTGTTTCACTCTATTTTATAAAGATTTGCTTTCAGCAAAAACTGCATCTGTTTTGAATTTTGTTGCTTTTTAAAAAAACATTGTAAAAAGCTGTTGACAAAAGCAGCAATATCCATTATAATAAATAGCGTCGCTAAGAGTGACATCCGGGTGTAGCGCAGTTTGGTAGCGCGCTTGAATGGGGTTCAAGAGGCCGTG
>JAHHUF010000099.1 GCA_020024115.1 Anaerofilum sp.
GCAGCAAAGCTGTGTTATTCTGACGCACACATCGAAACCCTTTTGGAAGGATTAGACCCCGAAAAAAGCAGAGCATTTGTGCGTAAACTTGCCAGCATGGGGCATGAAAGCCCAACTGAGCATGCAAGCTTTACCTTTGGAATTGAAGGAGTAAGCCGTGCTTTGCTGGCACAAATTACCCGCCATCGCATTGCAAGTTTCAGCGTGCAAAGCCAGCGATATGTGCGGCTGGACGATTTTGAATTTGTCACCCCTGATACAGTTCACCAAGATGAACAAAGTGAGCAGGAGTTTTCTGCTGCAATGGAGCAGGCAGGGGAGCAGTACCGTCATATTGCCTCTGTGCTGAAAGATGGACACATTCGCCGCCTGATGGCAGAGGGATTGAACGAAAAAGCAGCAATAAGACAGGCAGAAAAACTTGCCATTGAAGATGCACGGTTTGTATTGCCCAATGCCTGTGCCACTAAAATGATTGTCACAATGAATGCACGCAGCTTGAACAACTTTTTCCGTCATCGCTGCTGCAACCGTGCTCAGTGGGAAATTCGCCAATTGGCAGATGAAATGCTCAAGTTGGTTTGTGGTGTGGCACCTGCATTGTTTGAATCCAGCGGCCCTGCCTGTGTCAAAGGCCCATGCCCAGAAGGAAAAATGACCTGTGGAAAGTTGGCAGAAATGCGCAGCAAATACACCGCCTTGAAAGAGGAGGCAGCAAAATGGGAAAGCTGATTGTTCTTGAGGGATTGGATGGCAGCGGAAAAGCAACTCAGGCACAACGGTTGACTGAAACATTGCTAAAACAAGGCTTTCAAGTGAAAAAAGTTTCCTTTCCCAACTACCAGAGCGAGTTTGCTGTTCCAATCAAAGAATACCTTGCAGGTGCATTGGGAACGGATGCCAATGCAATAAATCCCTATGCGGCATCAATTTTGTATACCATTGACCGTTTTGCCAGCTTTCGGCAAGAGTGGCAGGAATTTTATCAACAAGGTGGAATTATCATTGCTGACCGATACACCACATCCAATGCAGTACATCAGTGTTCAAAATTGCCGCAGGAACAATGGCAAAGTTTTGTTGATTGGCTGTTTGAGTTGGAATATCAAAAGGTGGGAATCCCAGAGCCAGATTTGGTGCTGTATCTGGCAGTTGACGTAGAAGTCAGCCAAAATTTGCTGACAAAGCGGTATCATGGACAAGAAAACAAAAAGGATATTCATGAAAAAAACAAAGACTATCTTTCTGTCAGCCAACAGGCAGCAGAATGGTGTGCAAACACTTTAAGCTGGAAAACAATTCAGTGCACTCATAATAAAACCATGTGTTCTATTGAAGATATTGCAGACGAAATATACAAGCAGGCAGATGTTGTACTAACAAAGGAGGAATAAATATGTACCGTTCAGCCAGAGAGCAAGATGTTTCTGCTTTGTGTGAATTGTGGTGCCAAAGTTTTGGAATGTCTGCGGAAAATGCTCAAAGAATTTTGACCGAAGTTGCAGAGCTGGAGAATGTTTATCTGGCTGAGGAGGAAGGACAAATTGTCAGCGTTTTGGCGGCTATTCCTGTCACAATGCAGCAATTGCCGGGTGTATATTTTTATGGGGCAGTCACTAAAGAAGAATGGCGACACAAAGGAAAAATGGCAGGTTTGCTTGAATATACAAAACAGCAGCAAACCTTAAAAGGCAAGAGATATGGAGTAGTAATTCCCAGAAGTCAGCAGGCAGCCCTGTTTTGGAAGAAGCAGAAATTTGTGCCTTATGTGCGGCTGCGTCGTGTAGACCGCAGCATCCGCCGAAATCTTTGGGCACAGGCGAACTTTGATTCCATTACAGCCGCACGGCTGGGACAATTGCGTGAAAAGTATGCACCAAACGCCGTTTTTTTACCCAAAAATGGGCTGGTGGCTGAAATTCTTGCGATGTATTCTCATGGAGCAACCACAGTGGAAACAGACAAAGGATATGGAATCTTTTTTGAAAAAGGAGATATTTTGGAATTTACAGAACTGTTTGCACAAAGCGATTATGAGGCACAGCTTCTTTTGGAGGCTGCTCGTGAGCGAACAGGGCTGGAAAAAGCACAGATTCTCTTGGCAGAAAACGGCGAAATTTGTTTGGGAGAAGGACAAATTGAAGAATATGCACTGGCGTGTTTTTGGGCTGTTCAGTCGCCTTCATCCGATGGGTATATGCGTTTAATGTTGGATTAAAGAGGTGTTAATGTATGAAGTTTAAAAAAGAGCAAAATAAAAAAGAACAAGTTGTCCCACAAGAACAACAAGCAGATGGCTATGATTATGAAGAAGACGAAGACGATTTGGAATACGAAGCTGAACGCAAACGCAAGTTTGGATGCAGCATGGTTGGTCTTGTACTGTCTTTGATTTTTATTGTGTTATTATTGTTTGCCGGATGGACTATCATGCAGGCAATGGATGAAATTGCAGGCGGAAAAGTACATGGGGATGAAAACATTACTGTCACCATTGAACAGGGGGCTAGCCCTGCTGAAATAGCAGATATTCTGGAGGATAAAGGTGTGATTGAACATTCATTATTCTTCAAGGTATATTTGCAGATTTCCGGCGCAAGCAAACGGTTGCAGTATGGTGATTTTGTATTCCGTGCAGGCATGGGCTATGACCAGATTATTCAAAAACTCAACGAAACCAAAAAGAAAGAAACTGTTTGGGTTACAATTCCCGAAGGCAGCACAGTGTTCCAGTTTGCAAAGAGAATTGAAGAAGCTGGGCTTTGCACCGCAGAAGAATTTTTGGATGAAGCAAACAATGGTGATTTCAGCGATATTGCATTTTGGGGGAAAGTGGACGCTGACCCCAACACATTTATGAAAGCAGAGGGGTATTTGTTCCCAGATACTTATGAGTTTTATGCAGATGAAACTCCCCACAATATTGTGCGCAAATTGTACCAGCAGTTTGACAAGGTGATTACTCCGGAGATGTATGCTCGTATGGATGAGCTGAATATGAGTCTGCGTGAAGTGATTACTCTTGCAAGTTTGATTCAAGAAGAAGCAGGCTTGCCAGCAAATCAGCCGGGTGTGTCTGGTGTGTTCCATAACCGCTTAAAGCCTGATTCTCCTTATCCTCGCATGGGCAGTGATGTTACATGGTATTATCTGTCTGATTTTGTTTTCCCATATTATGCAAAACAAAATGGTGTGGATGTATCACAAGGGGAATCGGTAACACCACAAAATATCAAAAATGCGTATTATACCGGAGATAATGACCCCAATTCCCGTGTTGGTCTGCCAGCAGGGCCATTGTCCTGCCCAGGCAAGGATGCAATTCAAGCAGCTTTGTATCCACAAGAACACAACTACTATTTCTTCTTAACAGATAAAGCAGGAAAGTATTACTATGCAACTACCTTTGAGGAACATAAAAAGAACCTTAAGGCTGCTGAAAAGGTAAACGCATCCAATGGATAACCAAAGCTGCAAAATGATTTTGTTGCAGCAAACAAAGAAAGGGTGAAATTTATGCCAGAACTTCTCTCTCCTGCCGGAGACTTGGAACGGTTGGAATATGCACTGGAATATGGTGCAGATGCAGTATATGTAGGAATGACCGAGTTTGGAATGCGTACAGCCTCCAAAAACTTTACCCCTGAACAATTGGAACAGGGAGCAAAATTGGCGCATACAAAAGGGAAAAAGCTGTATTTGACAATGAATACAACTCCCACCAACGAAGAAGTTGCTCGCTTGCCGGATGCCATTCGCCTTGCTGAAAAGGCAGGGGTTGATGCGTTTATTGTGGCAGATTTGGGCGTTTTGTCTTTGGTGAAAAAATATGCACCAGATACCGAGATACATTTGTCAACACAAGTGGGCATTACCAACTATGCCGCAGCCACCGCAGCCTATGAAATGGGTGCAAAGCGAGTGGTGTTGGCACGTGAATTGACTTTGCAGGATATTGCAGTTATTCGTGATAATACTCCCCCTGAGTTGGAGTTGGAAGCATTTGTGCATGGGGCAATGTGCATGAGTGTTTCGGGCAGATGTATGCTGAGCCATGCTTTGAATGGAAGAAGTGCAAACCGCGGTGCATGCACACAGCCTTGCCGCTGGAAATACCATTTGGTAGAGGAAAATCGACCGGGGCAGTATTATGAAATCGGCGAAGAAGAAACAGGAACCTATATTTTGAATGCAGATGATTTATGTGCTGCTCCATTTTTGGATTTGGTGCTGACGGCTGGTATTGACAGCTTGAAAATTGAAGGCAGAGCAAAAACATTTTATTATGTTGCCAGTGTTACCAGTGCCTATCGCCGTGCTTTGGATGCTGCAATGCGGATGGGTGAACAGTATCAATGCCCCGAAGATGTATTGGAAGAGCTGACACGCACCAGCCACCGCAGATATTCTCCCGGTTTCTATTTTGGTGCAGACCGTGCAATCCAAAATACAAAAGCAGGCGGATACATTCGTGAGTGGGAATTGGTTGCTGTTTGCGAAAGCTGTGATGGCGAAATGGCACATTGCACCCAGCGAGGAAAATTTGAACTGGGTGAAACATTGGAAGCGTTGACTCCATCCGGACAGGTTTATGAATTCAAACCATTGTTTATCTTGGATGAATACAACAAGCCCATTCAAAGTACACCACATCCCAAAATGAAATTTTCAATTCCTTGTCTGCGGATGTTGCCGCCGAAAACTATTTTTCGAAAGAGGAGAACACAGGAATGAACTTGCCTGCAGAACAATCAGGAAAAAAACTGAACACTACAATTGAACGATACTTGTTTATGGTTTTGGGTGGTATTTTTTATGGATTGGCAATCAATTTGTTTTTGCAGCCAAACCAAATTGTTGCAGGTGGTGCAACAGGTATTTCCTTGATTATCACTGCAAAAACAGGACTTGCAGTTGGTATGCTGTCAGTCTGTATCAATCTTCCCATTCTGCTTTTGGGACTGAAAACCCAAGGATGGCGGTTTATTTTGCGGTGTTTTATCACTACAATGGTAATTGGATTTTGCACAGATGGATTATCCTTTTTACATGGAATGACACTGAATCCCATTTTGGGCGCATTGTATGGAGGTATTTGTCAGGGAATTGCAATTGGATTTTTTATCAAATACGAAGTTTCCAGTGGTGGAACTGAGCTTTTGGCCAGAGTCATTCGCCCCTTGTTCCCAGGAATGAGCATTCCGCAAGTGATTGCTGTGTTGGATGGTGCAATTGTAGTTTCGGGTGCAGTAATCTTGCACAATCCTGAAAATGTGCTGCATGCATTGATTGTTATTTTTGTCAGTTCACAGGTGAGTGATATGGTAATTACAGGTTTTTCAAAAGCAAAACTGTGTTATATTATCACCGAAAAGCCAGAACCCGTTTCAGATATTCTGTTGAAAAACAGTCCGCATGGCATCACCAATTTGCATGCCACCGGAATGTATGCACGCTTGCCAAAAGGCGTTTTGATGACCTGTGTGAAAGCAAAAAAGCTGCATCAATTAAAATTGTTGGTGAGTGAAGTTGACCCTGATGCTTTTGTAATTGTAAGTGAAACAACCGAGGTTTTGGGAAAAGGCTTCAAACAAATTGATGAAGATTAAAGCAAAAAAAGCTGATACTGTATTGTTGCAGTGTCAGCTTTTTTGCTTATTTGGGTTTAGTTAATGTTTCAAACAAGTGGGAACAACCTTCCCAAACATCGCTAAAAGTTTGTTCAAAATCTCCTGTGTACCATGGGTCAGCAATTGGGTGAGGGTTTGGGGTGAAATCCATCAGCAAAGATAACTTTTCTTTTGGCACAGAAGGGAACTGGCGATACATATTTTGCAAATTGTTGTCGTCCATACAAATAAGAAAATCAAATTTTTCAAAGTCAGCAACGGTTACCTGACGAGCGAAATGCTTTGGGGAGGGAATCTGTTTTTGTGCCAAAATGTGTTGTGTTCCATGATGGACAGAGTTTCCGATTTCTTCTCGGCTGGTTGCTGCTGAATCAATTTCAAATTGTTGTGTTAGTTGGTGTTTGTCAACTAAATATTGAAACACTGCTTGTGCCATAGGTGAACGGCAAATATTGCCATGGCAGATGAAAAGTATTTTTATCATTTCCAAACTCCTTTTTTGAATTAGAGGCTATCTAAAAAGTCGAAATTTTTGTCTTTTTCTACAATGAATAGTATTTGCTGCGTTTTTTGGATTGCATTTACTGATTCTTTGTGAAAAATTCGTCAATTTATTGGTTTTCAGATATGCCCTATTTTAAATAGTGTATACACGAGTAATGTGATATAATAGGAACATCAGGACAGA